>NZ_JBFANF010000028.1:0-153580 GCF_040674675.1 Dactylosporangium sp. NPDC049742 | reverse complement strand
GCTCTGGCATTAATTGGCGGGGGGTTTTCACATCCCCCGGGGTCGCGCGCGGGGCCGCGGGGGGGCCTACCCCAACCCCCCCCCCCCCCCCCCCCCCGCCCCGGTCGTCTCTGTGTCGTGTCATGAGACATTTTGAGACGCCCGGCGGCGTTCAGCCGTATCGAAGGTCGCGTCGCAATCCGTAGCAAGATGGTGCCGAACCGCCATGTTACTGGCAAGTAATTCATCCTGTGGGAGGTTGAAGCGGCGCGATAGTTGGAGGCATCGTGAGCATCTACGTTCTTTTGACCTCGGTTGTTCCGATTCTGTTGGTCATTGTGCCGAGCTGGGTCTACCTGTGGTCGCGGAGCCAGGCCAGGCGGCAACGCGCGTTTCGGCTACTGTCGATGGTGCTCAGGCGGCGATAACCTCGGCCGGTAGCAGTTCCCGAGACGATGTGAGGGCAACGACGGTCATGTCGACGCTTCAGGACATGCGGAGAATGGCTTGACGCAATCACACAAGTCTCAGCGACCCGATGCCGCAGCGTCCGCTCTGTTCGACTACATGGAGGCGCTGTATCTGACCGCTGGACGGCCCCCATTGCGGCAGGTGGCAAAGCGGACCAACAAAGAGATTTCGCACTCGACGGTGCAGCGTTACCTGCACGGACCGCAATTGCCCAAATGGCAGAGCCTCAAGCTCATCGTCTCGGCGCTGGGCGGCGACGAGGAGAGGGCATTCGAGCTGTGGCAGGAAGCGAACCTCTCGACCGTCGCCGCGCCCGCGGCGATACCTGATCTCGATGTGCGGCCGCCCGCCGATCCTGGCGGCGACGAGGCCCGGCGGGCGGCCGCCATCATCAGCGGCGCCGAAGCGCAGGCCGAGCAGATCGTCAAGGACGCCGAGCACCGAGCGGGCGAGATCGTGGCCGGTGCTCGCCGCACGGCCGCTCGCATTCTCGCCGACGCTCGCTCTGACGCATCACGGACGGTCCTGGATGGGCACGAAGACGAAGTGTTCGGCGTGGCGTTTCACCCGAACGGCCGGGTTCTCGCGTCCGCCGGTGCGGACGCCGCGATTCATCTGTGGGATCCGGCGCGCCGACGGCTCATCGCGAAACTTGAAGGCCACGATCGGGCACTGACCGACATCGCCTACAGCCCGAGCGGTCGCCTGCTCGCGACATCGAGCTACGACTCGACGGTCCGACTCTGGGACGCCGATCGTCACGTCCAGAAGGGTGATTCGCTCACTGGGCACGAAGATGAGGTCTGGGCCGTGGCATTCAGCCCGGACGGGCGCTCGCTGGCATCGGCGGGAGCCGACGGAAGCGTGCGCATCTGGGACGTCAACCGCCGGCGGCAGAAGGCCAAGCTCGAGCACTCCGACACCGCCACGGCCGTCTCGTGGTCACCGTCAGGGGAGTTCCTGGCCACCGTGAGCGTCGATCTGTCGTTGTGCATCTGGTCCACGGGCACCTGGGCGCGGATCGGTGGCCCGCTGCACGGCCATCTCGATGAGGTCTGGGGCGTCGCGTTCAGTCCGGACGGTCGACTGATCGCGACCGGCAGCAATGACGGCACGGCCCGGCTGTGGGACCTCAAGACGATGAGCCCGGCCGGCGAGCCCCTGGATGCCCACACGGACGCGGTTGCGGGCGTGGCGTTCAACCATGATGGATCATTGCTGGCGACCTGCAGCTACGACCGGTCGGTCCGACTGTGGCTCGTCGGTGACGAGCGGCCGTATGCGGCGCCGCTCATCGGTCACACCGATGCGGTCCTCGCCGTCGCATTCGACCCCGTCGGCCAGTTGTGTGCCTCTGCTGGGGCCGATCGGACGGTCAGGACCTGGCGGGTGGAGTACCGCGACGCCGGCCCGCTCGGCGGCGTCCGGGCCGCAGTCTGAAGCGACACTTCTCTACCCATCAGGCACCGTCATGGCGCGGACGTGCCGCAGTCCGCCGATCGACCCACGGCCTGCCGCGCCCGCACCTGCTCGACCACCCGGAGGGCGAGCAGGTGCGGGCGCGGTTGCAGGACGCCGGCATGGATGTGTGCGGCCGCCAATGGGTCGCGCAGGCTTATCCGATCAGCGCCTGGCCGCTGGAGAAGACGTTCGTCGGGTCGTAGGAGCGCTTGATGCGCAGCAGCCGGTCCCGGTCGGCGGTCGACCAGTTGGCCAGGAGCGCCTCCGGGGCGGCGTGGCCGGAGAAGTTCATCAGGCCGCCCGGCGCCGTCTCCACGGCGAGCAGCCGGTCGGTGACCGCGTCGACGACCGGCGCCAGCTCGGGCAGGCCGGGCCCGATGGCGAACAGCGAGTACTGCGCGCCACGGCCGCTCACGGCGTTGGGGGTGGCGGGCGTCCGCGCGAACGCGCCGCCGAGGTGCCGGATCTCCACCATCATCAGCGGTACGTCCACCTGCGGCCCGGCGACCTCCAGCACGTGGTCGACGGTCTGCGCGGTCAGCTCACCCAGCAGCACGCCGCGATCGCGGGACGGGAGCGGGTCGACCGGGTCCTGGTGCACGGAGTCGACGGCCGAGTACGGCCGCCACGACACGTCGTCGATGAGCGCGGGCGCCGCGGCGCGCATCGGGGCGAGGAGCGCCTCGCCGTCCTCGGCCGTGCCGAGGTACGCCACGCGCAGGTGCGCCACGTACGCGCCGCGCAGCGGCTCGGGCAGCAGCGGCAGGGGCGGCAGCCGCAGCAGGGCCACCGACGTGCTCATCTCCTCCGGCAGCCCGGCCACCCACGCCCGGTAGGCGTGCAGGACCTCGGCGGCGTGGCTGCCCGGGAAGTGGATGCCGCCGCCGAAGAACCCGGCGACCTCGAACAGCCCGAACTCGATCTCGGTCACGATGCCGAAGTTGCCCTTGCCGCCGCGGACCGCCCAGAACAGGTCGGCCTCGTGGTCGGCGTCGACGGTACGCAGCGCGCCGTCCGCCGTGACGATCTCGATGGAGCGGACGTGGTCGGCGGCGAAGCCGTACCGGCGGCCGAGGGGGCCGGCGCCGCCGCCGAGCGTGTAGCCGACGACACCGACGTGCGTCGACGAGCCGTTCAGCGGTGCGAGGCCGTGTGCCGCGGCCGCCTCGACGACCTGCGACCAGCGCGCGCCGGCCGCGGCGCGGGCGGTGCGCGTCACCGGGTCGACGGAGACCGCGGTCATCCGGCCGGTGGTGACGAGCAGGCCGCCGGTCACCGGGCGGACCGCGCCGTGCCCGGTCGCCTGGACCGCGACCGGCAGGCCGTGGGTGCCGGCCCAGCGCACCGCCGCCGCGACGTCCTGCGCGCCGGTGGCGCCGACGACGACGTGCGGCTCGTGGTGGATGGCGACGTTCCAGGACGCGACCTCGGCCGCGTAGCCCTCGTCGCCGGGAACAAAGACGGGCCCGGCCGTGACCGGGAGATCAGTCAGTGCGATGGTCATGCCGGTACGGTGCCGGAGCCCGCTTGGCACGTGTTTGGCCCGCGCTTGGGTGCCGCTAGGGCTTCGCCAGGGTCGCCAGCTGCGCGTCGCTGGCCGCGACCAGGTGCGCCGCGCCGAGCCGGGCGTGCGCGGCGCGGGCCGATCGGGCGTGCTCCAGCGCCGCGTCGCGGTCGCCGAGCCGGGCCGCCAGCTCGGCGAGGACGAAGTGCATCGAGCCCCAGGTGGCGCATCCGCTGCCGACGGTGCAGAACCGGTCGGCGAAGGGGGCGATCTCGTCGTACAGCTCGCGCGGGTCGGGCGTGCCCAGGCGGGCCGCGATCAGGCCCCACTGGAACGCCACGAACTCCCAGCCCCACAGCTGCTCGCGCGCCGTGCCCCAACGCTCGACCAGCGACCGGGCCAGCCCTTCGTCGCCGGATTCGCAGGCGGCCAGCACGGCGGTCGGGCGCAGCAGCGAGTACGGCGGCTCGTCGGCGCAGCGCACCAGCTCGTCGCGCAGCTCGCCCTGGCGGCCCTGGAAGCGGCGGACGGTGTACAGCAACGCCAGCCGGATCCACTGCGCGCCCCACAGGCTGGTGTGCTCCTGCAGCGCGAACGCCTCACCCACCAGGCGCTCGCCCTCCGCCCAGCGGCCAGCCAGCATCGCGCGACCGGCCTGCGCATACCGCACCTGCGCCGGCAGCACCGGCGTGCGGATCCCCTCGACCAGCCGCACGCAGCGGGCCAGGTCGGCGTCGAACCCCGCGACGTCGCCCGCGATCACCTCGGTCATCATCCGGTGCAGCCGAGCGGTCGCCTCGACGGTCGGTGGCAGCGGCGCGATCGTCAGCAGCTCGTCGACCGCGGCGCGGCGCTCCGCCTCGCGGTGCGGCACCCACGCGGCGTTCCAGTAGTTGTTCAGCGTGCGCGCCAGCAGCTCGGGGTCGCCGAGCTCGCGCGCCAGCCGCACCGCCTCCGCGGCGTGCGCCTCGCCGACCTCACGGTCGGGGCTGTGGTACAGCTCGACGGCGAGCGTGCCGAGCAGCACCGCGCGACGGTAGCGGTCGTCCGGGCCCAGCCGGTCCAGCTGTTCGCGCAGGATGCCGGTCATGCGCTCGTCGACCGTCAGGTACGGCCGCCACAACCACAGGGTCACCCCGCCGAACAGCGTCGCGGCGTCCATCGCCAGCTCGTCGTCGCCGAGCTGGCGGGCCAGGGTCAGCGCCTCGTCGAGCACGGTGCGGGTGCCTGCCACGTCGCCCGCGGCCCGCCGCGCGACGCCGAGGTCCACCAGCAGGCGGCACCGAGAAGTGGCGGCGCCCGGGCGGGTCGGGTCCAGCGCGCCGAGGGCGGACTCGAGGTACCGGGCGGCCTGGTCGTAGGCCAGCTGCGCCATCGCCACCTCGGCGGCCCGGGTCGCGTACCGCACCGCGCGCTCCGCGACGCCCAGCCGCGCGGCCATCGTGAAGTGGTGCACCAGCCGCCCGAGCAGGTCCGGGTCGTCCGGGCGGTCGAACGCCTCCAGCGCCTCGCCGACCTGCCGGTGCAGCCGCGCCCGCCGCAGGCGGCTCAGCCCGCCGTAGACCGTGTCCCGCACGAGGGCGTGGGAGAACCGGTAGTCCCAGCCGTCCGGCACCTCCAGGAGCACGCTGGCCTCGACCGCCGGCTCGAGGTCCGCCATGACGTCCTCGCCCCGGTCCTCGGTGGCCGCCTCCAGCAGGAGCGGGTCCACGTCCCGCCCGATGACCGCGGCGGTCTCCAGCAGAGCGCGGGTGCGCTCGGGCAGCCGGGACAGGCGCCGGGTGATGACGTCGCGCACCTTCTCCGGCACGCCGGTCCCGGCCACCGCCTGCGCGCTGCCCCACCCGCCGGGGTGCTCGCTGTCCAGCAGCCGCAGCAGCTCCTTGAGGTAGAACGGGTTGCCACCGGTGCGCTCCAGCAGCGCGGCGGCGACCGCGCCGCCGGGCCGGTCCCGGTGCCCGGGTGCGAAGCCGGCCGTGTACTCGGCGATGTCGTCGGCGGTCAGCGCGCCCAGCCGCAGCCGTTCGGCGCCGCGCTCGTTGGCCAGCAGCGCCAGCGTCTCGCGCAGCGCCGGGCCGGCGTCGGCCGACTCCGGGCGCAGCGTGGCGAGCACCAGGATCGGCAGCCGGTGCAGGGCCGGCGCGAGGTGCGCCAGCAGCTGCAGCGACGAGGCGTCGGCGACGTGCAGGTCGTCGACGACGACGAGCAGCGCCCGCGCGGCGGCGTGCGCGCGCAGGACGTCGCCCACCGCCTCGTGCAGGTGAAACAGGGCGGTGTCCGGGTCCTCGGCGCGCCAGCGGTTCTCGCCCCGCCCGGTGAGCACGTCGAGCAGGTCCCGGACGGCGTCGGTCTCCGGCAGGGCGCGCAGCACCTGCGTCCACGGCCAGAAGGCCGGCGTGGCGCTCGCCTCGACGCACCGGCTCCAGGCCACGTCGAGCCCGGACCGGCCGGCGAGCTCGGCCGCGCGCTCGGCCAGGCGGGTCTTGCCCAGGCCGGCCTCGCCGGCGACGAGCAGCACGCCGCCGGCCCCGCCGCGGGCCAGCTCGATGCGCTCGGCGACGCGGCGCACCTCACCGCTGCGCCCCACGAGCGGCTCGGCGGCCGACTGCCCCGCCGGTGTGGCGGCCTGCTGCCCGGCCGGTGCGGCGGCCTGCTGCTCCGCCGCCGGTGCGGTGGTCCCGGCGACGGTCAACGCCTCCCGCGCCGGCGGCGGGGTCAGGGACGGGTCGTGGCGCAGGATCGTCGCCTCCAGCGCGCGCAGCTCCGGCCCTGGCGGCAGGCCCAGCTCCTCGTCGAGCAGCGCGCGGGCGCGGCGGAACGCGGCCAGCGCGTCTGCCTGCCGGCCCTCGCGGTACAGCGCGAGCATGAGCTGCCCCCACGACCGTTCGCGGAACGGCCGGCGGTCCAGCAGCGCCTGCGCCTCCGCGATCGCCGCCCCGTTGCGGCCGGTGCCGAGCCGGACGTCGACCAGGTCCTCGTGCGCGGCGTCCCGCAGCTCGTGCAGGTGCGCCACGGCCGCGGCGGCGAACGCCTCGTCGGCGAGGTCAGCCAGCACCTCGCCGCGCCACTCGCCGAGCGCCTCGCCCAGCAGCCGCTCGGCCGCGGGCAGGTCGCCGCGGCCGAGGGCCTGGCGGGCGGACTCGGCGCGGGCGGCGAAGCGCACCGCGTCGATCTGCTCGCCGTCGACCGCCAGCAGGTATCCCGGATCCCGGGTGAGCAGCACCGCCGGCGGCGTGCGCGGCGGCCGGTCCGGCTCCAGGGCGCGGCGCAGCTGCGAGACGTACGCCTGCATCGTGCCGGTCGCGCTCGCCGGTGCCGCGCCGGCCCACAGCCCCTCGACGATCCGGTCGACCGAGACGACCCGGCGGGGCTCGAGCACGAGCATCGCCAGCACCGCGCGCTGCTTGCGGGCGCCGAGCTCGATCGGCTCGTCGCCCGGCGTCCGCGCCTCGAGCGGGCCCAGGATCCGGAAGTCGAGCCGCGCCACCGGGCCACGATAAGCCGTCCCGCCGAGCCGGCAGATCGGCCGAGCGATCCCCGAACCGGCTCCGGACGGACGACGCGGCGCCCCGGATGACGTCCGGTGGCCATCAAGCATTCCGAGAGATGTCTTATCGCCTGATACCAATCGTGACCGTTGAAACAATGCTGTGCGGCGCGGTAACCCGGGCGTTTCTTTATCGGCGATCTTCTGGAACAGGTCATTCGTATTTTCCATTTCGCACTGAAACCTTTCAGTGCGAAATAGGGAGAGTCGCATATGGTCCGTTTCGCACCCCTGAGGGGGCGAGTCCGGCTTCCGTCCGCAATACTCGCCGGCTGCATCGCCGCAGCAGGCCTCTTCGTACCCTCCGCCGCCGCGGACCCCGGCGACGAGCCGATCGGCTCCAGCGGCTTCACGGTCGACGCATTACCGGACGGCGGCGCGCGGGTGACGCTGCGGCTCGACGAGCCGCTGCCGGTCCGCGACGCCGTGCCGGAGCTCGCCGTCGACGGGCGCGTCATCGGGGCGGCGAAGGAATCGGCCGACGGGCTGAGTCTCACCGTGGAGACCACCGACGCCGCCGCCGCCGTCGCCGCCGCGCAGCGCGTCGACGTCGCCTGGAACGGCGTGGTGCCCGGATCCAAGGCGGCGCCGCCGAGGTCCGCCGCCGCTCCCACCACGCCCAAGGGCCTGCTCAAGAAGCAGCTGTACACGGACCCGGCGCAGCCCGGTCCGTTCCAGGTGGAGCGGATCGACTACGACCTCGGCGACACGGCGACGACGCTGCCCGGCCTGAGCGACCTGCCGGCCGAGATCCGGGCCGCGGTCTACGCACCGGCCGGCGCGAAAGGCGCCCGCCCGGTCGTGCTGTTCCTGCACGGCCGCCATTCGGCCTGTTACAACCCGGTCAGCCGGGCGACGAACAACACCAACTGGCCGTGCGCGGCCGGGTTCATTCCGATCGACAGCTATCTCGGGTACACCGAAACCGCGCAGGCCCTGGCCACCCACGGGTACGTGGTCGTGTCGATCAGCGCCAACGGCATCAATGCCAAGGACGCCAGCTTCACCGACGACAACGGGGCCGTGGCCCGCGGGCAGCTGGTCATGGACCACCTGGACCTGCTGGCGAAGTGGACCACGACCGCGGGGCACCCCCTCGCAGGCCGGCTGGACCTGTCCAACGTCGGGCTGATGGGGCACTCACGCGGCGGCGAGGGCGTGGTCGAGGCCGCGCTGCTCAACGCCGAGCGGCAGCACCCGTACGGCATCAGGGCGGTCCTGCCGCTCGCCCCGGTCGACTTCGGCCGGCCGTCGCTGCCGGACGTACCGATGGCGGTGCTGCTGCCGTACTGCGACGGCGACGTCTCCAACCAGCAGGGCCAGCACTTCTACGACGACACCCGGTACTCGGTGCGGGACAACGTGCTGCGGTCGTCCCTCATGATCATGGGAGCCGACCACAACTTCTTCAACACCGAGTGGACGCCCGGCGTGTCCGTCGCGCCGTCCAGCGACGACTGGTCGCCGGCCAACGACGAGGTGTGCGGCAGCGCCAGCCCGGCCCGGCTGACCGCCGCCGAGCAGCGGGCCGTCGGCACCGCGTACATGGCCGGCTTCTTCCGGCTCGTGCAGGGCGGCGAGACGGTGTTCCTCCCGCTGTTCGACGGCACGAACGGCACGGTGCCGTCGGCGGGCCGCGCCGTGGTCCACGCCCAGGCCCAGCAGCCCGGCTCGCGCCGGCTGGACCTCGCGCCGCTGGAGCGCCCGGCCGGCAACGTCTCGGTCTCCGGCTTCGACCTCGGCGCGTACTGCTACAGCGTGGCCGCGCGGGTGCTCCCCGGGGACACCCCGTGCTCGGCGACCACCGCGACCTCGAAGATCCCGCACTGGACGCCGGCGACGTTCGCCCCGTCGGTGCCGGTCAGCCCGGTCCTGCGGCTGCAGTGGAGCGCGGCGTCGGTGTCGCCGGAGGTACGGGTGGCGCTCGGCCCGGGTGAGTGGAACGTCACGAAGTACGACGCGCTCACCTTCCGGGTGGCCCGGGACGAGACGGCGGCCGGCGACGTCGACCTCGCGGTCACGCTCGTCGACAAGGCGGGCGGCACCGCGACCGTACGGGTCGGCGACGTCAGCCCGGCGCTCACCCCGTTCCCGGCGTCGACGAACACCGCCAACGGGATCAGCCGGCTGGGCAAGACCTGGCTGCGCACGGTCCGGCTGCCGATCGCCTCACTGTCCGGGGTGGACCTGACCAGCGTCCGCTCCGTGCTCGTCCGACCGGCCACCCCGTCCGGCGGCGCCTATCTGTCCGACGTCGCGTTCGACACCCCGGGTGTCGGCGGCGGCGTCGCCACCCCGGCGGTGCTGGTCAGCATCGCCGACACGACGGTCTCCGAAGGCAACGGCCCCGGCACCGCGACGATGCGGCTGTCACTGAGCGGCAAGCTCAAGGAGGCGGCGACCGTGCAGGTGCAGACGGCCGCGAGCGGCTCCTCCTCCGCCGGCCAGGTGCCACTGCTGTCGTTCCCGGTCACCATCCCCAAGGGCGCCACCGAGGCGACGATCCAGATCCCCCTCACCGGCAACACGGTCACCAACACCGCGTCGCTCCGCTACAAGATCACCATCTCGGCCCCCACCGGCGCCGCGATCGGCGACGGCTTCGCCTGGCTGACCGTCCTCGACGACGACGCAGCCTGACGCGAAACCACGCGGTGGGGCCGACGCGACCCGTCGTCCCCACCGCACCGCCCGTCCAGGCTTGCCGGCCTAGCCGTTGAGCAGCTGCCGCGCCATCACGATGCGCTGGACTTGGTTGGTGCCCTCGTAGATCTGGGTGATCTTCGGTTATATAGGCTTTGAACTGCAGAAACGCTCGCAGAAAGGTGGCAGGCCAGGATTTCGCCAGAGTTCACATTTCACCACTTTGTGGACACAATCGAATTACTTCGACCTGTAGCCAACCACTTCCTCAAGGTAGTCGGCTGAGGCTGGGAACGCAGCGTATCCGGCGCCAGCATCTGCCTCTTCGCTGTGGCCGAACCGCCCAGCACCTTGAAGGATTGCTGCGGTCTCGTCGGCGGGGTGGTGTGCATCGCCTGCCGGAGGTCCTCAGGTTGCGGAGTCACGTCGTACCGGACATGCGGTCCGGGACGTGGCATCGTTGGGTCTGCCAGGGTCTGCGGCAGGCAGTCGATGGTGGCGAACGGAACGGCACTCAGTCGTCGGAGTTGTTCAGCAGTGTGCGGATCGCCTTGGCGTATGCCGATGCCCGCAGCCCCGGCTCGTGCTGAAGCCGTTCCTTCAGCTGCCGGCGCAGCACGGTCAACATCGGCCGCAGCTCCGGGTCGACCACCCCGGCGCGGAGCAGGACCAGCTGCGAGCGGAGCGAGGCCCGGTGCAGCCGCCGGGCAACGAGCGCGGGGACATCGGAAGATGTGCGGGCAAGCAACGCCCGCACATCTCCGACCCGTCCGTCGCGGTGCGCCGCCACACAGGTGAAGACGAGATGGTCGGTGACCCCCATCGGCTGACCGGGGTGCTCCTGGAGCAGTGCTGTCCAGGCGTCTGCCCTCAACTCCGCGGCCCAGTCCGCGTGCAGATGCGCGGTCAGCCAGAGCCGGACCGCCGGGGGCACCACCTCGTCCAGTCGATCCGGCCGCTCCTGGACCAGGTCGGGCTGGGGGTGCAGATACAGGGCACACCAGCCGAGATCGGTGTAATGGCTGGTTTCGTCCTCGATGAACCGGAGCGACAGCTCGGCGGCGAAACGCTCGCGGAAGCGGTCGGCCAGGTCTCTTCCGGCTTCGGGATCGACCAGTTGCAGGAAGCCGAGCAACGACGCCATGGCGGCCGGTGTGAGCGGGCCGGCCCGCTCGACACCTTGCATGATGTCATTCGACAGCTGCAGGTTCAGGCCGGCATCGATCGCCCAGTTGACGCCACTGAGGTAGCCCCAGTGCTCGGCGTCGCTGGTCCAGCCTGCCCGGATCCGGGCGCGCACGGAGTCCCATGCCACAGCTCGGGCCAGGTCGCACGCCGTGTCGAGGTCCCACATGGCGGCGGTCCGGAGGATCTCGGCCACGGCTTTCGGGCTGCGGATCAGGTCCAGCTGATGGCGCCAGCGGGTCATCGCGCGATGCCGTTCGTCGGACTTCGGCCGGGCCTGGTCGAGCTCCGTCAGCTGCCGGAAGGCGATCGCCTGGCCGTGGGGATTGTCGTCCTCGTCGAGCACGGCCGTCACGAGGCTGTGCTGCACCATGTCGTTCTTGTCCAGGTACTGCACCGTGCTCCGCGCCGCATCCTGGTTGATGCGCGCGATGGCGGCGAACGCCGCCATCCGGTCGAACGGGTTGCCGGCTCCGTGCCGGACCAGCTGGGCCGCCTTAATCAGCAAGTCGTCGACCACCGCGGCGGCCCTCATCGGCTCCATCCTGCGCAGCAGGCTGACCGTCTCTGTGAGGTCGCCGGGAGTGATGCCGAAGCGTCGCTTCGGGTCGCTGGTGCCGATGCCGGTCTTGTCGAACGCGTCGTTGGCCGCCGCGGCGACCCGGTGGTGCGCTCCGGCCCGGCCGAGCGTGGCGGTGACGGCGTGCACGGCTCGGAGCGCCCGTTCGGGCCGGTCGCTGTCCCTGATCTTCGGGTTGAACCCCTGCTGCTCGAACACCTCCACCCACTGCCGGGCCATCCGGCGGTCGGTATCGAGCACGTTGGCCACCTGATGGAAGGACCGGAGGGTCAGGTCGTCGCGGCTGTCTGCCATCCAGTGCTCGATGGCGATCAGGATGTCGGAGTTGACGGCCAGCTCGTCGAAGACGCTGCGTTTCGCGGCCAGCCGCCGGTTGTTGCCGAGGAACAGGGCGAGCTGAGGCCCCCAGGGGCGATGCACAGCGATCTTGGCCATCACGACACCGATGGCGTCGTCGAGCAGTTCCTCCGCGTAGCTGACGTCGGCGTCGATGATCGTCTCGATGAGCCTGAACCCGACCACGAGCCGGACGTCGACGTGCAGCACGCTCCGGACGAAGTTGATCCCGATGCGTTCGGCGATCCGGCGGGCGAAACTGGGCCGCCGCTCGTCGCCGTAGATCTCCTCGGCCTGGAGCGCGGACTCGATGATCATCGACCCACCCCGGCCGTCGCCCTCGCCGACGATCCGCTTGCTGATGTAGGCCACCAGGTCTTCGCTGTCCGGCCCGTACAGGATCTCGAGCAGGCCCTTGGGGTGCAGGACGCGCATCTCACGGACGATGTGAGCGATGTTGGAAAGGGTCTCCTGGCGCAGATCTGCGGCCACCCGGGAATAGACGTCCGTGCGGGCACTTAGCTCCTGGGCGATCCGTGCGGCCGCCTGCCGGTCCGCGGACCGGAGCAGGTGCAGTGCGGCGAACACGTGCCACGCGTTCGTGGAACGTGCCAGGTACGCGAAGTCCAGGGCGACCCGCTGCAACTGGGCGTCGTGGGCCGGTTGGCCTCGCCGGGCGGCGGTCCGGTCGGTGCTGTGCTTCTGCGGGCTGCTGTCGCCGGGCAGCCTCGCCCGGACCCGTAGGTGCAGCGCGTGCCAGGCCGCGAACGCCATCAGGCCGAGAGCCTTCGGCGGCTGGTGGGCGAGGATGTCCATGATCGGCTGGGTGCCCTCCAGGGAGAGCTTCGGCACGGCCTGCAGCCGGTCGACGGCCGACAATATGTCCGTGTAGGTGCTCACCGACAAAGTCGTGGTGTTGTAGGCGAGGAACTCGTCGGTGAGCTGGTTCATCCGGACATCGAGGAACTGGCTGCGACACAGCCGGAGCGCGTCGATGAGCTCGATCCGGGCGCCGGGGCCGCTGGCCCGCTGCAGCACCCGCTTCAGCAGGTGCGGCTGGAGCGTGTTGAGCAGCCGGTCCAGCGGATCGGGCTGCGAAACGTGCTTTAGCAGCGCCGCTCTGGTGGTCAGGACGCGGAGGATCCGGGCGAGTTCGCGTGGGGTGAACTGGTTGCTGAGCAGGCCCGTCGCGGTCTGGTTGGCCAGTTGTGTCAGCCACTGCTGGCGCTTACGCTCCTGGCCGTCGAGATACCGGTCCACCAGTCCGATGTACCGCGCGAGATGGCGCGGGTCGACACCGTCGTACACGAGGCGGACCAGCAGGTTCTGGTGCGAGGCGAGAAAGCGCTCCGCCTCGGTGGCGTCTGCCTGATGAAGGTGCTGGATGATCTCGCACGCCCACAGCAGGTCCCGCGAACGCAGCTCGAGACAGTCGGCGAGAGCGACCGCCAGCTTCTCCCAGAGCCCGCGATCCACCGCGGTCACGTCCAGCGCGGCCAGTTGCTTGGGCCGTGCCAGGATCTGCCACCCGTCGCCGGCCCTGGTCGCGAACGTCCGCAGGTGCTGCGGTTTCAGTGGCGCGCACAGGTCTTCTGGGGTCGGCATCCTGATGTAGGACAGAACGGCGAGCCGGGCCAGTGCCCTGCCCTGGGCCTCCGTCCGCCGGATCTTGCGGAACGGCTCGCGCTCACGCAGCAGCGCCGCCTCGACGACGGTTTTCGTGTTCACGCCCCGCTTCCCGGCCGCGCGAAGCAGCCACAGCATCACCTCCAGGTCCCGGTGACTCTCTCTGACGATGACCGGGATGACGTTCGGGTCCACCGGGTTGTCCAGCTGCGGGGCGATGCGCTCGGCGAAGGCGGTCATCGACTCCAGCCCCACGAGCAGCCGCTTGGTCTCCACGCCGGCGAACTCCAGGTCGGTGTTCGCATCGGCGTGCGCGACGCCGAGTACCGTCGCGGCGAGCTCTTCCGACAACTGGTTCAACAGCGTGGCGGAGTCGCGCTGGCCACCCTCCCAGGGCAGGTTGTCGATCAGGATCACCCGCCGTGCGGCCGAGCCCCCGGGATCCGGCCTGCGGAACCAGGCGGCGACGATTTCGTCCTTTTTCGGGACGCTGCTGATGGTGGGGGAGAGACACAACAGGTCGTACTCCCGGTCGGCGGTGTCGGCCAGCCGCTGCACCGCTCGGAGTGCCATCGTGGACTTGCCGCAGCTGGCCGGGCCGGCCAGCAGGATGGCGCCGGAGATCGTCGCTTCCAGGGTCGCGACCAGATGATCCTCTTCCTCCGAGGACCAGCCGCGGTGCAGTGGCGGAAGCTTGAGCAGCTCCAGATTCGCGTCCCGGAGGGCCGCGGCCCGGCTGGTGTCGGCCCACTTGACGAAGGTCTCGCCCCACACCGCACGGGCCAGGTCGGCCAGCGTGGCGCCAAGGGGAATGCGCAGCACAGGGTACTGCGGACGGCCGGGCTTGTCCGGGAACCTCAGGTCGATGTGGTACTTCTGCGGGACCTGGTCCGCCTCGGGGAAGTCGGCTGGGTCGGCGTAGGCGAGCAGGTAGCCGTAGAACCCGTCCTCGGCGACCGTGGCGAGCTTGGCCCGCAGCACCTGCCCGTTCAACGGCTCCAGGCGCAGGGTGCTGTCCTCGAAGCTGCCGGTGGCGATGACCCGGTGCGCGCCGACCCGCATGGTCTTGTCGATGTGCCGGGCGAGCTCGTTCATGGCGACCGAAGCGGCGGCCGAGCCCGACACAGCCGTGGCCGGCGGCAGCAGGCCGTGCACGATCAGAGTCCGGTCCGTCTCCGCGGCCGCACCGCCCGATCCCGGTCGGTCGCCGTGGTGCTCCAGCAGCTGAACCACCGCGGTCAAGCCGCGATGAACGCCCTCCACGAAGGACGGATCGCACACCTCGTCGCTGAACGCGGGCTGGAGATCCTGGGGCAGGAACTTGGCCGTCGCTGCCTTGATCATCCCGCGGTGGAACGGCTTCAGATCGCCACCGAGCACGATGCCCTGCCGTGTCTCCAGGTTGACCGTGACGAACTCGGTCCGCCGGCCTCTCACGACGTCGATCGCGGCCGCTCTCGGCATCGTGTCGGGACCGGTGAGCCTCGTCGCCGCCGCGAGCACCCCGGGGGGTGAACCCGCCGGGCGGGACCACAGTTCGCTCAGTGCCTTGTGCATCCGGCGCAGCGCCGCGAGCGGACCGTCGTCGCTGGCCCGGAGCCGCTCCCGTTCCGTCGTACCGCCGGTTCCTTCGTCCCAGTTCAGCCGCAGCCAGCCCCATCCGTCGTCGCCGCCCGCGTCGATGCGCTGCAGCAATCTGCCAATGCCGTGGTCCTTGGATCGCAGCCAGGCCGGGAGGGCAGCACCGGCCAACGCGATCCCGCGCTGGAAGGGTCCCCGCTCGACATACAGGCACAGCCGGGCGAATGGGGACTCCGCCGATGCGGGCAGGCCGGTGTCGTCCATCGTGCCCGGGGCGGCGTCGGCCAGCCGGTCGCAGGCCAGCAGGAAAGCGATCATGAGATCGCGCTGTTCAGCCTCGTTCATCCGACGCCTCCTTCGAACCGCAGTTCATCGACGAGTACCTGACGGACGTCGGTGCCGTTAGCCGCCGTCACCGAGTCGAAGGTGTCGCCGAGCGGTGAGCCGTCGGCGAAGCGCAGCACATCACGCTCGGCGTCCGACCCGAGCCGGACGAGCAGGACATCCGCGGTCTGGCTCCGGACATCGATGTCCACGCTGCGGCCGTCCGGCAGCGTCACCCGAAGCGTCGCCGTCTCGTAGGTCGACTCGTGTCCGACGGTGAGCCGGTCGGCGGCGGCAGCCGCGAGACCTTTCGCCGGGACCGGACGGATCCAGTCCCGGCGCAACTGCCGCAGCGTCGCCACCGCCGCCGCGCCGGACCGCGCCGAGGGCGCGAAGCGCTGTGCCGCCACGAGTGCGAGCAGCGCCAGCTCGGTCACCAGCGGGGACGGGGGCCAAGGCAGGCGGTCAGGGCCCGTGCCGGACCGCTGCGCATCTCCCGTCGCGTACGACGCGGCGAGCCCGGCCCGGTCGACGTCATCGAGGTGCTCCCACAACACCGCGCAGGTCCGCCACAGTCGGGCCGCCTGTGCGGCGCACCTCAGCCGGGCGGCGCGGGCGGCGTGCCGGCCGATCGCGGCGACACCGACCGTCGCACGGAGCCTGGCCCGGGTCGGCATGGCGGTGGCGTCGGTCACGCCGACGAACGGGGCCTCCGGCAGCGTGACGTCATCGCGGTCGGTCAGCGTCTCCAGGACCTCCATGATCCTTTCTCGGACGGCATGGATGGCCAGGCCGAGGTTCAGGTGCTTGCCGACCGCCTCCATCACAAGGTCGTTCAGTGTGGCGGCGTCGAACCTGTCCTCCTCGGGGTCGGCCGGCTCGGGCCCGCCGGCCGGCTGCGCTGGTTGCGCCGGTTGCTGCGAGCCGGCCGACGTCCTGGCCCGGCGCCGGCGCAGCACGGCCGCGAACGCCAAGAAGGCCGGTTCCTGCTGCCGGGAGGCGAGGGCGGTGGCGATCTCCCTGGACAGGAAGGCCTCCTCCAGCGCGGCCACCGGCGCGAGCGCTGGGTCTTCGAGGTCGCGGTGCTGGGTGGCGGCGAGCCGGGAGAGCTGCTCCAGCACCTGGAGCCGCCGATCGTCCTGGCCGCCGGTGGCACGGGCCGGGGTGCCCGGCCGGTGCTCGGACTCGTGCAGCTTGCGGCCGGTGAGCAGCCGGATGATCTCAGCCGTGCGCGCCGCGGTTGCGGTGTCCGCGCTGATGACGATCGCGACGGGAGCGAAGGTCACCGCGTCGCATGCGTACTGGATGCCCTCGGCGACGACGGTCTGGTAGGTCAGCGCCGGCCCAGCGGTGCCGAACTGGAATTCGATGTCATCGGTGTTCGTATGAATGGACGGCATGTCCTGCCTCCCTGAGGCCGGTGTGTCGGTTCCGTTTGGCTGGGGGTCCATGACCGGGCCGTTCACGCGTCGTTCTCCGCATATGACCGGACCACGGAGACGAGCAGTTTCTGCACGCGCCGGACGCGCTCCTTGCCGGCTTCATCACGCAGCGCCGCCGGGTCGTGCGCGCTCAGGACCGCACGTAGGTGGTCGATGTCGAGGAACTCGTCGTAGGTGCCGTCCGCGACTGCCTGGTGCACGGCGTACCGCAAAACCTGCGCCGCGTCCTGTCGCGTCTGCTCGCTGTGCTTGGAGGCTCGCGACGCCCCGGCGACCGCCCGCAGCATCCATTCGAGCGGCGCTACCAGCTCCGTAGCGGTCTTGTCGGTAACGACCGCCGACGTGTCCGAATCGGCCTCCTCGGCCGCGCTCGGCCAGGCCCGTCTGCGGGCCGCATCCATGATCTTGAACTTGATGCCGGTGATGCCGTAGCCGCGCACCGATCCGGCGGAGAACGTGAACGGGTCCTTGAGCCCGTTGTGGACGGACGCCCAGAACGACGCCAGGCCCTCGAAACAGAGGTTCTCGAAGTCCGCGTAGTTGCGAGGAGTGAACGACCGGCCGGCCTTGGTGAAGCCGTGTTCGGCCAGTTTCGCGACCTCGGTCAGCACGCGCGACGAGCTCAGGAAGGCGCACAGGTGATCCAGCGCCCGCAGGCCAGGGATCGGTACGTTCAGGGGTGGGTCCTGCAGCGGCTCGACGTCGGCGGTCGCTCCGCCGTTCGGGCACGTGCCGTCGAACACCTCATGTTCGCGCCGATGCCTCACGCGCTCCCTCCCTCGTGCGTCGCGCCGGTGGTGCGGGTGGCCGTCACCGGCCGCCCGCATCCGGCCGCGCTCGGCGGACGAGCTCATCGCTCGTCCTGGGAGCCCGGCGTGGTGGCACCGGCAACCGCCGGTGCAGGAGAGTAGCGGAGCCGGCGCCGGTACAGGCGGTCCGCGACCACGCCGGCGACGAGCAGTACGCCCGCCACGCCGGCGCGGACGTAGTAGCCTTCCGCCGCCGCGTCCACGATGGTGCAGATCAGGCCCGAGCCGGTGCTCAGCTTGACCGTGACGGCCAGCAGCGGCCGTGCGGGTGGCGGGGGCGGCTCCGGCGGCCTGGTCGCCGCCGGTAGGCGCAGTTGCTCGGGGGGTTCGATCGAACGCGCGTCCATGGTGTGCTCCTCGGGGTCGGCGGAAGCGGCACCATGTAAAAGAGTCCGAGAAGCCCCCAGGGGAAATTGCAGCAAAAGATCAAGGCCAATGTGACCGCGGTCACATTGGCCTTGATCTTTGGACTCTTCGGCGGCGGACCCGCGCCGGTCCGGCGAGGGCTAGCCGTTGAGCAGCTGGCGGGCCATGACGATGCGCTGGACCTGGTTGGTTCCCTCGTGGATCGGGATCTCGCCGACCTGCTGCTCGGCGGCGGCCCGGTCCGCGCGCAGGGCAGCGGTCCGCGTCTTGGTGGCCGTCCGCGTCGCGACGGTCGGCTCGGCGTCACGGCAGGGTGAGGTGATCTCCGGGTGATGTCTGGAGAAGCCACGCGAGGGGCATCTGTGCCGCGCGTTGGTATGAGCCCGCCAGCCCAAGCGCGTACAAGGTTACGGTCTGCGCAGCGTCACGGGCTACGGTCCAGTACTGCGGAATTCCTGCTGCCGCGTACTCGTCGACCTTGATGACGCGGTCGGTTGCCTCAGATCCGCGCGACATGATCTCGATGACGAGCAGGAGGTCGGTCACGGCCAGCCATACGGCATGCTGCTGAGGTCGCGACCATACTGTCAGGTCGGGGATGCGGCCGCCGTCGCCGTCCGGGCCGGAGATGCGGATGCCGGCGGCCTGCATCAGCTGCTCGGCGGGCCAGCCGGCGAGGCCGAGCCACAGCATCAGGCGGGTGGCGATGACGGCGTGCTCGCTGTCGGGGGGTGGCACGACGGAGAGCACTCCCTCGGGACTGGTCTCATACCGACGGCCGTGCGTGTCGGCGGAGATCATGGCGGCCAGGTCCTCGAGCGTGATGATGGCAGGCATGTGTCTGCCAACGGCCTCCGCGCTCATACACCTCATGCTACCGACCCTGCTCGTCGGATGGGGCCACCGCTACGGTGCGCTACATGCAGTCGAGGTCAATTTCGCATGTCCATAGTGGAGGATGTGCATCGATGCACTTGCAATAATGCAGCTGGAGGCCAGGATTCCGCCAGAGTGATGGTGGCCCACCGGGTTGGCTTAAGGGTGGGGTCTGTCTGGCTTCCTGGCCTCTCACCTGCGAAAACAGAACCGATAGGGCCATGACGGTAGGCCGGTGCCGCGTGCTCGTAGATCAGCGGCATCTCGGCGTGCCTTAGAGGGACTGGATAGGTGATGGTCGCTGATCGAAGTGGCCTGAGCTGCGAAAATTCGCCGGCTAACCGTTGAGCAGCTGGCGGGCCATGACGATGCGCTGGACCTGGTTGGTGCCTTCGTAGATCTGGGTGATTTTGGCGTCGCGCATCATGCGTTCGAGGGGGAAGTCCTTGGTGTAGCCGTAGCCGCCGAGGAGCTGGACGGCGTCGGTGGTGATCTGCATGGCGGCGTCGGAGGCGAAGCACTTCGCGGCGGCGCCGAAGTACGTGAGGTCCTTGTCGCCGCGTTCGGACTTCGCGGCGGCTGCGTAGGTGAGCTGGCGGGCGGCCTCCAGCTTCATGCCCATGTCGGCGAGCATGAACTGGATGCCCTGGAAGTCGGCGATGGGCTTGCCGAACTGCTTGCGCTCCTGGACGTAGCCGAGGGCGAAGTCCAGGGCGCCCTGGGCGATGCCGAGGGCCTGGGCGGCGATGGTGACCCGGGTGTGGTCGAGGGTCTGCATGGCCGTGGCGAAGCCGGTGCCCGGCGCGCCGATGATGCGGTCCGCGGGGATGCGGACGTTGTCGAGGTACACCTCGCGGGTGGGGGAGCCCTTGATGCCGAGCTTCCGCTCCGGCGCGCCGAAGCTGACCCCCTCGTCGGACTTCTCCACGACGAAGGCGGAGATGCCGCGGGAGCGGGCGGCGGGGTCGGTGACGGCGAACACCGTGTAGTACTCGCTGACGCCGGCGTTGGTGATCCAGCGCTTGACGCCGTTGAGGACCCAGGTGTCGCCGTCGAGGACGGCGCGGGTCTTCATGCCTGCGGCGTCGCTGCCGGCGTCTGGCTCGGAGAGGCAGTAGGAGAACATGGCGTCGCCGGCGGCGACCGAGGGCAGGTAGCGCTGCTTCAGCTCCGGCGACGCGGACAGCAGCAGGGGCATGGTGCCGAGCTTGTTGACGGCGGGGATCAGCGACGAGGACGCGCAGGCGCGGGCGACCTCCTCGATGACGATGGCGGTCGCGAGGGCGTCGGCGCCGGCGCCGCCGTACTCCTCGGGGATGTGCGGGGCGTGGAAGTCGGCGGCACGCAGCGCGTCGTAGGACGCCTGGGGGAACTCGCCGGTCTCGTCGGCGGCGGCGGCGTTGGGCGCCACCTTGCCGTCACACACCGCACGCACCGCTTCACGGACCGCGGCGTGCTCCTCCGGCAGCTGGTACACCTCGAACACGGCATCCCCCAAAGACCCGAAAATCCTGTAGCGACCGACGGCCTGAACCGCCGTTCAGGCTCGTCCGAGGGTGAGCATACCGATGAGTAACCAAGGAGCCGAAGGCGCGGTCGGCGGGGAGGGACTACTCTCGCCGGAGCAACGTCGGCAGTACCAAGCCCTATACGCCACAGATGTCCGCAATGCGGGTATTTGCGGAACGGGAAAGAGTGGAGACATAGGCGTGACCATCGCGTACCCGAGCACCCCACCCGTAGTAGCCGCGCCTTCCGGCGCACCACGCCCGCGGCTGACCTTCCTCGGCACCGGCTACCTTGGCGCGACCTATGCCATCTGCTTCGCCGAACTGGGCTATGAGGTGCTCGGCTTCGACGTCGACGAGGCGAAGATCTCGAAGCTGTCCGGCGGCGACGTGCCGATCCACGAGCCCGGCCTGGACGAGCTGCTCCGCAAGAACCTCTCCGCCGGCCGGCTGCGGTTCACGACGTCGTGGGAGGAGGTCGCCGAGTTCGGTGACGTCCACTTCATCTGCGTCGGCACGCCCCAGCGCCCCGACGGCATGGCCGCCGACCTGTCCCACGTCGAGAGCGCCGTCACCAACCTCGCGCCGCTGCTCAAGCGCAAGGCGCTGATCGCCGGCAAGTCGACCGTCCCGGTCGGCACCGCCGAGTGGATCGAGCAGCTCGTGCGCCGCCACACCCCGGCCGAGCTCGGCGTCGAGGTCGCCTGGAGCCCCGAGTTCCTGCAGGAGGGCGTCGCCGTCGAGGACGTGCTGCGCCCCAACCGGATCATCTTCGGGGTGAAGAGCGACTGGGCGACCGGCATGCTCTACGCCGCCCACAAGGGCGTGTTCGACCTGGCGCTCACCGAGGACCGCGAGGTCCCCGTCGTGGTCACCGACTTCGCGACCGCCGAGCTGGTCAAGGTCGCCGCCAACGCGTTCCTCGCCACCAAGATCTCGTTCATCAACGCGATGGCCGAGGTCTGCGAGGCCGCCGGCGCCGATGTGACGCAGCTCGCCCGTTCCATCGGGTACGACGCCCGCATCGGCAACAAGTTCCTGCGCGCCGGCGTCGGCTTCGGCGGCGGCTGCCTGCCCAAGGACATCCGCGCGTTCCAGGCCCGCGCCCAGGAGCTCGGCGTCGGCGAGGCGCTGCGCTTCCTGCACGAGGTCGACCTGATCAACCAGCGCCGCCGGCAGAAGATCGTCCAGCTGTCCGCGGAGCTGCTCGGCCGCGGCTACGGCCCGGCCGGCCCGGACCTGGCCGGCACCCGGATCACCGTGCTCGGCGCCACGTTCAAGCCCAACTCCGACGACGTGCGCGACTCGCCGGCCCTGTCCGTGGTCCGCAAGCTGGCCCGCTCCGGCGCCGAGGTCACCGTGTACGACCCGGAGGGCATGGACAACGCCCGCAACGACGTCGCCGACGTGACGTACTCCAAGACCCTCACCGACGCCGTCACCGGTGCCGACCTGATCTGCGTGCTGACGGAGTGGGAGGAGTTCCGCAACGCGGACCCCAACTCGCTCAACGAGCTCGTCGCGGCCCGCCGGGTGATCGACGGTCGGAACTGTCTCGACCAGTCCGTCTGGGTCGCGGCCGGCTGGGAGTACCGCGGCATGGGCAAGCCGGCAGTCGCTTAAGCGCCGGAATCTCCCGAACGGGCGCATCGCTTTCGCGACACGTCGAAACAAGGCATTCTTCCCAGTAGGGCGTGAACAGCCGGGGGTGGCCGCACGCGCGGCCGCCCCCGGCTGCGGCCCGGGGGGAGGAGTCGCGTGGAGACGTATCCGTGCCCGGCGTGCGGTGGCCCGGCCAGTGAGGGCGCCGGTTGCCGCGATTGCGGCCGCCCGCACGACCCCGACGCCGCCGCGCTCGCCCTGTTCCAGCGCACCGTGGCGTCGCTGGAGCAGAAGAAGCGCGACCTGACCGACGACACCCAGAAGCTGCGTCGCCAGCTCGCGCACGCCTCCGCGCAGCGCGACTCCCTGCGCCGCAAGGTCCGGCAGTCCATCGACCAGGAGCAGACCGGCCGCGGCCGCCGCCCCCGGCTGGGGCGCGCCGCGAAGGCCGGCGGCGCGAAGATCGAGAGCACGCCGCCGGTCGCCCGGCAGGTCCAGGGCCCGACGCTGCCGCCGGGGCAGGAGGTGTACTCGCCGCGGGCCCCGCTGGCACCGGGCGAGACCCGGGGCGAGACCGGGGAGCGCAGACCGGTCGGCGCGACGCGGACGGCACCGGCCCGGACCCGGCTCGCGGCGCTGCCGCAGATGCGCCGCCCACCCGGCGGCGACGGCCCGCATGGCCCAGCCGACGAGCCCGAGGCGACCACCTCCAGCATGCAGGCGTCGGTCCTGGCGCTCGGCGGCCTGCTCCTCGCCGGCGCCGCGATCGTCCTCACCACCGACGCGTTCGGCACCATCGGCACCGCCGGCCGGGTGCTGCTGCTCGCCCTGATCACCGCCGGCGCCCTGGCCCTGCCGTTGATGCTGGTCCGGCGCGGCCTCACCGCCACCGCCGAGACGGTCGCGTCGGTCGCGCTGCTGCTCGTCCTGCTCGACGGCTACGTCCTGCGCTCCGAGGGGCTGCTGGGCGCGGACAAGGTCGAGGGCAGCCTGTACACCGGCCTGGTCTGCGCCGCCACCGCCGGCATCGCCGCCGCGTACAGCATGCAGAGCCACCTCATCGCCTCGCGGTACGCCACCCTCATCGCGCTCCAGCCGGTGCTGCCGCTGCTCGCCTACGACTCCATCCGTGGCCCCGCCGGCTGGTCCCTCGCCCTGTCCGGCGTGGCGCTCATCGACCTGGCGTTCGGCGTCGCCCTCGGCCAGTCGGTCCAGCGCCGCATCCGGCAGATCGAGGCCGAGCGCAGCGGTGACGACGGCACCGGGACCGGCCCGGCCGAGGACGCCGAGCAGCACGAGCCGCACACCGTGCAGACCGACCGGTTCGCCGACGCGCTGATGCGCGACGCGGCCTGGGTGCTGTTCGCGGTCACGTTCGGCGCGGCCCTGCTGTGCGCCGCCGCCGCCCTGGCCACCACCGAGGCCCTCGGCGAGACCGTCCGCGCCGCCGCCGTCACCCTCGTAGCCGCCGCGATCGGCGTCGCCGGCTCCCTGTCCTGGCGGCGCGGCGTCCTGCCCGACATCGCGGCCGGCATCGCCACCGTCGCGGTCATCGCCGCGTTCGCGCGGGTCGGCGCCGTCGCGTTCCCCGGCTCCACGCTGCTGTTCCTCGCCCTCGCGGTGGCGCTCGCCGCGGCCGGGGTGCCGTTCCTGCCGGGCGACGCCCGCCGGGGGCCCCGCTACGCGGTCTCCGTCGCGGCCGCCGCCACCACCGCGCTGCTCGTCGTCACCGTGCTGCCGGCGCTCGCGGCGCCGCTGCGGGCGGCGTGGCCGGTGTGGGACGCGGACCTCACGGCGTACCGCGCGGAGGTCGACACGGCCGTCGGCGCCGACGCCTGGCAGTACGTCCTCGCGGTGCTGCTGCTGACCGCCGCGGGCGTGCTCATGCTCAGCGGCCGCACCGAGCCGGTCGACGTGCCGCTCGGCTCGGCCGCCGGACCCGCCGGGCGGATCGGCTCCATGTTCCGCCGCCGGGTCGAGGTCCACCCCCAGCCGGCCCCGCCGCCGGGGCTGTGGCCGGGGCCGCTGGGCGGGGCGGAGAGCGGCCCGCGCACCGGCGTCTGGGACGACCCGCGACCCGGGTCGCCGGCCGCTCCCCGGGCCGGCACGGCTCCGGCGACTGCCCGGGTCAGCGCGGCTCCGACGACCAGGACCAGGGACGTCGCCTTCGTCACCGTCCCGCCGCCGGAGCGCTTCCGGCCCGACGTCGCCATCGTCGGCGCCACCCTGATGCTGCTCATCGCGCCCGCCGCGTTCGGCCTGAGCTGGCTGGCGATCCCCGCCCTCACCGTCGCCGGCGCGATCGTCGCCGGGGCGCTCGCCATGCGGGTCCGGGAGGCGCACACCGCGTGGGTCTGCCTCGGCGCCGCGCTGGTCCTCGGCCTGTACGCGGCCGCGGCCGGCCTGGCCCGACCGGCGTCGACCGCCCTGATCCTGCTCGCCATCTCCGTCGCCGGCGCGGGCATCGCGCTGCTGCCCCGGCCGCACCGCACCGACGTCGAGGGGGAGTACGTCACCCGCAGGGTGGCCGACGCGGGCGCCGGCGGTGCCCTCTTCGCGCTGCCGGGCGCCGCCGCGGCCGGTGCCGCGATCGCCTTCGGCGACCTGCCCGGCGGCGCGACCGTCGTGCTGGTGATGAGCTTCCTCGCGCTCGCGGTGACGCTCGGGTACGCCGCGATCACGCAGGTCGCCCGGGGCGCGCAGAGCCCGCCGCTGCTGATCGGCGCGACCGCCGGCACCGTCGCTGTCGCGATCGCGGTCCTGCGTGCGGACGGCGCCACCACGATCGACCTGGTCATCGGCCTGCTCATGGTGATCGCCGTGGCGATGCTGTGGATGGCGCCCCGGATGGACGACCGGCAGACGTTCGGCGCCGAATTCACCGGCGCCGACGCCGCGGCGGCCGCCGTGACGATCGCCGGGATCGGCGCCGTGGCCAGGGCCGTGTCGCTCGCGTCCGACGGCATCGAGGTGGTGACCCTCGCGCTGCTCGTGTTCGCGGTCGCGGTCGCCGCCCGGACCCTGCCCGACGAGTGGCGCCGCGGCCCGGTCGCCGGCGCCACCACCGTCGGCGTCTGCACCGGCCTGTTCGCCGGCAGCCTGGCCGTCATCGGCGCGGTCGGGGTGATCCGGGCCGCGGACCCGCCGTGGCGCGCCGTCCTCGACGACCGCTGGCTGGCCAACGCCCAGCAGCTCGCGACGTACGGGTGGCAGATCCCTATCGCGCTGCTGCTGCTCGCCGGGGCGGCCGCGATCGCGCTGCCGCAGCCGTACGGCGACGACACGGCCGCCTCGGCGGCCGCGCTCGCCGCCATCGGCGCCCCCGTCGGCCTCGGCCTCGGCTGGCAGTCCCCGATGGTCATCGGCTGGATCGCCGCGACCGGGATCGCCGCCTGGGCCGCCACCGCGAAGGGCTGGCGCGCCGCCTACACGCGGCTCGGCGCCGCGCTGGTCGCCGGCATGTTCGCCGCCGGCGCGAGCCTCGTGCGGCCCGGCGCGACCGCGGGCACGCTCGTCGCGCTCGCGGTCAGCGGCGTGGCCATCGCCGGGTTCGCCAGGGCCACCGCGATCCGCCGGGGCAACCCGTCCGACGGCCCGCTCACGTTCGTCGGCGGCTGCGGTGTCGCCGCCGCCCTCTTCGCCTTCGCGGGTGCCGCCGCCGCGGCCGCGGGCGGGCTGCACCCGGGCCAGGCCAGCACCGTGCTCATCGCCGCGCTCGCGACCTCCGCCGTCGGTCTCGCCGCCGCCGCGACCGGGGCCCAGCAGGCGCCGGGGTACCTGCCGTACGTGACCGTCGGCGTCGCGGGCGGCGCGACCACCACGGCCGTGGCGGCGCTGATCGCCGAGCGCGACGGCGCCGTCGTCTACGCGGCCGCCGCGGCGCTGCTCGGGGTCCTCGCCGAGCTGCTGCGGGTCACCTGGCAGCCGGGCGTCGCGTGGGTGCCGATGTCCGGCTTCCGCCCGGACAACGCCGGCACGCCCGGCCGGTGGCGGCAGGTCCGGGCACCCCGCGGGTACACCGTCGGCGTCGCCGCGGCGGCCGGCCTGCCCGCGCTCATCGTCGTCGTGTTCGTGGCGCCGGCGGTGTACGCCGCGCTGGCCGGTCCGTACAAGTGGATCCAACGCCCCTGGACGGGCACCGCGCAGACCGCGTCCGACCTCGGTGAGCTCGGCCGTTTCGCGGGCAACGGCACCCACGTGCTCGCCGCCGCGCTGCTCACCATCGCCGGTGCGCTCATGGCGGTCGGTCTCGGCGGCTCGGGGCAGGCCGTCGCCGGTCGCGCCGTCGCGATCGTCGTGCCCAGCGCCGCGCTGACCATGCTGATCGCGCCGGGGGCGCTGCACGCGCCGTGGCCGTGGCAGCCGACGGCGGCGCTGCTGGTCGCCACGATCGCCGGGCTCGGCCTGGCCCTGACGATCCCGCCGGAGGCCGACAGCTCCGACGGCCGGATGCTCATCATCGCCCGCCGGCTCGTCTTCGTCATCGCCGTGCTCGCCGCCGGGGCGGGCGGCGCGGGCAGCCTCGCCACGAAGCAGCAGACGCTGACGTGGCTCGCCGGCTCGATCGTCGTCGGCGCGGTCGCCGGCATCTGGGGGCGCACGCCCAACGGCCGGATGCTCGGCTGGCACGTCGCCGCGTCGACCGCGCAGGGCTTCGCCCTCGCGGCCGGGCTCGCCGCCGGCCTGCAGCTGCGGCAGTGCGCGTTTCCGCTGCTGATCGTCGCGACGATGCTGCTCGTGCTGGGTGCCGCGCTGCCGCGGCTGCGGCCGGGCAACAGCATCAACCGGGAGGCGATGACGATCGAGGCGGCCGGCTACGCCGGCGCGGTCGTCGCGGTCCTGCTCACCCTCGGCTCGGCCGCGCACACCGCGGCCGCCCTCACCGCCCTCGGCGCGGTCCTCGGCCTGTCCGCGGCCCGCAAGGGGCGCAGCGGCCAGCAGCGGGTCATCCTCATCATCGCCGCGTCCGTCGCCGAGCTGATCGCGATCTGGCTGCTGCTCATCACGGTCAAGGTGGCCCTGATCGAGGCGTACACGCTGCCCTTCGCGGTGCTCGCGCTCATCACCGGCCTCCTGGAGATCCGCCGCCGCCCGGAGCTGGGCAGCTGGCTCGCCTACGGCCCGGCCCTCGTCGCCGGCTTCGCGCCGAGCCTCGCGCTCGCGATCGCCAACGAGAACTCCCCGGAGCTGCGCCGCGTCCTGCTGATCCTTGCTGGCGTCATCACCGTCGCGATCGGCGCGGTCCGGCAGCAGAAGGCGCCCGTCGCGGTCGGCTCCGCGGTGACGATCATCGCCACCGTCAACGAGCTGCTGCGCATCGGGCTGCCCGTCTGGATGCTGCTGCTGCTCTTCGGTGGCACCGGCCTGCTGCTCATCACCCTCGGCGCGACGTACGAGCAGCGCCAGCGCCTCGACCGCCTCCGCGGTGTCTACCGGGGGATGCGCTAGCTGTAGTATCGATACTTGTGAGTGCGATGCTGGAGTGTGACCAGCCTGACTTCGCCTACACGGTGCACGTGGCGGGCTGCGGCGAGATGCGTCGCGCCGGCCGGCTGAGAGCCTGGCGCGAGGACGACGGCGGACTGCTGGCCGTGCTGACCGTCCACGGATCGAACCTGGAGGACGAGTCGGGGGTCGTCGCCGACCAGGTCCGGCTGCGGTTCGTCGGCGAGCGGGTGGATGTCGTGGCGTACGAGCCGGGCTGGTGGGGCATGAGCTTCGCCTACCTGCGCTCGGTCGGCGGCACCCGCTGGGCGCCGCTCGACCCACGGGTGCTCGCCGACCGTCTCGGCCCGTCGTTCGTCATCGACGACGAGGAGGACACCACCCCCGGCTACGGCGGCGCCTAGGCGCCCTCGACCTCCAGCTCGTAGATGCGGGTCGCGGGGTCGGTGGTCTGGGTCGGGGTGGTGACGACCAGGCGCACGTAGCGGGCGGTCAGCGGGCCGACCGGGTGGCTGGTGACGCCGTCGGTGTTGGCGGTGACGGTCACCGGGGTCGTCCACGTCGCGCCGTCGGTGCTCACCTGGATGGTGAACGCGCGGGTGTTCAGCGCCGGCGACTCGCCGCCGGAGGAGGCGTGCCGGACCACGAACCGGCGCACGGTCCTGGCGGCGCCGAGGTCGGCCTGCAGGGTGGCGCCGGCGGCGCCGCTGCACCACTTGCTGTTGCCGGTGATCACGCCGTCGACGGCCTTCGCCGGGGCCTCCGCCGCGACGCAGGCGGCGCTGCCGGTGACGGTGGCGCCGCGGGCCAGGTTCACGCCCGGGTAGGCGCCGCCCTCGTCGGTGATCGCGATGTCGTCGACGTAGCCGCGGAACGGCCCGGTGCCGGTCGGGCGGTCGAAGCCGACGTCGACGCGGGTGATCGTGCGGCCGGCGAGCCCGCCGAGGCTGACCCGCACCAGGTTCCACTGGTTGACCACGAGGTGGCCGCCCTCGCCCTGGAACTGCGGGTGGGCGCGGACGCCGTACTGGTCGACGGCGCCGGAGTCACGCAGCGCGGAGCCGTCGCTGAACTGCAGGTCGACCGCGACGAACGTGCCGGTGGCCTGCTGCGGGTGGATCCAGTAGGACAGCGTCGTGGCCGCGCCGACCGGCAGGTCCGTGGCGAAGATCCGCTGGTAGGAGTAGGACTGGGTGGCGGAGTTGTCGGCACCGGAGTACATCAGCGCGGCGCTGCCGCTGCGGGCCAGCTCGGCGCGCGGGGAGGACTCCATCGCGGTCAGGGCGCAGCAGTAGCCGCCGACGCCGACGGCCGCGCCGGCGCTGTCCAGCCAGGTCGGCGCGGGGTCGCTCGCCTCGAACGGGGCCCGCAGCAGCGGCCAGTCGCGGCCGTCGCCGAGCACCGGCTCGAGCGCCGTGTACCAGCGCGCGGCCATCTTGGCGTAGCCGGAGTCGTTGGGGTGCAGCGTGTCGTTGAGGTCCGACGCCGCGAGCGTCGACAGGTCGACCAGCCTGGCCCTCGCGCCGCGGGCGCTCACGATGCCGGGGACGGCGGCGTTGAACGTGTTGATCCGGGCCTGGATGGTGGCGTCGAGCGCGGGCACGATCTTCGCGACCAGCACGGTGGCGGTGGGGCGCGCCGCGAGGATCTGGTCGATGAGCGAGCCGAGCCGCTGCGGCGCCGTGGCCACCTGATAGTTCTGGTTCATGTCGTTGGTGCCGATGTGCAGCAGGATCACGTCGGGCTGGTAGGTGGCGAGCCAGCCGTTGGCGCTCGCGGCGATCTGGTCGATGCGCCAGCCCGAGTGCCCCTCGTTGTCGGTGTCCGGCAGGGAGCCGGACCGTTGCGAGCCGACGAAGTCGATGTTGTAGCCCGCGTTGGCGACGAGGCGGCTGTACAGCGGTGCCCGGTAGCTGGACGTGGTCGGGCTGCCCTCGCCCCAGGTGATCGAGTCGCCGAGCGGCATGACCTTGACCGGCCGGGTGGTCACCGCGGCCTGTACAGGTGCGGCGACCGCGGCGATGCAGCTCACCAGGACGGCGGCGAGCACGAGGATCCGGCGCATGCGAGGGCTCCCGGGGGGTTCGGGCATTGACGGCTGTGGCGAGTCTCTCCGCGTGATCCGGTTGTGTCAAGAGTTGACAGAACTGCATGCGTGGAGGATCGTCGATGAAAACCGGATGGCGGTCCGGGCCCTTTGCCAGGTTCGGAGGCCGCCGTGCGTGTGCTTGTTGCTGTTGCGTTGGTCTTTGCCGCCGTGGTGGCCGTTCCCGCGCCCGCCGAGGCCGCCGCCGTCGTCTGCAACCGTTACTGCGACGGGCGCGACGCCGCGCTCGCACCCTCGGACCGGCAGACGGTGAGCAGCACCCTGTACGGGCGGCGCTTCACCATGCATCTCAACGACACCGACGCGATGGCCTGGGCGAGCCTCGACAACGGCAAGGCCGGCGACGAGGTCTGGATGGACCGGTCCTTCGACGGCGGCCGCACCTGGGTCGACAGCCGCATCGGCTACGCCACCGTGCCCGCCGGCGCCACCGCGCGGCGGACCGCGCAGTTCAACGTCGACAACTGGGCGGCGAACGGGGTCGGCGCGCTGCGTGCCTGCGGCAAGGCCGGCGACCGGCCCGAACTGACCTGCACGGCGTGGACCCGCAGCACCTGGAACGCGTGGGACCGGCGTACCGCGGCCGCCACCGCCCTCATGATGCAGTACAACCTCCCGACGGGGTTGTTCGGCAACAACGACTGGTGGACCTCGGCGAACGCGCTCACGGCCGTCATCGACAACAGTCGCCGGTCGGGGATGGGCAGCTACCGGTACGCCATCGCCAACACCTACGACAAGCAGGTCAACGCCAAGCTCGGCCAGTTCCGCAACGAGTACCTCGACGACACGGGCTGGTGGGCCCTGGCGTGGGTGGCCGCCTACGACGCGACCGGCGACAGCCGCTACCTGAACACCGCCCGGGCCGGCGCCGACCACATGTACGCCTACTGGGACACCCGCTGCGGCGGCGGGGTCTGGTGGAAGACGGACCGGCTGGTCAAGAACGCCATCGAGAACAGCCTCTACATCCAGCTCAACGCGGCGCTGTCGCTGCGTATCCCCGGAGACACGGTCTACCGCGGGCGGGCCCAGGCGGGCTGGACGTGGTTCCAGAGTACCGGGATGCTCAACGGGTCGAACCTCGTCAACGACGGGATCAGCCTCAGCACCTGCCGCAACAACGGGTCCGTCACGTGGACCTACAACCAGGGCGTGCTGATGAACGCGTTGGTGCAGCTCAACCGCCTCACGGGGGACGCCGCCGCCCTGGCCACGGCGCGGCGGATCGGGGACGCGCTGGTCGCGAGCACCTATCTGTCGCCGGGCGGCATCCTGCGCGAGCCGAACGAGAGCAACACCTGCTCCGGGGACGGGGTCTCGTTCAAGGGCGCCGCCGTGCGCGGCCTGGGCGTGCTGAACTCGGCCGCCGGCGGGGCCTACAACGCCTATCTGCAGCGCAACGCGGACAGCGCCTATGCGAACGATCGGGACACGTTGGACGCTTACGGCAGTCACTGGGCCGGGCCGCGGGTCGCCTCCAACCACAGCTGCCAGCACAGCGCGGTGGATCTGCTCAACGCCGCTCCGTAGTTTTCTCCCGTCGTCGTGAACCGGTCGGCGGGGTCGATCCGATGATGAGGTGTGAGGGTTCAGTCTGACGCCGATCTGCTCGCCTTGGCCGCCGCCGGGGACAGGGCGGCGTTCGAGGAGTTCTATCGGCGGCACGCCGTCTGGTTGACGTTGCGGCTGCGGTACCGGTGTGCAGACGAGACCTTGATCGACGACGTCGTCCAGGAGACGTTCCTCGAGCTGTGGCACGGCGGCGCCGCCCGCTATCGCGAGCAGGGCGACATCGCCGGCTGGCTGTGGCGGATCGGCTCGCGCCGCCTGGTCGACGCGCTGCGCCGCACCAGCGCCCGGCATCGGCTGGGCCGGCTCCTCGCCCGGTTCCGCGGCGGCGAGGAGCCCTCGGAGCCTTCGGCCGAGGAGCAGGTGCTGCGGGGCGTCGAGCACGGCGACCTCGCCGGTGCCCTGTCCCGGCTCTCCCCGGAGCTGCGCGCCGTCGTCCAGGCCACGGTCCTGGACGGGCTCACCACCGCCGAGGCCGCGGTGCTGCTCGGCATCCCGCCCGGCACGGTCAAGACGCGGGCGATGCGGGCCCGCCGGCAACTACGGCAGGAGCTGGCATGAGCGGGCTTTGGAGCGCAGCGGGGGTGGCGGCATGAGTCGTTCCGATGTCTGGCATCTTCAGGACTCCGACGTGCGGGCGTATGCCGGCGGCGGGCTCGCCGGGCCGCTGCTCTGGTCGGTGGAGGCGCACCTCGGCGCCTGCGCGTCGTGCCGTTCGCGGCTCACCGCCGCCGCGGATCCGCGGCTCGTCGACGACGGCTGGGCCCGCCTCGACGCCTCCCTCGACGCGCCCGTGCCCGGTCCGGTCGAGCGGCTCCTGCTGCTGCTCCGCGTGCCCGACCACACCGCCAGACTGCTCGCCGCGACCCCGGCGCTGCGGCTGTCGTGGCTCGTCGCGATCACCCTGACCCTGGCGATGACGGCCACGATCGCCCGGCTCGCCGACCCGCTCGTGTTCCTCGCCGGCGCGCCGCTGCTGCCGCTGCTCGGCGTGGCCGTGTCGTTCGGGCCCGGCATCGACCCCACGTATGAGGTGGCCCTCGTCGCGCCGATGCAGTCCTTCCGGCTGCTCCTGCTGCGCTGCGCCGCCGTCGTCTCCGTCACCACCGTGCTGTGCGCCCTCGCGAGCCTGGCGGTGCCCGGCGCCGGCCCCGGCGCGGCCGGCTGGTTCCTGCCGTCGCTCGCGCTGACGGTGCTCACGCTCCTGCTCGCCCCGCGCCTCGGCACGGTCGCCGCGGCCGTCGTCGCCGGCGTCGGCTGGGGCGGCCTCGTCGCCGCCGCGGCGGGCGTCCTCTTCACCGCCGCCGGCCAGGCCGGCACCGCACTCGCCGTCGCCCTCGCCGTCGGGCTCCTCGCCCGGCGGGCGGCGACCTTCGACACCGACTTCAGGAGGCTCCGATGAGCATCGACGCGGCCAGACCGCGCCACCCCGACGGCACCGCCGGCGCCGTGCGGGCCGAAGGCCTGACCCTGCGGTACGGGCGCAAGACCGCCCTCGACGGCGTCACGCTCACCCTCGGCACCGGCGTCACCGGGCTGCTCGGCCCCAACGGCGCCGGCAAGACCACCCTCCTGCGGATCGTCGCCACCGCGCTCGCCCCCGACGCCGGCTCGCTGCGCGTCCTCGGGCACGACCCGCTCACCGGGCCGGGGCGGCTCGCCGTGCGGCGCCGCCTCGGGTATCTGCCCCAGGACCCCGGCTTCCACCCGGGCTTCACCGCGTTCGAGTTCGTCGACTACGTCGCGATCCTCAAGGAGCTGACCCACCGCGGCGACCGCCACGCCGAGGTCCGCCGGGTCCTCGCCGCCGTCGGCCTCGACGACCAGCGCCGCACCCGCATCAAGGCGCTGTCCGGCGGCATGCGCCAGCGGGTCGCGCTCGCCGCCGCCCTCGTCGGCGACCCCGACCTGCTCATCCTCGACGAGCCGACCGTCGGGCTCGACCCGCAGCAGCGGATGCGCTTCCGCGAGCTCTTCGCCGACCTCGGCGAGGACCGGGCCGTGCTGCTGTCGACGCACCAGACCGAGGACGTCATGTCCCTGTGCCGCGAGGTCGTCGTCATCGACCGTGGCACCGTCCGCTTCTCCGGCACACCCGCCGCGCTCGCCGCCCTCGCCGACGGCCGGGTGTGGACCAGCGCCACCCGCGAGCCCGGCGCCCTCGCCTCCTGGCGCACCGGCACCGGCCTGCACCGCCACGTCGGCGACCCGCCGCCCGGCGCCGAGCTGCTCCCACCCACGATCGAGGACGGCTACCTCATGCTCGTCGACGTCGGCGGTGCGTCATGACGGCCGTGCTCGCTCCCGTCGAGGACGCGGTGCGGGTGCCGTGGCGCCGGGCGATGCTGGCCCTGGCCAGGGTCGAGGCGGTCCGCTTCGCCCGGCACCCGCTGACCCTCGTCGCCGTGCTGCTGTTCGTGTCCCCGTGGGTGTACGACCTCGTCACCGGCTCCACCGACCGCTATCCGGTGCTCCACGACAAGGTCGTCGGCCTGCAGCTGTCGGGGCTGTTCATCCTCGGCGGCGGCGCCCTCGTCGTCGCCAACCTCAACGCGCTGCGCGCCCACCGCCACCGCACCGACGCCCTCTACTCGGTGCTCGTCCTGCCCGACCCGTGGCGCACCGCGGCGTTCCTGCTCGCCCCGCTGCCCTACGCGGCCGGCGTCACCCTGCTGGCCGCCGCGCGGATCGGCGCCCTCGCCCTGCTGCCCGGCGCCGCCGGCCGCCCCGACCCGGCCGAGCTCGCCCTGATCCCGGTCCTCATCGCCCTCCTCGCCGCCACCGGCGTGCTGCTCGCCAAGCTGATCCGCTCCGCCGTCGTGGCGCCCCTGGCGATGTTCGCCTTCGCCGTGGCCGCGTTCACCGTCCTGGTCGCCGCCGCCAAGGGCAACGCGGCCCTGCGCCTGCTCCAGCCGGTCATGTTCGGCGACCTGCCCTTCGCCCTGCCGACCGACCTGGTCGACCGGCCGTCGCTGCGGCACCTCGGGTACGTGGCGGGCCTCGCCGGTCTCGTCGCCGTCGCCGCCCTGTTCCGCTCCGGCGCCCGCGGCCGCCCGGTGACCGTGGCCGCGGTGCTCGTCACGCTCGTCGCCGCCGGTGCCGGCGCCGCCCAGTTCCACACCGACGACGCACTGCGCCGCGCCGCCGTCACCGCCACCGACGACCCCGCCGCCCAGCAGGCCTGCCACCGCCGCGGCGACGTCACGTACTGCGCCTTCGCCGGCTTCACGACCTGGATCCCCGGCTGGGAGGCGGTGCTGCAGGGCGTCCGCCGCGCCGTCCCCGCCGTCACCGGTCCACCCCTCGCCGTCCGCCAGCGCGTCTGGGCCCACGGCTACCCGACCGGCGGCTCCACCAGCAGCTCCGCCGACGAGGCCGGCCGCAACACCGCCTGGGAGCGAGCCGCGGCGGCCGCCGGCACCCCGGCGGTGATCCCGGTCGGCACCCGCTGGGGCGACGACAACTCCGAGGCCGTCTTCGCCGCCGCCGCCGCGCACCGCCTCATGACCGGCAGCGCGTTCGCCCCCTCCACCATGGTCTGCGGCGCCCGCGGCGCGCTGCTCGTGTGGCTCGTCGGCCAGGCGACCCCCGCGACCGCCCGAGGGCTGCGGAAGCTGGACGCCGCCAGCTCCGGCGGGCTCGCCTTCATGGACGACACGACCTTCATGGGCATGGTCGTCCCCGACCGCGACGCCGCGCCGGGCCTCAGCGCCCTGCGGCGGCCCCCAGCCGAGGTCGGCGCCCTGGTCACCGCGCACTGGACCGAGCTGACCGACCCCGCCACCCCGGCGGACCGCTTCGCCGCGCTCATGGGCGTGCCGATCGCCCCGGAGCCACCCGAGAAGGAGCGCACCGTATGCACCGCCTGACCGCCGCCGTGCCGCGCCGCCCTCCGGCCACCGGCCGCCACCGAGTCGATCCGATCGTCCGCACTCCCCGCGCTGGTGCGGCCGCCACTCCCTGCGGCGGTGCGGTCGCCACTTCCCGCGGTGGTGTGGTTGCGGCTCCCTGCGGTGGCGCGGTTGCGGCATCCCGTGGTGGTGCGGTTGCGGCTTGCCGCGGTGGTGTGGTCGCGGCTCCCTGCGGTGGTGCGGTTGGGGCTTCCCGCGGTGGTGTGGTCGTGGGGCGAGTGGCGGGTCCGGCATGAGGTGGCTCGCACTTGTCCGGCCGACCCTCCGGACGATCCGCTGGGGCCCGGTGCTCGGCGCGATGGTGGCCGGTCTCGCGATCGTCAGCGTTCCCGCGGCGATGACGGTGACCCTCACGGCCGACAACCTGGCCGCACTGCTGCGCCTGGCCACCGCCTGTGCCGCCGTCGGTCTGGCGTTCCTCTACGACGACCCCGCCAAGCCCACCACCGCCACCGCGCCGGCTCCCGCCTGGCACGGGGTCGCGATCCGCACGGCCATCGGCAGCGCGGTCCTGGCCGCGTGGTGGGCGGCGGCGCTCGCCGTCACGCTCGCCGGCGCCCAGGACGGCACCGGTGACCTTCTTCCGCTGCGGGCCCTGACCCTGGAGGCGGCGGCCATCGGCGCACTCGGCCCGGCCGCCGCCGTCCTCGCCTGGCGGCTGGCGCCGCGCGGCGTGGCCAGCCCCGCCGCGGCCCCCGCCGTTCTCGTCGCCCTCGCCGCGCTGGCGTTCGCCCCGCGGTGGGCGGCGTTCTTCGTCAGCATCGACGGGCCCGACTGGACCGGCGCCCACCAACGCCTGGCCGCCGTGCTCGCCGCCGCCTGTCTCATCATGGTCGTCGCCGCGGTGCCGGTCCTGACCCGCCGCTCCTTCACCTGGTCGGGGTCCGGGACCAGGCGCGCCGCCGGTGCGGCAGCCGATCGGCCGGCCGCGCCTATGCGGCGCGGACGTGGCCGTCGGTGACGTGCCAGCGGTGGTCGAAGCCGACGTTGCGGGCGAAGTACTCGTCATGGGTGATCATGACCAGGGTGCCCTGGTAGGCGCGCAACGCCTCCTCGACGACGTCGATGGCCTCGAAGTCGAGGTAGTTGGTGGGTTCGTCGAGGAAGAGGACCTGTGCGCCGGTGTTGACGATGACGGCGAGGAGCAGCCGGCGCAGCTCACCGGCGCTGAGGTCGCGCAGGCGGCGGTCCCACTCGTCCGGGCCGAAGAGGTGGGCCTCGAGGAGGGATTCGGCCTCATCGACGTACACCGGCACCCTCGAACGGAAGAATCCCAGCACCGTGCGGTCGTCGCGGCGCAGGTCATCATGGGTCTGGGGGAGGACGGCGACGTCGGCTGCGGTGGTGACCGTGCCCGCGTCGGTGGGGAGCCGGCCGGACAGGGCGCGCAGCAGCGTGGTCTTGCCGGCGCCGTTGGGGCCGGTGACGAGGACGCGGCCGTGGATGTCGAGCGAGACGTCGTCCAGGACGCGCCGCGCGCCGAGCTTGACCGTGAGCCCGCGGGCGCTCACCACGGACTCCGCGGCTACTGCGGGCGTGGGGAACGCGAGGGTGAGCGGTGGGCGGGTGGCCGGCTCGGCGATCCAGCGCGCGGAGGTCAGTTGCCGGGTCAGGCGGCGTTCGCGGGCCTTGGCCTTCTTGGCGACCTTCTTCGCGTACCGGCGGATCTTGTCGGACCCGAGCCCCGACCGTACCGACTCCTCGACGCCGCGGGCCTGGTCCTTGGTGCTCGCGATGTCGGCCTCGAGCCGGCGGCGGAACTTCTCCTGCGCCTCGTGGTCGAGCAGGAGCTTCTGCCAGCGGCGGGTCTTCTCGGCGCGGTAGTCGGTGTAGCCGCCCTCGTACCACTGCGGGGTGGTGTGGATGCCGTCGAGCTCGACGATCCGGGTCACCGTGCGGTCGAGGAACGCCCGGTCGTGCGTGACGACCAGGACCGCGCCGCGGAACGCCGCGAGGAACCCGCCGAGCCACGCGGTGCCGGCGGCGTCGAGATGGTTCGTCGGCTCGTCGAGAATCAGCACGTCAGGCGTCGCGAGCAGGACGCGGGCGAGCATCAGCCGGGCCTGCTCGCCGCCGCTGACCTTGCCGACCGGCAGGTCGTCGGGCAGGTGCGCGATGTCGAGCCGCTCGCGCACCTCGGCCCGGCGCTGCGGTGCCGACCAGCCCTCCAGGGCCAGCCAGCGCTCCTGGACCTGCCCGTACTCCTCGAGGACCGCGGCGTCGTCCGCCATGCGTGCCTCGAGCGTCCGCATCCGGCGCGCGAGGCGGTCGGCTTCGCCGTCGCTCAGGAAGGAGAGAACGGAAATATCCGGATCCGGGACCTGCTGGGCGAAATACCCGATGCGGCGCCGCGGTGCGAGGCTGACGTGCCCGCTCGTCGGCTTCTCGGCCCCGGTCAACAACCGCAGCAGCGTGGTCTTGCCGGCGCCGTTGGGCCCGACGAGCCCGAGCCGGTCACCGGCGTTCAGGGTGAAGTCGACGCCTTCGAACAGCAGCTCGGCGTCGTAATGCTTGGACAAAGAAACAGCGCGTAGCAAGGTGGCCTCGCAGCGGGAGTGTGAGCGGACGGGAACGTCACCCGGCCCGTCCCCTGCGCGGGGTCCAGGTCAGGCGGTCAGCACGTCCGGCGAATCACACGGATGCATCGTCGCTCATCTCGTCCCGGCACCGCCACCGAATTACGACCGAGGGCCGCCCCCTCGAAAGGTGACGGCCCTCGGTGCGCCTGCTGTTCACGTGCTGCCTGCTCCGGTGCGCCTGCTGCTCTGGAGCGGCCTGGTCAGGTGTGGCCTGGTCAGGTGTGGCCTGGTCAGGTGTGGCCTGTTCAGGTGCGGTTGCGGGGTGGTGCGGCCCACGGTGACGTCGGCGGCTCGTCGTCGCCGTGCTCGGCGGAGGCGGCCCGCTCGGCGGTGAGCCGTTCGAGCTCGGCCTGCGCGTTGGCCCGCCGCTCCGCCTCGCCGCGCGCGAACGCCGCCCGCCGCTCCGCCTGCTCCGCCGCACTCGGCGCGCCGAGCCTGGTGGTCACGTCCGGGTCGACGGGTCCGATGCGGGTCGTCGCCTGCTGGTCCGGGTCCGCGTCCGTCCCGGTCGCCGGCTCCTGGACGGGGTCGGTGGCCCGCATCGGCATGAACCGGGTCGTCGCGCCCTCGTCGGCGCTTCCGCCGACGGTCGGGTGCTCACCGGTCTCGCTCAGCGCGGCGTGCCGCGGCCGGGACGGGCGGTTGGGGTGGAGCGCTTCGGTCTCCTCCTCGCGGACGCCCCGCCGCCCGGCGCTGAACCCGTCGAACGACGGACCAGCCAGGATCGACGTCTCCCGCACCACGTCGGGCCGCGCCGCCCGCGACGGCAACGCCCCACCACTGCCGGCGGCCGGCGTCTGCTGCGTGACGCCGAACGGCTCGGTGGCCGGCTCGCTCGCGCTGGGCCGCCCGTACCTGGTCTGCGGCACCTCCGGCGAGGGCGCCACCGACTCGGACGCAGGACGCAGCGGCCCCCCACCCTCGTGCGGCGTGACAGGCACGCCCAACGGCCGGGTCGGCAACTCGTCGTCGCCCTCCGCCAGCCCGCCGGGCGCACCGGCCCAAGGCGTGCCCCCAGCCGCGGGCGGCGCGGATGCCGGCCCGGCCGCTGGTGGCGCCGAGGGGGGACCGGCGGTGTGCCCGAACTGCGTGGCCGGTGGTGCGGATGCGGGCCCTGCCGCGGGCGGCGCCGAGGCGGGACCTGCCGAGCCGGGACCTGCCGAGGCGGGACCTGCCGAGGCGGGACCGGCCGACGGCGGTGCTGACGCGGGTCCGGCTGCGGTGTGCCCGAACTGCGGCGCAGGCGGTGCGGCAGCAGGCCCGGCCGCAGGAGGCGCGGACGCCGGCCCGGAGAACTGCGGTGCGGCGGGGGACCCGGCCGCGGGCTGCGCGAACTGTGGCGCGGACGGTGCGGACGCGGGTGCGGAGAACTGCGGCGCCGCCGCGGGACCAGACCCTGCCTGCCCGAACGGCGAAGCCTGCGGCGCGGCCGGCGAACCTGACGCGGGCGGAGCCGAGGCGGGCCCCGAAGCCGGCGGCGCGAACGGTGCCTGCGGTGCGAACGGCGCGGGTGGCGCGGAGGCGGGCCCGGCGGAGGGCTGCCCGAACTGTGCGGGCGGTGCCGAGGCGGGACCAGCGGCCGGCGGTGCGAACGGCGCGGGTGGTGCGGGTGGTGCGGATGCCGGCCCGGCCGCAGGCGGTGCCGTCGCGGGCCCGGCGGTGTGCCCGAACTGCGCCGTGGGCGGCGCGGATGCGGGGCCGGCGGGGGGCTGCCCGAACTGTGCGGGCGGTGCCGAGGCGGGACCAGCGGCCGGTGGCGCGAACGGCGCGGGTGGTGCGGGTGGTGCGGACGCGGGGCCGGCGGAGGGCTGCCCGGAGTGGGTGGGCGGTGCGGACGCAGGCTGCCCGAACTGTGCGGGTTGGGTGGGCGCGGGGCCGGTCGGCTGGCCGAACTGGGCCGGTGGTGCGGAGGCATGGCCGGGTGCGGGCGGTGCGGACGCGGGGCCGGACGCAGGAGGCGCGAACGGCGCCGGCGGGGCGGGTGCGGGCGGTGCGGACGCGGGGCCGGACGTGGGAGGTGCGAACGGCGCCGGCGGGGCGGATGCGGGCTGGCCGAACTGGGGCGCGGGAGGCGCCGAGGCAGGACGGGGCGCGCCCGGCTGAGCGAACGGCGGCGTCTGCGCACCCTGGCCGGCGGCCGGGCGGAACTGGGTCGCGGACCCCGGGGCAGGTGCGCCCCCGGGCGGGAACGGTCCGGGCGGCGTCGACCCCTGCGGGGCGGCCGGAGCCGGCGGTCCACCCCGGCCACCGAGCGACGGCGGGAACGGGCCGGGCGGGGTGGCCGGCGCGGCCTGCCCACCCGGGGTCCCGGTGCCGGGAGCGGCGGCCGGCGGCTGCGCGACCGGCGCTGCGGTGGAGGGCTGCGTCAGCGGGGGCTGGCCGGCGAGCGGGGCCGCGTACGGCTGCCCAGGGGCCAGGGGTGCCGAGTAGGGCTGCCCGGAGGTCGGCGGGGCAGAGGAAGGCTGCGCGGGATACGACTGCCCAGCGGCCGGCGGCGCCGAGTGGGGCTGGCCGGAGGTCGGCGGGGCAGAGAAGGGCTGCGCGGGATACGGCTGCCCAGGGGCCAGGGGTGCCGAGTAGGGCTGCCCAGCGGCCGGCGGGGCGGAGGACGGCTGTCCAGGGGCCGGCGGCGCCGAGTAAGGCTGCGCGGGGGCCGGCGGGGTGGAGGACGGCTGGGGAGAAGAAGGCTGGGCGGCGATCGAGTCCGGGGTGAGCCACGACGGGCCGGTGCTGCTGCCGGGCGCCGAGACCGGGGCCGGGCCGCCCTGCTGGCCGGGGTGCCCACCGGCGGGGGGCTGCGCGGCGAACCCGGGAGCCGGCGCGGCGGCCTGCGCACCGAACCCAGGCGCGGCCGGCTTCGAAAGCGCCGGCGGAGCAGACGCGGGCGGACCAGACGCCGGCGGGGCGGAGGACGGCGGGGCGGAGGACGGCGGGGCGGAAGAAACCGGGGGCGCGGAGGTCACCGGAGGCGGGTACGACCCAGCGCCGGACACCGGAGCGGCGAAGTGCGACACGGGCGGGTGGCCGGCGGCGGGGCGGCCCACCGGCGGCACGGGCTGCGTCGCGTCGGAAGGCAGGCCCGGCGAGCCGGCCGGGGCGGCCCCAAAGGTGGGCAGGACGGAGGTGGCGCCGGAGTTCGGCGTACCAGAGCCGCTGCCGCCACCGGAGGAGGCAGCCGCGCCATACGGCGGCAGCACCGACGTGGCGCCGGCGGCGGCGGACGGGAACTCGGTGGTGCGGGAGCCGGGGTGCGCCGCGGTCGGGCCGTGGCCCAGGGGGAACTCGTGCGGGTCGAGGGGCTCGCCGCCGGTGACGACGACCGGGGCGGTCAAGGGCCACGCGCGCCAGCGCTTGACGCTCGCGGCGGCGACCAGCAGGGCCATGCCCAGGACGGCGGTCGTGCCGTTGAGGATGGGCAGCTGCAGGTTGATCGTCAGGCCGGCGAGCTTGTAGTCGGCGGGCAGGCCGTCCAGGGCGCCGAGCGGGTCGATGAAGAGGCTCACGTAGGTGCCGAGCAGCGCCAGGCCGGCGACGATCGGGCCGACGGGGGAGATGCGCAGAGTGGCGATGAGGCCCAGGATCAGGCCGGCGCCCAGGAGGTAGGCGGCGGGCACGATGAGGTCGACGCTGTCGAAGGCGCCGCGCTCCACCCACTTCGTCACCGTTTCAGTGGATTTCTGCTGGCCGAGGGCGATCAGCAGCCACGCGATCGGGGCGATCAACATCCCCGCGATCAGGCTTCCCACGTGTCGCATGGTTCGCACCGTACCGTCTGGGGAATGCAGGAGCACACTGGCCGACCGACCGCGTATTCACGGGTAACGCTGAGTCGGATCATGACCGCAGTCGACGTCAATCTCTACGGCACGGTCCACGGCGGTGTGATCATGAAGTTCGTCGACGACGTGGCGGGCGCGGCGGCGGCGCGGCACTCGGGCGGCACGGCGGTGACGGCGTCGATCGACGAGATCCTGTTCCTGGAGCCGCTGCGGGTCGGGGACCTCGTGCACGCGTACGCACAGGTCAACTGGACCGGGACGACGTCCATGGAGATCGGCGTGCGGCTGGTCGCGCAGCGGTGGGACGAGGTCGCCGAGCCGGTCGTGGTGGCGACCGCATACCTGGTGTTCGTCGCGGTCGACGCCGACGGCAAGCCCCGGGCGGTGCCGCCGGTCGTGCCCGATTCGCCCGAGAACGAGGGCCGGTGGCGCGAGGCCGAGATCCGCCGCGAGCACCGCCTGTCGCGCCGGGAGGCGATCCAGCGGCACCGCCAGGAAGAACAGAAGTAGCGGGAACATGACAGGCGCGTGCGGACAAGAAGGGGTGTGGACCCGGAAGGCAACCTCTTGATCGCGGACGGCTTCACGGCCATCTACGACCGGCACGCGCGGACGCTGTACCGCTACTGCGCCCGCCGGGTCGGTCCGGATCTGGCCGAGGACGTCGTCGCGCAGACGTTCCTCATCGCGTACGAACGCCGCCACACCTTCGCGCAGGACCAGCCACCGCTGCCGTGGCTGTTCGGCATCGCCACGAACGTGCTCAACCGGCACCGCCGCGACGAGGTGCGCGGCTACCGCGCCCTCGCGAGGACGGGGGTCGATCCCGTGCAGGAGAGCCACGCGACCCGGGCGGAGGAGCGCACCGACGCGCAGCGCCGGTCGCGGAAGGTCGCCCGGGTGCTGGCGAAGCTGCCCCGGCGGCAGCGCGACGTCCTGCTGCTGTTCGCCGTGGCCGAACTGTCCTACGCGGAGATCGCCGAGGCGCTGGACCTGCCGGTCGGCACGGTCCAGTCGGCGCTGCACCGGGCCCGCACCAAGATGCGCAAGGCGTTGGAGGACGAGGACCGATGAACACTGACGATCTGGCCGCCGTGCGCGAGTTCCGCGCCGACCTCGACGAGCCCCGCGAGGGCGCCCTGGCCGAGGGGCGCTGGAAGCTGGCCGGCGCCGCCGTCCCGGAGCGGGCGGCGCCTCGCCGGACCTGGATCCTGGCGACGGCCGGGGCGGCCGTGGCGGTGGCCGTCGTGGTCGGCGCCGCGGCCGCGGTACCGACGAAGCAGCCGCGACAGGAGCAGGCTCAGACACCCGGACAGAGCGCGCCGGCGCAGACCCAGCCGGCGGGGGCGGACCTGCCGGTCACGCACGGCACGAAGGCGCCGATGCGCCCGCCGGTCGCGGGGAAGGCCGGCGGTGACCACGCCGCCGCGGTCGCGGCGCTGACCAGGATCGCCGGGCAGCAGCGCGGCGGACCGCTGCCGATCGGCGCCGGTCAGGTGCTGTACGTGAAGACGTACAACCTGATCGACGGCACGGGCAGCTACATCCACGAGGTTTGGCAGGACCCCGGGACCGGCGTGGCGCTGCGCATCCGTCGCTCCGACGACGGGCCCAAGAACATCGACCACAGCCTGAGCGAGGCCGAGATCGCCGAGGCGGCGGCCGGCGCGAGCCAGCCACCGGGGCTGGACAACATGAACGGCGCCTATGTCGCCGCGTTCCCCGCGGGCGCGGGCAAGGCGCACGAGCTGTCGGCGGCGTGGCGGGCGTGGGCCGCGGAGGCGTATCCGGGCCGCAACGCCGACGGCATGATCTTCAAGTACCTGCACGAGGTGTTCCACTACGTCGAGCCGCTGCTCGACGCGCAGCAGCGGGCCGCGCTCTACCAGGCGCTCGCGGACCTGGCGGTCGTGGCCACCACGGCGAGCATCGGCGGCCGGCAGTACGACGTGATCTGCATGGCGGACGCGCAGAAGGCCGACTGCCTGCTGGTCGACGCGGCGACGGGCCGGTTCGCCGGCGGCGCCTGGACGGGCGCGGACCTGAAGGTGACCGCCGGGAACTTCGAGTTCGTGGACTTTGCCACACAGCCGCGGCCGGTGCCGGGCGCCACCCGGGACCTCACGCAGGAGAAGCCCGGGGCTAGCGGTTCATCCACCACACCGAAGCGTTGAGCGCGGTGGCGAACGTGACCCACGCCCAGTAGGGCACCAGCAGCCCGGCCGCGAGGCGCGACCGCCGCCAGAACATGGCGATGTTCACGCCGATCAGCACCCACAGCGCGACGATGTCGGCCAGCGCCAGTCCGCGCTGGCCGGCGCCGAAGAACAGCGGCGTCCAGATCGCGTTGAGGGCCAGCTGAGCTGCGAAGACGGTGAGGGCGGCGGTCCATCCGGAGCGCCGCCACACCAGCCAGCCGGACACCGCGATGCAGCAGTACAGGACGGTCCAGACCGGTCCGAACAGCCATGACGGGGGCGCCCACGACGGCTGGCTCAGCGAGTCGTACTCACTGGCGGTCCCGGCGACGCCCAGCCCGCCGATCAGGGCGGCGGCCGCCGCGGCGGCACCGAATCCGGCGAGGCCGACCCACTGCGGGCGGTGGTGGTGCGGCAACGAGAGCGTCATACCCGCATCGATTACCCGCGGCCGCCACACGGAAACCCGGGTGCGGATGTCGGCGGCCCACACTGAGCGATCGTTCGGGCGTACAGGAAGATGGTCGGATGGCGAAGGAACTGTGGCGACCCCCTGCAGACGTCCGCGAACGCACCCGTATCGGTGCCTTCCTGCGATGGCTGTCGAGCGAGCGGGGCCTGGAGTTCGACGACTACGGGCAACTGTGGCAGTGGTCGGTCGACCACCCGGCCGAGTTCTGGCAGGCGATCTGGGAGCACTTCGAGGTCATCACGCACGAGCCGGCCACCGCGGCGCTGCCCGACGCGCGGATGCCCGGCGCCGACTGGTTCCCCGGCGCCCGCCTCAACTACGCCGAGCACGTGCTGCGGATGCCCGGCGTCGCCGACGACGAGCCGGTCGTGCTCGCCTACTCGCAGACCCGCGAGCCGGTCACGCTGACCGCCGCGCAGCTGCGCGAGCAGGTCCGCCGGGCGCAGGCGACGCTGCGGCGGCTCGGCGTCACGCAGGGCGACCGGGTCGCGGTGTACGCGCCGAACATCCCCGAGACGTTCGTCCTCATGCTCGCCACCGCCGGCCTCGGCGCCATCTTCTCCAGCTGCGCGCCCGAGTTCGGCACCCGCTCGGTCGTCGACCGGTGGCAGCAGATCGAGCCGAAGGTCCTCGTCGCCGTGGACGGCTACCGCTACGGCGACAAGGCCGTCGACCGCAGCGCCGAGGTGGCGGCGATCCGCGAGGCGCTGCCGTCGGTCGAGGCGTTCATCGAGATCCCGTATCTCCGTGGCGGCGATCCGGTCTGGGACGAGACGTCCGACGCGTTGGAGTTCGCGCCGGTACCGTTCAGCCACCCGCTCTACGTGCTGTACTCCTCCGGCACCACGGGCCTGCCGAAGCCGATCGTGCACGGCCACGGCGGCATCCTCCTCGAGCACCTCAAGATGCTCGCGCTGCACCACGACCTCGGCCCCGGCGACCGGTTCTTCTGGTTCACCACGACCGGCTGGATGATGTGGAACTACCTGGTCTCCGGCCCGGCGGTCGGCGCCGCGATCGTCCTCGTCGACGGCAACCCCGCGCACCCCGACCTCGGCTGGCTGTGGCGGGTCGCGGCCGAGTCCGGCACCACGTACTTCGGCACGTCCGCGCCGTTCCTGCTGTCGTGCCGCAAGGCCGGCCTCGTCCCGAAGGAGCAGGCCGACCTGTCGGCGCTGCGCGGCGTGGGCTCGACCGGCGCGCCGCTGCCACCCGAGGGTTTCGAGTGGGTGTACGACGCGGTCTCCGCCGACGTCCTGCTGGCCTCGGCGTCCGGCGGCACCGACGTGTGCACGGCGTTCGTGGGCGGCGTGCCGCTGCTGCCCGTCCACGCGGGCGAGATCGCCTGCCGGGCCCTCGGCGCGCGGGTCGAGGCCTACGCCGCCGACGGCACCCCGGTCATCGGTGAGCTCGGCGAGCTCGTGATCACCGCGCCGATGCCGAGCATGCCGGTCGGCTTCTGGGGCGACACCGACGGGTCCCGCTATGCCGATGCCTACTTCGGCACGTACCCGGGCGTGTGGCGGCACGGCGACTGGATCACCATCGACGAGGGCGGCGCCTGCGTGATCACCGGCCGCTCCGACGCCACCCTCAACCGTGGCGGCGTCCGGCTCGGCACCAGTGAGTTCTACTCGGTCGTCGAGGGCCTCGACGACGTGACCGACTCGGTCGTCGTGCACCTGGAGGACCCCGAGGGCGGGGCGGGGGAGCTGCTGCTGTTCGTCGTGCTGCGGCCCGGCGTGACCCTCGACGACGCGCTGCGCGCCACGATCGCGCGGGAGCTGCGCACGGCCCTGTCCCCGCGGCACGTGCCCGACCAGGTGTTCGCGGTGGAGGCGGTGCCGCGGACGCTGTCGGGCAAGAAGCTGGAGGTGCCGGTGAAGCGGATCCTCACCGGCACGCCCGTCGATCAGGCCGCCGCGAAGGGCGCCCTGGCGAACCCGGAGTCGCTGCGGTACTTCGAGGCGGTCCGGGCGGCTAGACAGTAGGGCCGACGGTGTGGTCGACCTGCTCGGAGGTGCCCCGCGCGGGCAGCTTCGACAGGTCGGTGCGCACGCTGAGCACCACGCTCGCCCCGGCGGCGAGCGGCGCCAGCAGCCAGTCGAGGGGGTACGGGTACGCGTCGGCGTCGATGAGCACCCGGCCGCCCGAGATGCCCAGCTCGGCGGCGCGGGCCCGGGCGCGGTCCAGGAGCGGGCCGTGCCCGTCGAGCGAGCCGTCGGTCTCGACGAGCGCGCCGGTGTCCGCGGCGACGGGCGCGCCGGGGAAGTGGTCGCCGTGCTGGCGGGCCGAGGTCACGTAGTCGGCCCAGCCGGCCGGCGGGGTGCGCATCGGCATGCCCATCGGCGCCAGCCCGAGGACGAACCGGTCCGGCGGGCCCGCCGGCACGCCCGCCTCGACCGCCTGCGCCGACGCGAACTCGACGTCGATGCCGGCCGCGGTCGGCTCGCCGTACGCGACGGTGACCCCGGCGGACCAGGCGCCGAGCAGCACCGCGGCGGTCTGCCAGTGCGGCGGCAGCCAGACGCCGGCCGTGTCACCGGGGCCCAGCCCGCAGCCGTCGACCAGCAGGTTCGCGGTCTTCGAGACCCAGTTGCCGAGCGTCGCGCCGGACAGCTCGGCCCGTTCGCCGGTGGCGTCGTCGTAGAACGTCAGTAGCGGAAGTGACGGGTCTCTTCCGACAATTGCCGCAAAGAGTGAAGGAACTGTATTCACCATATGTCCGGAAAATCCTCCCATAGCATCTCCAATCGGGTCTAGCTAGGTGGTGTGCGATGGGGGTATGGGCAATGCGACGATACCGGCGGCTCAAGCTCGTCGCCGTGGGCGGCGTCGCCAGCGCACTGCTCAGCACCGGCGGTGCCACCGCCGACCCGCGCATCCCGTTCCTGCCGCCGGCCCCTGACCTCGCCGCGCCGATCCAGTGGGCCAACCCCGTCGCCAAGCAGCCCGGCCCCACCGGCGTCACGCCCAACGTCACGCGCATCCCGCTGGGCAGCTTCGAGAAGCCGGCCGACGGCGTCGCCGCGCAGGCCGGTGCGCCGGCGGGCCTCGGCGAGCGGTACCGGCGCGGCGTGAAGGCGCGGACACTCACCGTCACCCGCGAGGGCGTGGCCCCCTTCAGCGCCGTCGGCGTCACCTGGCGCGAGACCGGAAAGATCGGCGACGTCAGCGTCGCCGTCCGGCACCGCACCCCCGGCGGCGCCTGGAGCGCCTGGCGGACCGTCGGCACCGCCGAGGCCGACCGCGACGTCACGCCCGACGCCCCGCGCCCCGGCCAGCGCGGCGGCGCGGACCTCGTCTGGACCGGCAAGGCGGACGGCGTGCAGCTGGCGGTGACCACGACCGGCGGGGCGACGCCGCACGACATCGCCGCCGACCTCATCGACCCCACCGACGCGCCCGGCGACATCGCGCCGGCCCCCGCCGCCCCGGTCACGGAGAGTCAGCCGGTCGGGCTGCGCCCGTTCATGCCCGCCATCCTGCGCCGCGCCGCCTGGGGCGCCAACGAGCAGCTGATGGACTGGCGCCCGCAGTACGCCGCCTACGTGAAGGCCGTCGCTCTGCACCATACCGCCACCGGCAACGACTACAGCCCGGAGGAGGTGCCGAAGATCCTCCGGTCGATCTACCAGTACCAGACGGTCAGCCGCGGCTGGGGCGACATCGGTTACAACGTGCTGGTCGACCGCTTCGGCAGGCTCTGGGAGGGCCGCTCCGGCGGGCTGTCCCGCCCCGTCGTCGGCGCCCAGGCCGGCGGGTTCAACACGGGCACCGCGGGCATCGCGATGATCGGCGACTACCGGTACGTGAGCGTGCCGCAGCCGGTCCAGGAGGCCGCCGCGCAGTACACCGCGTGGAAACTTTCACTGCACCAGGCGATCGATCCGCGCGGCACCGTCAGCCTCACCGGCGGCGGGTCGACGTCGCGCTACCCGGCCGGCACGACCGTGACGGTGCCCCGCGTCTTCCCGCACCAGCAGACCAACCCGACCGAGTGCCCCGGCGCGAAGGGCCTCGCCGCGCTGCCCTGGATCCGCGACCGCGCCGGCGCGATCCTCGGCGACCTGGTCAAACCCGAGATCGTGCGGACGCTGCTGGCCGCGTACCGGCCCACCGACGGCACCGTCCGCCTCCAGGGCGTCCCCGAGCCGATCTTCACCAGCGGGCCCAACGAGATCCCGGTCGCCGCGGACTACAACGGCGACGGCAAGGACGACGTCGCGACCTGGTCGCCGACGACCGGCAACTGGAGCATGCTGCTCACCGGCGAGGGCCGCAGGACCGTCCAGTGGGGTCTTCCTGGCGACGTTCCGGCCCCCGCCGACTTCGACGGCGACGGCGCGGCTGAGCTGGCGGTTTTCCGTCCGGCGACCGGTGTCTGGTACATCAAGGGCATCGGCGAGCTGCAGCTCGGGGTGCCCGGCGACGTGCCCGTGCCGGCCGACTACACCGGCGACGGCCGCGCCGAGGCGGCCATCTGGCGCCCGTCGACCGGACTGTGGGCGATCTACGCGTTGCGCGAGTTCAAGGTCGGCGCGCCCGGCCAGCTCGCCGCGCCCGCCGACTACGACGGCAACGGCACCGTCGACGCCGCGACCTGGAACCCGGTCATCCAGCAGTTCACCATCGAAGGCCAGGCGGCCGTGAAGTTCGGCGCCTCCGGTACGCCGGTGTCCGCGCAGTACGACGGGGACGGCCGCGCGGATCCGGCGGTGTACCGCGACGGCCATTACGAGATCCGCGGTGCGGGCGGTTACGACGTAGGTGCGCCGGGCGACATTCCGATGCCGTTGAGCTGAATCCTGGGTTTCCTCGATCGCGAGTCGCGTCGTGGACATCGATCACCGGGGGATCGGGCGTAGGCTTTGCCTGACGTATCGCGTGACGTTCGTTACGCGTGGCATGCCGTGTTCGAAGGAGACGCCCAGTGACCCCCGGCCGTCCGCCCCGTGTGCTCGTCGACGCCACGAGTGTCCCAGCCGACCGAGGCGGTGTCGGGCGCTACGTTGACGGGCTGCTCGGCGCCCTGGCCGCGCTCGACGCCGACCTCGCCGTGGTCTGCCAGCGCACCGACGCCGAACGTTACGGACGGTTACTGTCCGGTGCCCGGATCATGGCCGCGCCGGCCGCCGCGGCCCACCGCCCCGCCCGCCTCGCCTGGGAGCAGACCGGTCTGCCGATGCTCGCCCAGCAGGTCGGCGCCCAGGTGCTGCACTCGCCCTTCTACACGTGCCCGCTGCGGGCCGGCTGCCCCGTCACCGTCACGGTCCACGACGCCACGTTCTTCACCGAACCGGAGCACTACGACAAGTCCCGCCGCACCTTCTTCCGCTCCGCGATCAAGACGTCACTGCGCCGTGCCAGCCGGGTCATCGTCCCCAGCAAGGCCACCCGCGACGAGCTGATCCGCCTGCTGGACGCCGACCCGACCCGCATCGACGTCGCCTACCACGGCGTCGACCCCGACGCGTTCCACGCGCCCACCGACGACGAGAAGGCCCGCGTCCGGGCCCGCCTCGGCCTCGGCACGACGGAGTACATCGCGTTCCTCGGCGCCAAGGAGCCCCGCAAGAACGTGCCGAGCCTCATCCGCGGCTGGATCTCCGCCGTCCGCGACCGGCCCAACCCGCCCGCGCTCGTCATCGCCGGCGGTCAGGGCCACGACGACGAGATCGACGGCGCGCTCGGCGAGGTGCCCAGCCACCTGCGTCTCCTGCGCCCCGGCTACCTGCGCTACGCGGACCTGCCGGGCTTCCTCGGCGGTGCCGTCGTCGCCGCCTACCCCTCCTTCGGCGAAGGCTTCGGCCTGCCGATCCTGGAGGCCATGGCCTGCGGCGCCCCCGTCCTGACCACGCCCCGGCTCTCGCTGCCCGAGGTCGGCGGGGACGCTGTCGCGTACACCGGACCCGGCACCGACGAGATCGCCCGCGACCTCGCCGCGCTGCTCGACGACCACGAGCGCCGCAACGCGCTGGCCAAGGCGGGTGCCGCGCGCGCCAAGGAGTTCACCTGGGAGTCGAGCGCCGAGGTGCACCTCGCCGCCTGGTCGAGAGCGGCCAATCCGCGCAGTTAGTCCTTCCGCGTCACCCTCTGAAACCAGATCAGGCGATATTCGTAGTGGACATGACACCTTCGAGTTGTTGGAACGCGCCCTCGGCTGGGCATGATGGGCCTGTGTTCTACGCGGTCATTCCAGCAGGGGGCAGTGGCACGCGGCTCTGGCCGTTGTCGCGAGCCGGTCATCCCAAGTTTCTGCACGCTCTGACAGGCACTCCGTTGTCGCTGCTCCAGGCGACGTACGGGCGCCTGGCCGACCTCGCGACCCCCGAGACCACGTTCGTGGTCACCGGCGTCGCCCACGCGGCGGCGGTGGCGCGGCAGCTCCCGGGGCTTCCCGAAGGCAACATCCTGGTCGAGCCCACGCCGCGCGACTCGTGCGCCGCCATCGGGCTGGCCGCGGCGGTCATCGCCCGGCGCGACCCGCACGCCGTCATGGGCGCCTTCGCCGCCGACCAGCTGGTCCGCGACGTCCCCGCCTTCACGTCCGTCCTGCGCAAGGCCATCGCCGGCGCCGAGGACGGCCTCCTGATGACCATCGGCATCACCCCCACCCACCCCGAGACCGGCTACGGCTACCTCCACGTCGGCGAGCCCACCGGCACCGGGGACGTCTGCAAGGTCGCCTCCTTCGAGGAGAAGCCGGCCCTGCCCCTCGCCCAGGCGTACGTCGACTCCGGCGAGTACCTGTGGAACGCCGGCATGTTCGTCTGGCGCGTCGACGTCTTCCTGGACGAGCTCGCCCGCCAGCAGCCCGTCCTCCACGACGGCCTGCGCCGCATCGCCGAGGCCTGGGACACCCACGACCGCGAAGATGTCCTCGCCGACCTCTGGCCCGACCTCACCAAGATCTCCGTCGACTTCGGCGTCATGGAAGGCGCCGGCGTGGCCGGCCTCGTCGGCACCGTCCCCGGCAACTTCGGCTGGAACGACGTCGGCGACTTCCACACCCTCGGCGAGCTCCTCGAGACCGACACCGCCGGCAACGTGGTCGTCAACCTCGACCCCGCCGCCCCGACCGGCGTCATCATGCAGGACGCCGAGCGCGTCGTCGTCGTCCCCCAGTCAGGCCGTCTGGTCGCCGTCGTGGGCGTCAACGACCTCATCGTCGTCGACACCCCCGACGCCCTCCTGGTCTGCCCCCGCTCCCGCGCCCAGGACGTGAAGAAACTCGTCGACAACCTGAAGGAACGCGGCTCCGTAGAACTCCTGTAGCCGCCGGCAGCAGACCCACCCGATCGAAGCCCACAGCTCGGTCCCGCCCCGTCTGCGAGCGCATTCGGGGTGCCGGCGGACCCACTTTGGTCGAGGCTGCGGCGGACTGATCGAGTCTGGAGTTCGATCTGCACGAGGTCGGACGCCCCTCACTTGCACCGCTTCGATTGAGGGGCATCAGCGGAAGCAGCACGACGTGCCAGCCCACTGAAGCGCGGACGGCGGCCAATCACTGGTCGCCGTCCTCGCCGCCATACGGCACTGCTGCGACGCGGCATGCACTGGACCGTGGACGCGAGCGGCGGGCAGGCCGCCGCCCTCGCCGCCGCGCCGGATCGTCTCGACGTGATGCGCGCCGGGGTCGTGGTGTGGGCGGCGGACTGATCGCAGGTAGCTGGCCTCGCCGTCATGTGGGGCTGCTTCGACGTGGTGCCAACGTGTCGCCGGTCGCCGGTCGCCGGTCGCCGGTCGCCGGTCGCCGGTCGCCGGTCGCCGGTCGCCGGTCGTCGGTCGTCGGTCTTGTCTCCGTATGGGGCTGTTGCGATGTGGTGCGGCGGAGCGTCGGTGGCGGTTGCTTGCTGGCCTCACCGTCGCGCGACTGCCTCGACGTGGCGCGCTGGGTCGTCGTGCAAGTGATGGGCTGGTCCCAGGTGGCTGGTCTCGCCGTCATGCGGGGCTGCTGCGATGTGGTGTGCCGGGTCGTGGTGCGGGCGGCGGGCTGATCGCAGGTGGCTGGTCCTGCCATCGCGCGGGGAAACCTTGACGCGGGGCGCACCCCGGGTCGTGGTGCGGGCGGTCGGCTCGCAGGTGGCTGGTCTCGCCGTCATGTGGGCTGCTTCGACGTGGTGCCAACGTGTAGGTGCAAGGCAGCGGGCGGTCGCCGGTCCTCGGTTTTTTCTCCGCGCGGGGCTGCTGCGATGTGGTGCGGCGGAGCGTCGGTGGCGGTTGCTTGCTGGCCTCACCGTCGCGCGGGACTGCCTCGACGTGGCGCGCCGGTCGTGGTGCAGGTGGCGGGCTGGTCGCAGGTGGCTGGTCTCGCCGTCATGCGGGGCTGCTGCGATGCGGTGTGCGCTGGGTCGTGGTGTGTGTGGTGGCCTGGTCACAGGTGGCTGGTCTCGCCCGTCGCGCAGGGTTGCTGCGATGTGGTGTAGGCGCAGGTGGGGTTGATCGCCGGTCTTGCCATCGCGCGGGGCTGCTTCGACGTGGAGTGCTGGAGCGTGGACGCGAGCGCCGGGCGGGTTGTCGGCCCCTGTCGTGCGGGGCAACCTCGACGCGGGGCGCACCCTGGTCGCGGTGCGGGTGGTGGGCGATCGCTGGTCGTCGGCCGGGCTGTCGCGCGGGGCTGGTCGAGTGTGTGCCGGGGCGTGGATGCGGGCGGTGGGTTGGTTGTCGGCCTCGCTGTCGTGCGGGGCAACCTCGACGCGGGGCGCACTCGGGTCGTGGTGCGGGCGGCGGGCGATCGCTGGTCGTCAGCCTTGCCATCGCGCGGGACAGCCTTGACGCGGTGCCCGCCGGGTTGTGGCGCGGGCGGTGGGGTGGTTGTCGGCCTTGCCGTTGCGCCTGAGAAGCCTCGACCCGGTGAGCCGGAGTGTGGGCGCGGGTGGGTCGGGCTGGTGGGTGTGGGTCAGGCTCGGCGGGCCCAGGCGAGGGCGGGGGCGACCAGGACCTCGGTGGCGTCGGCGAGCGGGGTGGGCAGGTCGTCAGGGGCGAACCAGCCCAGCGCGGACGACTCGGCGCTGACGGTCTCGACGGCGCCGGCGGGGGCGATGGCGGCATACCTGACGTCATAGTGCAGGGCGGGGCCGCCGGCGCACTGGACGTGGTGGACGTCGAGGCCGATGGGGGCCTCGCTGATCCGCAGGCCGGCGATGCCCGACTCCTCGGTCGCCTCGCGCAGCGCCGCGGCCGCCACGGTCGCGTCGCCGGGCTCGCAGTGGCCGCCGAGCTGGACCCAGCGCTTGATCCGGCCGTGCAGGCACAGCAGGACGCGCTCGGCGGTGGAGTCGACGACGAGGGCGCTCGCCGTGACGTGAGCTCCCGGGTGCTCGCGCCACACCGTCGACGGGTCGCGGAGGACGAACTCGATGAACCGCCGCCGCGTCTGCTCCGCCTCGTCGCTCGGGGGCGTCCACTGGGTCAGCACCGCGAGGGCATCATCGTGCAACGTCGTCATAGTGACGGCAGGCTACCGCGACCGACGGCGAGCACGCCGAGTGGCATGCCGCCTTCCGGGATGTCGATCCCGGAGAGGTCGACCTGGTCCGCCTCCAGCCACTCGGACGCGACGCCGTCGGCGGCGAGCCCGGCCCTGATCCGCTGCACCTCCATGCCCGCCTCCATGGCCCGGCGCAGGTCGCCGGCGGGGGCCCAGACCAGCAGCAACCGCTCGGCCCCGCCGGTAGCGGCGGCCGGCGCGGGAAGCTCGGGAAACGTGAGCGGTGGGGTGTCGCGGATGGCGGCAGCGGTGCGGAGGCCCTTGGCGACGGCCTCGGCGGTGCCGAGCGAGAACAGGTCGGCGTCGGCGCCGCGGATCAGCGGGGCGGCGCCCTGGCCGTGACCGTCGGGGCGGATCGGCAGGCCGCGGACGACGGCGACCGGGACCTGCCCGGTCTTGCCCTTGACCAGGTCGGCGGCGGCGGCGAGCTCGTCGACCACGGCCATCTGGGTCAGCTGGAGCTCGTTGCCGTGCACGTCGCGCACCCCACGGTAGTCCGTCAGCGCGTCGATGCCGGCGGCGCCGATGGCGACGTCGGTGAGGCCCATCCGCCAGGGCCGGCCCATGGTGTCGGTGACGATGACCGCCACGTGCAGGCCGAAGCGCTCCCGGAGCTCGTCGCGCAGCCAGCGGGCCGAGGCGTCGGGGTCCTTGGGCAGCAGGACGAGCCGGGTCGGCTCCACATTGGACGCGTCGATGCCGGCCGACGCGAGCACGAACCCGTGGTGCGTCTGCACGATCTGCGTCGCGCCCCGGCGGGCGACGACCCGGGACGTCTCGGCCCGCAGCACCGCCTCGCGGGTGGCCTCGCGGGCAGGCTCCTCCAGCGGCACGTCGACCAGCTGCCCCTCGGCCTTGCTGACGATCTTGCTGGTGACGACGAGGATGTCGCCGTCGGCCAGCCACGGCGCGGCCGTCGTGATCAGCGCGGCCAGGTCGTCACCGGGGCGCACCTCGCCGATGCCGGCGACCGGCAGCACCTCGAACCCCACGGGCGGCACGCTCATGCCGTCACCTCCGCTGCGCTCCGGCGCCGGCCTGAGCTAAACCTGTCCCATGCCGATGAGTGGGCCGAGCCGCTCCGCTGCCCGCTCATGCCACACCCGCCACGGACAGCGCCTCCCGGACGATCGCCGAGGTCGCCGGCACGTCGGTCATCCACAGCGGGCGGGCGCGGACGGTCAGGCCCGGCACCTCGACGCCCGCGTCGGTGTCGTCGACGAGCCAGCCGTCCAGGACGCCGCCGGCCGAGCGGGCGCCGAACAGGCCGCCCACGCCGGCGGGGGTGCACTCGACGTCCATCACGGCGAGGCACTTGTCGGCCATGCCACGGACCGGGGCGGTGCCGATGATGGGGGACACGCCCACGACCGGGGCCCGGCCGGTGGCGACCGCCTCGCGGACCGCGGGGACCGCCAGGATCGGCGCGATGGAGACGATCGGGTTGCTCGGCGCCACCAGCACGACATCCGCCGCGGCGAGCGCGTCCAGCACGCCCGCGGCCGGTTTGGCCGACTCGGCGCCGACGAAGACGAACCGCGACGTCGGGATCTCCGCCCGGTGCCGGATCCACCACTCCTGGAAGTGGATCGCGCGGGAGGCGCCGTCGACCTCGACCACCGCGTGCGTCTCGACCCGGTCGTCACTGGCGGGGAGCATGCGGATGCCGGGCTGCCAGCGGTTACACAGCGCCTCGGTCACGGCGGACAGCGGATAGCCCGCGTCGAGCATCCTGGTGCGCACCAGATGGGTGGCGATGTCCTTGTCGCCGAGGCCGAACCAGGTCGGCTCCGCCCCATAGGCGGCGAGCTCCTCCTTGACGGTCCACGTCTCGCCGACGCGTCCCCAGCCGCGCTCGGGATCGGCGCCGCCACCGAGCGTGTACATCACGCTGTCCAGGTCGGGGCAGATCCGCAGGCCGTGCAGGGTCACGTCGTCGCCGACGTTGACCACCGCGGTGACCTCCGCCCCCAACTCCTGCCCCACCGCGCGCACTCCGAGGAGGAAGCGAGCGCCGCCGATGCCACCTGCCAGAACCACGATCCGCATGCCTCTCATCCTGCCCCACGGGTACGACAGTTCCCGGGCGAGGCGGCCGGTCCTGCCCCGCACGCGGATTTTCCGTTCGACGGCTAGGCTGCGAGCGACCTGTCGCGTGTCCGCTTGATCTTGGGGAGAGCCAGTGAGCACCCAGCCACCCGACCCGACCTCCTCGGCGGCGCCGTATGCGGCTTACGCCGCCGGTCCGGCCACCTCGTCCTTCGCGCCCCAGGTGCCGCCGGCGCAGCAGCCCGGCCAGAGCGCGCCGGTGCCGGTCGACGCCAAGAAGGCCCGTTCGCTCACGCTGCCATATCGCGAGCTGGCGGCGTTCGTGCTGCTCGGCGCGACCGCGGCGTTCCTGCTCGCCGGGTTCATCTCACTGCTGACGTCGCTGGACGGCAACTTCCTGCTGAGCGCGGGTGGCACGTTCGGCACGTTCGTCAACCTGCAGACGATCCTGCTGCCGATCCTGGCGGTGCTGGTCGCGACCCACATCGACCCCGTGGTGCCGAAGGCGAAGGTCATCGTCCTCGTCGGCCTCGTCGAATACGGGATCGTGGCGCTCTTCGGCCTGATCCTGCTGCTCGCCAGCCTCATCGGCGACATGGACAGCGAGTCGGGCCTGCGGGCGACCTCGGCGCTCACGATCTTCCTGACCCGCCTCGGCGGTCTCGCGCTGCTGGGTCTCGTCCTGTTCCTGGTGATCAGGGTGTACCTCGGAGCCTACGCACCCCCGAAGCCGGCCCCCGGCGTGTACGGCCAGCCCGCGTACCCGTACGGGCAGCAGCCGGGCTACCAGTACCCGCAGCAGCAGCAGCAGTACGGCTACCAGCAGCAGACCGGTTCGGTCCCGCAGCAGCCGTACCAGCAGCAGCCCGCCCAGCACCAGCAGCCGACCGGCAGCTGGACCAACCCCGCGACGACCGGCACGGGCCAGGTGGTCCCCGCCGCGCAGCCGTACGCGGCGCAGCCCGGTGCCTACCCGGCCGCGCCGGCCTCGGGCGCTCCGGCCGCGGGCCCCGCGTCGGGTGCCCCGGCCTACCCCCAGCCGGCGGCCCAGGGGTACAACCCGCAGTCGACGGGCGCGCCCGCGTTCACCGCCCAGCCCGCCCCCGCGCAGAACCCGCAGGCGACCGGCGCCCCGGCGTTCGCCCAGCAGCCCGCGGCGGCCGAGCCGGTGTCCGCGGCGCCCGCCTCGACGCCGCCGCTGAGCTCGCCGTTCGCGGCGTACACGGCGCCCGCGGTCCAGCCGGTGTCGGCCCCGCCGGTCACCCCGCCGGTGTCCTCCCCGCCCGCCGACGGCGGCGCGACGCCTTCGGGCGGGTTCGCGGCGGCCGGCTGGCCCGGCGGGTCCTCGACCCACCCGACCTCGGGCGCGGCCACCGGCGCGCCCGAGGCGCAGCAGCCGGCGCAGCAGCCGGCGCAGCAGCCGGCGGAGGACACCGGCGACGGCGCCGCCTCACCGTTCGGCAAGACCGGCGCGTTCCCGACGGCCGAGACCGCGGCGGCCCCGGCCGGACAGGAGCCCACCGCCCAGATCTGGACCGCGGGGGAGACCACGGCGGCCCACGGCATCGTCGGCGAGCCGGAGACCCAGTCGGCCGCCCCGGTCAGCATCGCCAAGACCGACGCCGACCCGGACGCGACCGCCGCGTACGCGCCGGTCAGCGCCGCCCCGGCCGAGACCACCGGCGACGTGACCCAGACGAACACCCAGGCGAACCCCCAGGCGAACCCCCAGGCGAACCCCCAGGCGAACCCCCAGGCGAACCCCGAGGCGGACAACCCGGCGCACGACCCGGACGCCACCGAGGTGTTCCGGCCCGCGGGCCAGGACAAGCCGGCGACCGACCAGGGCGACGACGACGAGACCCAGCGCACCCAGGTGATCCCCCCGAAGGACTGAACACCCAAGCACACCGGATGCGGGCGCCCGTCACACGACGGGCGCCCGCGTCGTAACAGGGGAAGAAGCGAAGGAGAACAGTCACATCGGATGTGAGGGCCGATCCGCCCGGCGGCGGCCTAGGCTGCAAGCTGTGACGTCTGTAGTCAGAGGTACCGAAGGCAACGCCATGCGCCGGGCGCTGCGCCGTGCGGCCGACGGCCGTGCCCTCGACGTGACCGAGGCCGCCGTCCTGCTCACCGCCCGCGACCAGGCCCTCGACGACCTGCTCGCGGTCGCCGGCGCGGTGCGCGACGCGGGGCTCGCCGACGCCGGCAGGCCCGGCGTCGTCACGTACTCGCGCAAGGTCTTCATCCCGCTGACCAGGCTGTGCCGGGACCGGTGCCACTACTGCACGTTCGCGACGGTGCCGCACCGGCTGCCGAGCGAATACCTGGAGATCGACGAGGTCCTCGCGATCGCCCGGGAAGGCGCGCAGCAGGGCTGCAAGGAGGCCCTGTTCACGCTCGGCGACCGCCCCGAGGACCGCTGGGACCAGGCGAAGCGCTGGCTCGACGAGCGCGGCTACGACTCCACGCTGGACTACCTGCGGGCCTGCGCGATCGCGGTGCTGGAGGAGACGGGCCTGCTGCCGCACCTCAACCCCGGCGTGCTGTCGTGGGCGGAGCTCCAGCGGCTCAAGCCGGTCGCCCCCAGCATGGGCATGATGCTCGAGACGACGGCGACCAGGCTGTGGTCGGAGCCGGGCGGCGCGCACTACGGCTCACCGGACAAGGAGCCCGCGGTGCGGCTGCGGGTGCTGGACGACGCGGGCCGGGTCGGGGTGCCGTTCACGACCGGCATCCTCATCGGCATCGGCGAGACGATCGAGGAGCGCGCCGAGGCGCTGTTCGCGATCCGCAGGACGATGCGCGAGTTCGGCCACATCCAGGAGGTCATCGTCCAGAACTTCCGCGCGAAGCCCGACACGGCGATGCGCGGCATGCCCGACGCGGAGCTGCACGAGCTGGCGGCCACGGTCGCGGTCGCGCGGCTCGTCCTCGGCCCGAAGGCCAGGATCCAGGCTCCGCCGAACCTCATCGACGACGAGCACGGCCTGCTGCTGCGGGCCGGCATCGACGACTGGGGCGGCGTCTCCCCGGTCACCCCGGACCACGTCAATCCCGAGCGCCCCTGGCCGGCGATCCAGGATCTGTCCGAGAAGTCCGCGCAGCACGGCTTCCAGCTCAAGGAACGCCTCACCATCTACCCGGAGTACGCGAAGAAGCAGCACCCGTGGCTCGACCCCAGGCTCGCCGCCCACGTCGAGGCCCTCATGGACCCCGAGACGGGCCTCGCCAAGGAAGGCGTCATGCCCAAGGGGCAGCCCTGGCAGGAGCCCGACGGCGGCATGCAGAGCACCGGCCGCACCGACCTGCATGAGGCCATCGACACGGAGGGTCGCACCGACGACCGCCGCGGCGACTTCGACTCGGTCTACGGCGACTGGCAGGAGGTGGCGGCGCGCGTCAGCACGAAGCCACAGCACACATTGGACGGTGACGTCCGAAGTGGACTCGCGAGGGCCGGGACCGACCCCGGAAGCCTGCTGCTGCCACAGTACGAGCACGAAGCCCTCGCACTGTTCAATGTGGACGGCGACGGCCTGGAGGCGCTCACCCGGATCGCCGACGATCTCCGGAAGGCGGCCGTCGGCGACGACATCACCTACGTCGTCAACCGGAACATCAACTTCTCCAACGTCTGCTACGTCGGCTGCCGGTTCTGCGCGTTCGCCCAGCGTGAGCGCGACGCCGACGCCTACCGCCTCTCCTACGAGGAGGTCGCCGACCGCGCCGAGGAGGCCTGGCTGGCCGGCGCCGGCGAGGTCTGCATGCAGGGCGGCATCGATCCGAAGCTCCCGGTCGGCGCGTACGCCGAGCTCGTCCGCGCGATCAAGACCCGCGTCCCGGGCATGCACGTCCACGCGTTCAGCCCGATGGAGGTCGTGACCGCCGCCTCGAAGGCGGGCGTGTCGATCCGCGACTGGCTGGCCCAGCTGAAGGAGGCGGGCCTCGACACGATCCCCGGCACCGCCGCGGAGATCCTCGACGACGAGGTCCGGTGGGTGCTCACGAAGGGCAAGCTGCCGACGTCCGCGTGGGTGGAGGTGGTGACCACGGCGCACGAGCTCGGCATCCGGTCGAGCTCGACGATGATGTACGGCCACGTCGACCACCCCGGTCACTGGCTCAGCCACTTCCGGGTGCTCGCCGGCATCCAGGACCGCACGGGCGGGTTCACCGAGTTCGTGGCGCTGCCGTTCGTGCACCACAGCGCGCCGATCTACCTCGCCGGCATCGCCCGGCCGGGCCCGACATGGCGCGACAACCGGGCCGTGCACGCGATGGCCAGGATCCTGCTGCACGGCAGGATCGACAACATCCAGTGCTCATGGGTGAAGCTCGGCGACGAGGGCACGGTGGCGATGCTCAACGGCGGCGCCAACGACATCGGCGGCACGCTGATGGAGGAGACCATCTCCAGGATGGCGGGCTCCGAGCACGGCTCCGCCCGCACCCGGGAGGAGCTGGAGGCGATCGGCAAGGCCGCCGGCCGTCCCGTGCGCCAGCGCACCACCACCTACGGCCGGGTGGAGGCAAGGAGCTAGAGCGGCAGGGCACCACCACCTACGGGGCCGGGTGGAGGCAAAGAAGCTAGAACGGCAGCGCTCCGGTGGTGGGCACCATGGCCAGGACGGCGACAAGGCCGCCGAGCAGCGCGACCCGGAGCAGCCGGCGGCGTGGCCAGACGACCGCCAGGATCAGCGCCACCCCGGCGACCTTGAACGGGTGGGTGCGGACCTGGACGACGGGCCAGCCCACGTTGGGCAGGATCAGGCGGACCGGCCCGATCACCTGTCTTCGCTCGACCGGACGGGTGTCCGGCCGGGCGTTCGCGTCGCCTTTCACCGTGAACGTGCCGTCCTCCGCCTGCGCCACGACCCGGTGCGTGACGAGCCCACGCGGATCGCTGTAGGTGACGATCTCGTAGACGGCGAGGGACGTCGCCTGAGGATCGACGAGAATGACATCACCGGCGTGCATTGCAGGCGCCATCGAATCGGACATGACCACGTAAGGCTTCCAGCCCAGCCCGATGATTCCGACCGTGAAGAGCACGGCGGTCACCGCGGCACCGAGCAGCAGCCGCCTGATCACGACGGTATCCCAGGACAAGCGCAGAACTCGTGGTTTCCCCGCACATCGGCGCAATTCGGCCGCCGATCGGCGCACCTGAGCAAACTCGCCGAGAGTCTTCCGGCGCGTCCGGCGTGTCGCCCGTTACCTCCGGAGGGGGTTGCTCGGTATGGGTACGGCACGGGGTGCAAGCGATCGCCCGAGCGGGCCTATTTATCAGGTTCGGCTTGACGACGCACGCATTACACGCGTGTAATTTCACGGGGGATGTTCGGGGGGATGACCGAAAGCGGGTCATCTTTCGGACATAAAGAACACCGCGCCGAGGAACAGCAACCTTGTAGGACATGCGCCTTCCGCGTGGGGGGTTGCGCCGGCATCGTCGCCGGCGCGCAAGAAGGAGGCACGCTGATGGACGGCCGACCAGTCGTGGCCGACCTGCTGGGTAACGCTCCGGAGTGGCAAGAACGCGCTTTGTGCTCGCAGACCGACCCGGAGGCATTCTTTCCGGAGAAGGGTGGGTCCACCCGCGAGGCCAAGCGCATCTGCTCGCGCTGCGAGGTCCGGGCGGACTGCCTTGAGTACGCGCTGGGGCACGACGAGCGCTTCGGAATTTGGGGTGGGCTCTCGGAACGGGAGCGTCGCAAGCTCAAGCGACGCGCTGCCTAGCAGGTCGTAGGTTTTGAGTGAGGGGTTCCGGCGCGACGGCCGGGACCCCTCACGCGTCTGGTGGGATGACCCGCAGGTGACCGCGGCGGCCCTGCTGGTGCGGATGGTTGCCGGGGTCCTCCTTGTGCGGCGCCGGGCGCGCCGCCTCGCGGACCGCCTCGGCGAGGGCGACCAGGTCGTCGTTGGACGGCGGCGGCGGACCGTACTCACCCTCGTGCCGGACCAGGTCCCAGCCCCGGGGCGCGGTCAGCCCGCGGGCGTGCGACTCGCACAGGTCATAGGAGTGCGGCTCGGCGAACGCCGCGAGCGGACCGACAACTGCGGTCGATTCGGCATAAATGTACGTCAACGTCGCAACGGGCTGTCGGGGGCATCCGTTGCGCGAGCATCGACGTGGGGTCCTCACGGCCGAACCGTATCGCTCCGTGGGCCCGCGCCCAACCCCGAAGCCTCACGACACGCCGTGGTGACCACGCCGACACGCCCGTCCGGTTGACCGGGCCCCCTCCGAAGTGGCATGGACGATCTCGACGTGGCGCCGTGCCACTGCCGGGTCGACGGTGGCGCTACGCTGGCAGCGTGGCGAGCCCCGATCGACGACGCAGCGGACCGGGACGGCGCGGCCGCGACCGGCACGGCCGGGGGCTGCGCGGCCGGCTGGTGCCCGCTTCCCTGCCGATGTCCCGCACCCGTGCGGAGATGTTCGACGACCTGGTGCTGGACTCCGTCGAGCAGCTGGAGCAGCGCTTCGCCAACGAGCTGGCCGGCGTCGAGTTCGCCGTCGAGGACGTCCCGCCGGACCTCAACGTCTACGACTCCGACGTGCTCGAGGACGGCGAGGTGCCCCTCGCGCGGCTGCTGCCGGGCCGCCCCGGCCGTCACGGCGTCCCGCCGCGGATCGTGCTGTACCGCCGCCCCCTGGAGTTCCGGGCCGCGGACCACGACGACCTCGCCGACCTGGTCCACGACGTGATCCTGGAGCAGGTCGCCAACCTGCTGGGCGTCGCGCCCGAGGACCTGGAGCCGTAACACCTCAGCCACCGAGCACCCGCGCCAGCAGTGCGGCCCGGCGCGACGGCCGGCCCGTCCGCGACTCCGCCGCGTCGGCGCCGGTCATCACCCGCAGGCTGGTGTTCACCCCGAGCCACCGCAGCGGCTCCGGCTCCCAGCGCGGCGAGCGGTGCCCCACCCAGGGCAGTCCGATCAGCGGGGAGTCCTGCTTGCGGATGAGGTCCGCGAGGGTACGGCCGGCGAGGTTCGACGTGCCGACCCCGTCCCCCACGTAGCCGCCCGCCCAGGCCAGCCCGGTGGTCGGGTCGAGCCCGACCGACGCCATCCAGTCCCGCGCGATCCCGAGCGGCCCGCCCCACGAGTGGGCGACGGCGGCGTCCTCGAGCGCCGGGAAGAGGTCGACCAGGACCCGGCGCAGCTCCGCGAACACCCGCGGCGACGCGTCGAACGCCGGCGCGACCGCCGAGCCGAAGTGGTACGGCGCGCCCCGCCCCCCGAAGGCGAGCCGGTCGTCGGCGGTGCGCTGCCCGTAGATGATGAGGTGCCGGTGATCGGAGAACGTCTCCCGCCGCGCCAGGCCGGCGGACGCCCAGAACGACGCGGGCAGCGGCTCGGTCGCGATCATCAGCGAGTAGACCGGCGCGATCGCCCGGCGCAGCCCCGGCAGCCGCGGCGTGAAGCCCTCGGTGGCCCGCACCACGATCGGCGCCCGCACCGTCCCGTGTGGAGTGTCGGCCCGGCCCGCGGTGATGGCCGTGACCGGGGTCTGCTCGAACAGCCGCACCCCGAGCCGCTCCACCGTGGACGCCAGCCCCCGCACGAGCTTCGCCGGCTGGATCGCCGCGCAGTGCGGCGTGTACGTGCCGCCGAGCACGTTCGTCGCGCCGACCCGCTCGAACGCCTCCTCCGAGGACAGCAGCCGCAGGTCGACGCCGAGCCCCTGCGCCTCGGCTACCTCGTGTCGCGCCCGGTCCAGCTGTACCGCCGAACGCGCCAGGACGACGGTCCCGCCCTTGGCGTAGTCGCAGTCGATGCCCTCGAGCGCCGCGACCCGCCCGACCTCGTCCACAGTGGACTCCATCGCGGCGTTGAGCGCGAGCGCCGCCGGCAGCCCGTGCGCGCGGGCCAGGGCCGGCACCGACTTGGGGAACAGCGCCGAGCACCAGCCGCCGTTGCGCCCGCTCGCCCCGAACCCCGCGGTCTCGGCCTCCAGCACCACGATCCGCAGCGCCGGGTCGGCCTTGGCGAGGTAGTACGCGGTCCACAGCCCGGTGTACCCGGCGCCGACGATCGCCACGTCGGCGTCGGTGTCGCCGGCCAGCGCCGAACGCGGCGGAACCGAAGGGAGCACGGACATCCAGAAACTCAAGGCAGCTCCTCCTCGCACTCGATCGGTTCGCCGCGTTCGACGCGAAGGGGCACTACCCCCACCCACGGGTCGAACCCCGCGTCCTCGGGGGAAGTGCTCGGCGGCCCGGCGCTCACCTTCACTGACACTTCGTCCAGGGCCAAGGCGAGGACCAGGGTGGCGGCCAGCTCCTTGCGTGAGGGCGGGCGGACGACCGCCCATCGCCCGGGCGTGACGTGTTCGCTGATGGTCTCCAGGGCCGGCAGCTTGTCCTCGACGACCGTGCACGCGCCGAGCACCATCACCGACCGGTAGTGCATCGAGGTCTCGAAGGCGCTGCGGGCCAGGACCAGGCCGTCGAGCAGCGTCACCGTGAAGCAGCACGGCGCGCCCTCCGCGAGGACGCGGAACAGGCGGCTGCCGGTGGAGCCGTGGAAGAGCACCGAGGAGCCGGACCGGCCGTACGCGACGGGGATCGCGTACGGCTGTCCATCGTGGACGATCGAGAGATGGCCGATCGTCCCCGCGTCGAGAATGCCGTGCAGCACGGCGGGATCGTCGACCTGGAGCTCGGGAAGCCGACGGACCCGCGTCCGGCTCAGAGGCGCGCCCATGCCTCGGTCAGCACCGAACGCAGGATCTGCTCGATCTCGATGAAGTGGCTCTCGTCGCAGATCAGCGGCGGCGCCAGCTGGATCACCGGGTCGCCGCGGTCGTCGGCGCGGCAGTAGAGGCCGGCGTCGAAGAGGGCCTTGGACAGGAAGCCGCGCAGCAGCGCCTCGGACTCCTCGTCGTTGAAAGTCTCCTTCGTCGCCTTGTCCTTCACCAGCTCGATGCCGAAGAAGTAGCCGTCGCCGCGGACGTCGCCGACGATCGGCAGGTCGTACAGGCGCTCCAGGTAGGACCGGAAGAGCGGCGAGTTGGTCCGGACGTGCCCGTTGAGGTCCTCGCGCTCGAAGATGTCGAGGTTCGCCAGCGCGACCGCGGAGCCGACGGGGTGCCCGCCGTAGGTGATGCCGTGGGCGAACCAGTTGGCCCCTTCGAGGAACGGCTCCGCGAGCCGCTCGGAGGCGAGCATCGCGCCGAGCGGGACGTAACCGGAGGTGAGGCCCTTCGCGACGGTGATGATGTCGGGCTGGTAGCCGAAGCGCTTGGCGCCGAAGTACTCGCCGAGCCGCCCGAACGCGCAGATGACCTCGTCGGAGACGAGCAGCACGTCATACCGGTCGCAGATCTCGCGGACCCGCTGGAAGTAGCCGGCCGGCGGCGGGAAGCAGCCGCCCGCGTTCTGCACCGGCTCCAGGTAGACGGCCGCGACGGTCTCCGGGCCCTCGAACTCGATCGCCTCGGCGATGCGGTCCGCGGCCCAGACGCCGAACTGCTCCTCGGTCATCGACTGGTCGGGCCGGCGGTAGAAGTTGGTGTTCGGCACCCGGAACGCGCCCGGCACGAGCGGCTCGAACTCCTGCTTGAGCACGGGGATGCCGGTGATCGACAGGGCGCCCATCGACGTGCCGTGGTAGGCGATCGAGCGGGACAGCACCTTCGTCTTCATCGGCTTGCCGGTGCGCTTGAAGTACGAGCGGGCCAGCTTCCACGCGCTCTCGACGGCCTCGGAGCCGCCGGTGGTGAAGAAGACCCGGTTCAGGTCGCCGGGGGTGAGGTCTGCGAGCCGGTCGGCGAGCTCGATCGCCTTCGGGTGCCCGTAGGACCACAGCGGGAAGTACGCCAGCTCGGAGGCCTGCTTGGCGGCGGCGTCGGCGAGCTCGTGCCGGCCGTGCCCGGTCTGCACCACGAACAGGCCGGCGAGGCCGTCGAGGTAGCGCTTGCCGTTGCTGTCGTAGATGTAGGGGCCGTCGCCACGGACGATCACCGGCACCGGCGCGTCGGCGTACGCCGACAGGCGGGTGAAGTGCATCCAGAGGTGGTCTCGGGCGGCCTGGTCGAGTCGCTCGGCGTCGGGCTGCTGGTCGGTCATCGTGTCCCCCACGCATAGGTCTGCTTGGCGAGCTTGAGGTAGACGAAGGTCTCCGTGGCGGTGACGCCAGGGATGCTCCGGATCGTGTCGTTGAGAAGGTTCAGCAGGTGCTCGTCGTCGGTGCAGACGAGCTCGACGAGCAGGTCGTAGCCGCCGGCGCAGATCACCACGTAGTCGATCTCCGGCACCGCGGCGAGGGCCTTGGCCACCGGCCGCAGGTCACCCTCGACCTTCAGGCCGATCATCACCTGGCGGGCGAAGCCGAGGGTCAGGGGATCGGTCACCGCCACGATCTGCATGACGCCGGTGTCCAGCAGGCGTTGCACGCGCTGGCGGACCGCCGCCTCCGACAGGCCGACGACCTTGGCGAGGGCGGCGTAGGACATGCGACCATCGCGCTGCAGCTGCTCGATGATCCGCTTGTTGACGTCGTCAAGGACGGGCTCGGTCACGTGTGGATTCTTGCCCAAGACCCCGCTGTTGGCAACTAATTCCATAGCTGGATAACTAGGGATCTGCGGATTCGTGATCCGCCAGGAATCGATCGTCGTTCGGGACCATATTTCCGCCGGGTCACGACGGTAACCTCAATCTGACCAAGTGGCGCTTTTCGTTGTGCGGCCCGATCGTGACGACGGAATCCCTTGTCAGTGATGGCACCTCGTGTCAGGATCGGTCGTCGGATACCACCCCCGAGGTTCCGGCCCGAGATCCGTAGGAGCCCTCGTGCGAAACCCCTCTCGCCCGCCGCTCTCGCCCGAAGCGGCCGCCGTCCTCAACGCCACCGGCCTGTCGCGCCGGACCCTGATGCGAGGCCTGTTCGCCGGTGGAGCGTTCATCGCGACGGGCGGCGCCCTCGCCGCGTGCGGCACGAAGCCCGCGAAGAAGACCGAGGCGGAGAAGGCGGCGTGCATCGCCACCGACGTCTCCGCGACCGAGAAGAAGATCACCTTCTCCAACTGGCCCCTGTACGTCGACGTCGACGAGAAGGACGAGAAGAAGCGGCCCACCCTCGACGCGTTCGCCGCGAAGACCGGCATCACGGTCACGTACAACGAAGACGTCAACGACAACAACGAGTTCTTCGGCAAGGTCCGCAACCAGCTGCAGGCGTGCCAGTCGATCGACCGCGACATCATGGTCCTCACCGACTGGATGGCCTCCCGCGTCGTCGGCCTCGGCTGGGTGCAGGCGTTCGACAACGCCAAGACCCCGAACTTCACCAAGAACGTCCTCGGCACGCTGAAGAACCGGGCGTGGGACAAGGACATGAAGTTCGCCGCGCCGTGGCAGTCCGGGCTCACCGGCATCGCCTACAACGCCAAGGCGACCAAAGAGGTCCGCACCATCGACGAGCTGCTCACCCGCGCCGACCTCAAGGGCAAGGTCGCGGTGCTGTCGGAGATGCGCGACACCGTCGGCCTGATCCTCATGTCGCAGGGCAAGGACCCCGGCACCGTCACCGACGCCGAGTTCGACGCCGCGCTGGAGAAGCTGAAGAAGGCCGTCGACTCCGGGCAGATCCGCAAGTTCACCGGCAACGACTACAAGGAAGACCTGAACAAGGGCGACCTCGCCGCGTGCATCGCCTGGTCCGGCGACGTGATCCAGCTCAGCGCCGAGAACGAGGACGTCAAGTTCGTCACGCCCGAGTCGGGCCTGATGCTGTGGTCGGACAACATCCTCATCCCGTCGACGGCGACCCACAAGGGCAACGTCGAGCAGCTCATCGACTACTACTACGACCCGAAGGTCGCGGCGGAGCTGGCGGCGTACGTCAACTACATCTGCCCCGTCCAGGGCGCGCAGGAAGCGATGCAGCAGATCGACCCGGACCTGGCCAGCAACCCGCTGATCTTCCCGGACGCCGCCACCCTCGCCAAGACCAAGAGCTTCAAGGCCCTCACCGAGGACGAGGACAAGAAGTACTCGGCGAAGTTCGAAGCGATCTCGGGGGCGTGATAGATGGCCGAGCAGCGAAGCGGTGAGAGCGGTGCCGACCTCAACCTGGTCGGCGTGACGAAGTCGTTCGGCGCCTTCACGGCCGTCGACGACCTCAGCCTGACGGTGCCCCAGGGGTCGTTCTTCGCCCTGCTCGGCGCCTCCGGCTGCGGCAAGACCACGACCCTGCGGATGATCGCCGGGCTGGAGGAGCCGACAGCCGGCCGTATCCTGCTCGGCGACCAGGACGTCACCCGGCTGCGGCCGTACAAGCGTCCCGTCAACACGGTGTTCCAGAGCTACGCGCTCTTCCCGCACCTCAACATCGCCGACAACGTCGCGTTCGGCCTGCGCCGCCGCGGCGTCAAGGGCATCGCCGACCAGGTGGAGCGGATGCTCCACCTGGTCGACCTGGAAGGCTTCGGCAAGCGCAAGCCCGCGCAGCTCTCCGGCGGCCAGCAGCAGCGCGTCGCCCTCGCCCGGGCCCTGATCAACCACCCGCGGGTGCTGCTGCTCGACGAGCCGCTCGGCGCCCTGGACCTCAAGCTGCGCCGGCAGATGCAGGTCGAGCTCAAGCGGATCCAGACCGAGGTCGGCATCACCTTCGTGCACGTGACCCACGACCAGGAGGAGGCCATGACCATGGCCGACACCGTCGCGGTCATGAACGCCGGCAGGATCGAGCAGCTCGGCAGCCCCGTGGAGATGTACGACTTCCCCGGCACCGCCTTCGTCGCCAACTTCCTCGGCCAGTCGAACCTCCTCGCCGGCGCCGTCACCGGCCGCAACGGCGACGACGTCCTCGTCGAGGCGCACGGCGCCCGCTACTCGGTGCCGGCGGTCCGCGCCAGGGCCGGCGAGGGCTCCGTGTGGCTCGGGGTGCGGCCCGAGAAGATGCACCTGTCGGGCGGCGGCCTGGACAAGGTGCCGGCCGGGCACCAGTCCGTCACGGGCATCATCACCGACTCGTCCTACGTTGGCGTCAGCACCCAGTACCTGGTGCGCGCCCCGTGGGGCGACGAGCTGACGGTGTTCGTGCCGAACTCCGGTGTGGCCGCGCCGCTCGCCGTGGCGAGCGAGGTGACCGTGCACTGGCGGCCCGACCACGCGTTCCTGCTCTCCCGTCCCGAAGGACAGACGGTGGCACCGGTGGTGGACGCCGAGGCGCTCGCATGAGCGGCCAGCGCAGCGGCTCGGGCCGCTCATCGGGATTGCAGGTTGAGCTCAGGTCGACGCCGGAGGCGGCGGCATGAGCGCATTGGGGCATGTGGGGGCGGGCTCCGCCGGTACACCGGCGAACCTCGAAAAACCGAGGAAGCGCTGGCTGCCGTATCTGCTGCTGCTCCCCGGCGGCCTGTGGCTGATCCTGTTCTTCGCCGTGCCCGCGCTCCAGCTCTTCGCGACCAGCCTCTACGACCCGAGCGGATCCCTCGAAGAGGGCTACGCGATGACGTGGCAGTTCAGCAACTACGTCGACGCCGCGAGCGAATACCTCCCGCACTTCATGCGCTCGCTCGGCTACGCGGCGCTGACCACCGCCATCTGCCTGCTGCTCGGCTACCCCCTCGCGTACGCGATCGCGCTCAAGGGCGGCCGGTGGAAGAACCTGCTGCTGATCTGCGTGATCGCGCCGTTCTTCACCAGCTTCCTGATCCGCACCCTCGCGTGGAAGGTCATCCTGTCGGACAACGGCTGGCTGGTGACGACCCTCAACGCGCTGCACGTGCCGCTGCCCGACGACCGGCTCCTCGCCACCACCCCCGCCGTCATCGCCGGGCTCGTCTACAACTTCCTGCCGTTCATGGTGCTGCCGCTGTACGCCAGCCTGGAGAAGCTCGACCCGCGGCTGCTCGAGGCCGCCGGCGACCTCTACGCCCGGCCCGTCGCCCGCTTCACCAGGGTCGCGCTGCCGCTGTCGATGCCGGGCGTCGTCGCCGGCACGCTGCTCACGTTCATCCCCGCCGCCGGCGACTACATCAACGCGCAGCTGCTGGGCACCAACCGGCAGTACATGATCGGCAACGTCATCCAGTCGAAGTTCCTGAAGGTCGGCGACTACCCGAGCGCCGCCGCGCTGTCCTTCACGCTGATGGCGGCGATCCTGGTCCTGGTCTTCGTCTACGTCCGGCGTGCCGGGACGGATGAGGTGCTCTGATGCTGCATCGCCTACGCCGCTCCGTCGCCGACCACTGGGTCATGGCGATCGGCCTGCTCGTCCTGCTGTACCTGTTCGTGCCGATCGGCGTCGTCGCGGCGATGTCGTTCCGCGACGCCGGCCGCAACGCGCCCTACTCGCTGGAGAACTACAAGTTCACCTGGGCGCACTGGGCCGACCCCTTCGGCACCGCCGGCATCGGCGACGCCTTCCTGCTCAGCATCGTCATCGCGGCGATCGCCACGCTCGGCGCGGTCATCCTCGGCACGCTGATGTCCTTCGCCCTGGCCCGCCACACGTTCCGCGGCCGCGCCGCCACCAACACCCTGATCTTCCTGCCGATGGCGACGCCCGAGATCGTCATGGGCTCGTCGCTGCTGGCGCTGTTCGTCGCGTCCGGCGTGCAGCTCGGCTTCTGGACGATCGTCATCGCCCACATCATGTTCTGCCTGTCGTTCGTGGTCGTCACCGTCAAGGCCCGCCTCGCCGGCCTCGACCCGCGGCTGCAGGAGGCCGCGATGGACCTCTACGCCAACGAGACGCAGACCTTCCTGCGGGTCACGCTGCCGCTGGTCATGCCCGGCATCGTCGCGGCGGCGCTGCTGTCCTTCTCGCTGTCCTTCGACGACTTCATCGTCACCAACTTCAACTCCGGCAGCACCGTCACGTTCCCGATGTTCGTCTGGGGCGCCTCGCAGCGGGGCATCCCGCCGCAGATCAACGTGATCGGCACCGCCATGTTCGTCATCTCCTTCCTGGTCGTGCTCATCGGCCAGGTCCCCAACATGCGCCGCTCCCGTCAGAAGGGCTGACCAATGCGCCTGCTCATCGTCGGCGCCGGTGGCGTCGGCTCCGCCGCCGTGCGCATTCTCGGCCGCCGCTCGTTCTTCGAGACCTGTGTCGTCGCCGACTATTCGCTGCCCCGCGCGCAGGCGGCGGCGATCGACGACCGCTTCACGGCGGCCCAGATCGACGCCTCATCGGCGGCAGCTGTCGAGGAGCTGTGCCGGGCTCACCGGATCACGCACGTGCTCAACGCGGTCGACCCGCGGTTCGTCATGCCGATCTTCGAGGGCGCCTTCGCCGCCGGCGCGCACTACCTCGACATGGCGATGTCGCTGTCCTCACCGCACCCCACCGCGCCGTACGCGGAGACCGGGGTGAAGCTCGGCGACGAGCAGTTCGCCGCCGCCGCGACGTGGGAGGCCGCCGACCGGCTCGCGCTGGTCGGCATCGGCGTCGAGCCCGGCCTGTCCGACATCTTCGCCCGGTACGCCGCCGACGAGCTCTTCTCCGAGGTCCACGAGGTCGGTGTCCGGGACGGCGCGAACCTCGTCGTCGACGGCTACGACTTCGCGCCCTCGTTCTCCATCTGGACCACGATCGAGGAGTGCCTGAACCCGCCGGTCGTCTGGGAACGCGACCGCGGCTGGTTCACCACGGCGCCCTTCTCCGAGCCGGAGGTCTTCGACTTCCCGGAGGGCATCGGCCCGGTCGAGTGCGTCAACGTCGAGCACGAAGAGGTCCTGCTCATCCCGCGCTGGGTCGACTGCCGCCGGGTCACGTTCAAGTACGGCCTCGGCGACGAGTTCATCGACGTGCTCAAGACCCTGCACAAGCTCGGCCTCGACTCGACCCGCAAGGTCCGGGTCGGCGGCGTCGAGGTGGCGCCGCGGGACGTGGTCGCCGCCTGCCTGCCCGACCCGGCCGGCCTCGGCGACCGCATGCGCGGCAAGACCTGCGCGGGGACGCTCGTCACCGGCCTGGACAAGTCGGGCGCGCCGCGCAGCACCTACCTGTACCACGTGGTCGACAACGCCTGGTCGATGGCCGAGTACGGCTCGCAGGCCGTCGTCTGGCAGACGGCGATCAACCCGGTGGTGGCCCTGGAGCTCCTGGCGTCCGGGGCCTGGGAAGGCCGTGGCGTGCTCGGGCCGGAGGCGCTGCCGCCGAAGCCGTTCCTGGAGTTGCTCACCGAGTACGGCTCGCCGTGGGGTATGCAGGAAAAATGACGCGATACGGTCCTATGTACGGACCTGACATCACGTTCCTCGGGGTGCCACCGTGCGACCTCGACGCGCTGCCGCCGGACGCGGACGTGGTCATCGTCGGCGCGCCCTTCGACGGCGGCACCTCGCACCGGCCCGGGACCCGCTTCGGCCCGGGCGCGATCCGCCAGGCCTGCTACCTGGCCCACGACGGCTCCCGCCCGTCCCTCGCGCTGCGCGTCGACCCGTTGCGGGATCTGCGGGTGTACGACGCGGGCGACGTCGAGATGTTCTCCGGCGACGCGGCCGGCGCGATCGCGCGGCTGGAGGACGCGGTCCACGTGGTGGCGGCCACGGGCGCGATCCCGGTGGTCCTGGGCGGCGACCACACGATCGCCTGGCCGGACGCCACCGGCGTGGCCCGGCAGCTCGGCTACGGCCGGGTCTCCCTCGTGCACTTCGACGCGCACGCCGACACCGGCGACACCGAGTTCGGCTCCCTCGTCGGCCACGGCCAGCCGATGCGCCGCCTCATCGAGTCCGGCGCGGTCCGCGGCGACCGCTTCCTGCAGCTGGGCCTGCGCGGCTACTGGCCGGGCCCGGCCACGCTGGACTGGATGGCGGCCCAGCGCATGCGCTCCTACGAGATGACGGAGATCGTGGCCCGCGGCCTCGACGACTGCCTCACCGAGGCGTTCACGATCGCCACCGACGACTGCGACGGCGTCTTCCTGTCCGTCGACGTCGACGTGGTCGACCCCGGCATGGCCCCCGGCACCGGCACCCCCGAACCCGGCGGCCTCACCTCCCGCCAGCTCCTCGACGCCGTCCGCCGCTGCTGCTACGAGCTCCCGATCGCCGGCATCGACGTCGTCGAGGTCTCCCCGCCGTACGACCACGCCGAGATCACCGCATACCTCGCCAACCGCGTCGTCCTCGAAGCGCTGTCCGCCATCGCCAGACGCCGCCGCGGCGACCCCTGGGACCCCCGCCAGCCCCTTCTCGAAGGCCGCTGACGGGGGCGCCGATCACAGCGTGGACTCGACGATGTCCAGGGCCCGGCCCAGTGTGGCATCGTCGATCACGAGGGGTGGCAGGAAGCGGATCACGTTGCCGTAGGTGCCGCAGGTGAGCAGGAGCAGGCCCGCCTCGTGGGCCGCCTTCTGGATGGCCGCCGTCTTCACCGGGTCCGGGGTCGGGCCCGCGGGGCCGGAGGAGTCCGGCACGACGATCTCCAGAGCGAGCATGGCGCCCCGGCCGCGGACCTCGCCGATGCACGGGTGGGCGGCGGCGAAGGATTCCAGGCGCGGCCGCATCACCGACTCGATCCGTCGCGCGGCGGCGGCCAGATCCAGCTCGTGCATCGTTTCGATCGAGGCGAGCGCGGCCGCGCACGCGATGGGGTTGCCGCCGTAGGTGCCGCCCAGACCGCCGACGTGCACGGCGTCCATCACCTCGGCCCGGCCGGTCACGGCGGCGAGCGGCAGCCCGCCGGCGATGCCCTTCGCGGTGGTGACCAGGTCGGGCTCCAGGCCCTCGTGGGTCGAGGCGAACCACTCGCCGGTGCGGCAGAAGCCGGTCTGGATCTCGTCGGCGACGAAGAGCGCCCCGGCGGACCGGGTCCACGCGGCGATCGCCGGCAGGAAGCCGGGCGCGGGCACGATGAAGCCGCCCTCGCCCTGGACCGGCTCGATGAGCACGGCGGCGACCTGGTCGGCGCCGACCTGCTTCTCGATCATGCCGATGGCGAGCGCGGCCGCGTCGGGGCCGGAGAGGCCGTCGCGGAAGGGGTAGGACATCGGCACGCGGTAGATCTCGCCGGCGAACGGGCCGAAGCCGTGCTTGTAGGGCATCGCCTTGGCGGTCAGGGCCATCGTGAGGTTGGTGCGGCCGTGGTACGCGTGGTCGAACACCACGACCGCCTGCCGCCCGGTCGCGTGCCGGGCGATCTTCACCGCGTTCTCCACCGCCTCGGCGCCGGAGTTGAACAGCGCCGAGCGCTTCTCGAACGTGCCCGGGGTCAGCGCGTTGAGCTGCTCGCAGACCGCGACGTAGCCCTCGTACGGCGCGATCATGAAACAGGTGTGGGTGAAGCGCTCGACCTGGCGCCGCACCGCCTCGACCACCTTCGGCGAGCTGTTGCCCACGTTGGTGACGGCGATGCCGGCGGCCATGTCGATCCACTCGCGACCGTCCACGTCGGACAGCGTGCCGCCCGCCGCGTGGTCCACATAGGACGAGATCATGCTGCTGACGCCGCGGGCGACCGCGGCGCCGCGGCGCTTGTGCAGCTCCCCGGACGCCGTCATCACAGCTCGATGTTGTGCATGACGTGCTTGATGCGGGTGTAGTCCTCCAGCCCGTACATGGACAGGTCCTTACCGTAACCGGAGGACTTGAAACCGCCGTGCGGCATCTCCGCGACGATCGGGATGTGGGCGTTCACCCACACGCAGCCGAAGTCGAGCCGGCGGGTCATCCGCATCGCCCGGCCGTGGTCCCTCGTCCACACCGACGACGACAGCCCGTACTCGACGCCGTTGGCCCAGCGGACCGCCTCGTCCTCGTCGGTGAAGCGCTGCACGGTGATGACGGGGCCGAAGACCTCGTCCTGGATGATCTCGTCGTCCTGGCGCAGGCCGGAGACGACGGTGGGGGAGTAGAAGTAGCCCCGGTCGCCCACCCGGGCGCCGCCCGCGTCGAGCTTCGCGTGGTCGGGCAGCCGGTCGACGAAGCCGGCGACCCGGGCCAGCTGGTTGGCGTTGTTGAGCGGGCCGTAGAGCACGTCCTCGTCGTCGGGCGCGCCGGTCTTCGTCGCGGCGGCCTGCTCGGCGATCGCGGCCACGAAGTCGTCGTAGATGCCGGGGCCGGCGAGCACGCGGGTCGCGGCGGTGCAGTCCTGGCCGGCGTTGAAGTAGCCGGCGACCGCGATCGCCTCGGCCGCCGCCTCCAGGTCGGCGTCGTCGAACACCACGACCGGCGCCTTGCCGCCGAGCTCCAGGTGGGTGCGCTTGAGCATGGGCGCGGCGGCGCCCGCCACCTCGCGGCCCGCGCGGACCGAGCCGGTGATCGACACGAACTGCGGCACCGGGTGCGACACCAGGGCCCGGCCGGTGTCCCGGTCGCCGGTGACCACGTTGAGCACGCCCGGCGGCAGGAACTCCGCGGCCAGCTCGGCCAGCAGCAGCGTCGACACCGGGGTGGTGTCCGACGGCTTGAGCACGACGGTGTTGCCGGCGGCGAGCGCCGGCGCGATCTTCCAGATCGCCATCATCAGCGGGTAGTTCCACGGGGTGACCTGGGCGCAGACGCCGATCGGCTCGCGGCGCACGTAGCTGGTGTGGCCCTTCATGTACTCCCCGGCGGACTTGCCCTCCAGGACGCGGGCGGCGCCGGCGAAGAACCGGACCTGGTCCACGGCCGGGGGCAGCTCGTCGCTGGTGGTCAGCGCCCGCGGCTTGCCCGTGTTCTGGCACTCGGCGTCGATGAGCTCGGCCGCGCGGTCCTCCATCGCGTCGGCGAGCTTCAGCAGCGCCCGCTGCCGCTCCGCGGGCGTGGCGTCCCGCCACGTCTCGAACGCCTTGCTGGCCGCCTTCACCGCGCGGTCGACGTCGGCCTCGCCCGAGACCGGCGCGGAGGCGAACACCTCACCGGTCGAGGGGTCGATCAGGTCCGAATAACGGCCGTCGGCGGGCTCCACGTGGGCGCCGTCGATGAAGTTCTGCAGTTGCTTGGTCATGTCCACTCCTTTGAGTGCCGGCAGCCACATCCTTCCACCGATTCCGCAGTGCACAACCCCTTGAGCAACTGTTTCCATGCTGTGAAGCGGCGTAGGCTTTCAGTGTGACCCCGTTCTTCATCGCCGGCCGACCGGCGACCAGCGACGACGCCGTCGAGATCCGTCACCCGTTCGACGGCCGGGTGGTCGGCAGCACCGCCAACGCCACCCCGGCGCAGGTCGAGGAGGCCATCGCCGCGGCCGACGCGGTCCGTGCGAAGGCCGCCGCCCTCCCGGCGAGCGTCCGGGCCGCGGCGCTGGACCACGTGAGCGCCCGGCTGAAGGAGCGCGCCGAGGAGGTCGCCCGGCTGATCACGGGGGAGAACGGCAAGCCCCTGAAGTGGTCCCGGGGCGAGGTGGGCCGGGCGGTGTCCACGTTCCGCTGGGCCGCCGAGGAGGCCCGCCGCTTCTCCGGCGCCGTGCAGCGCCTCGACACCGACCCCGCCGCGACCGGCCGGATCGCCCTGGTCAAGCGCGTGCCGAAGGGGCCGGTGCTCGGCATCGCCCCGTTCAACTTCCCGCTCAACCTGGTCGCGCACAAGGTCGCCCCGGCGATCGCGGTCGGCGCGCCGATCGTGCTGAAGCCGGCGCCGGCGACCCCGCTCAGCGCGCTGCTGCTCGGCGAGATCCTCGCCGAGACCGACCTGCCCGAGGGCATGTGGTCGATCCTGCCGATTCCCAACGACCGGGCGCCGGCCCTGGTCGCCGACCCGCGCCTGCCGGTGGTGTCCTTCACCGGCTCCGGCCCGGTCGGCTGGCAGATCCGCGAGGCCGTGCCCCGCAAGCACGTCACGCTCGAGCTCGGCGGCAACGCCGCGGTCCTGGTCTGCGAGGACTGGGACGACCTCGACTGGGCCGCGACCCGCGTCGCGACGTTCTCCAACTACCAGGCCGGGCAGAGCTGCATCGCGGTCCAGCGGGTGTATGTCCACGAGCGGCACTTCGACGCGCTCACCGAGCGCCTGGTCGCGGCGGTCGAGGCGCAGGTGACCGGCTCGCCGTGGGAGGACGCCACCGACGTCGGACCGCTGATCAGCGAGGCCGCCGCCGAGCGGGTGGAGTCCTGGGTCGGCGAGGCCGTCGCGGCGGGCGCGAAGCTGCTCACCGGCGGCACCCGCGACGGCGCCAACCACGCCCCGACGGTCCTGACCGGCGTGCCCCGCGACGCGAAGGTCGCCTGCGAGGAGGTCTTCGGACCCGTCCTCGTGCTGGAGCGGGTCGAGTCCGACGAGGCCGGGCTCGCCGCCGTCAACGACTCGCAGTACGGGCTGCAGGCCGGCGTCTTCACCCGCCGTCTCGACCGGGCCTTCGAGGCCCACCGGGTCCTCGACGTCGGCGGCATCGTCGTCGGCGACGTCCCCAGCTACCGCGCCGACCAGATGCCCTACGGCGGCGCCAAGGCCAGCGGCGTCGGGCGCGAGGGCCTCGCCAGCGCCATGACCGACTACACCGAGGACCGCGTCATGGTGCTGACGGGTCTGCAGCTGTAGGAGCCGCGGAGCCCGGCGGCTTGGCCTCCGTCTCGTGCAGGCGCTGGTCCCAGACGTCGGGCTCCAGGAAGATGAAGCACTCGTCGTCGAGGTCCTCGCGGATGCGCGCCTCGGCCCGGTTGATCGCCGCCGCGGCGTGCGCCACCGTCTCGTCGGGTCTGAACGCGACCTTGGCGGCGATCAGCAGCTGGTCGGGGCCGAGGTGCATGGTGCGCAGGTGGATCAGCCGATCGACGAAGGGCTCGACGGCCGCCTCGATGCGCCGCAGCGTCTCCTGGTCGGCGGACTCGCCGATCAGCAGGCTCCGCATCCGCATCGACAGGGTGATCGAGATGATGACCAGCAGGATGCCGATCGCGATCGTCCCGACCGCGTCCCACCGGCCGTCGCCGGTGACGACGGCGAGGGTGATGCCGGCCGCGGCGAAGAACAGGCCGGTCAGCGCGCCGAAGTCCTCGGCGAGCACCACCGGCAGCTCCGGCGAGCGGGTGGTTCTGATGAACCGCAGCCACGGCAGCCCGCGCCGCTCGGGCTGCGCCTCGTGCACCGCCGTCCGCAGCGAGAAGGACTCCAGCGCGACCGACACGCCGAGCACGGCGAACGCCCACACCGGCGACTCGACCGGCTCGGGGGAGTGCAGCTTCTCGTACCCCTCGAACAGCGCGAAGACGCCGCCGACCAGGAAGATGACGAGCGTCACCAGGAACCCGTAGAAGTAGCGGAAGCGCTGGTAGCCGAACGGGTGCAGCGGCGACGCCTCCCGCTTGGCGCGCCGGCCGCCGATGAGCAGCAGCAGCTGGTTGGTGGTGTCCGCCACGGAGTGCACGGCCTCGGCCAGCATCGCCGAGGACCCCGTGAAGAGGAACGCGGCGAACTTGCTGACGGCGATGCCGAGGTTGGCGGCGAACGCGGCGATGATCGCCCTGATGGAGTTACCTTCCTCGGCCACATATCCCCCTGTACCACACCGGCGACATGAACTAACACCGGCAACTCCGGACTGACACGTGTGCGGAACCTCGCGGCACTAGGCTTCGCGGTAGGACCAGCGCCCACGACAGGAGCACGGACTGTGATCGACCTGAGCCGGATCGTCAAGGCCTACGACGTGCGGGGGACGGTGCCCGACCAGCTCAACGAGCCGGTCGCGGAGGCCCTCGGCCGCGCGTTCGTCCAGACGCTGCGCAGCCGGGGAGAGTTCGCGGAGCGCGTCGTGACGGCGCACGACATGCGCGAGTCGGGTCCGGCGCTCGCGGCGGCGTTCGCGGCGGGTGTACGGGCGGAGGGCGCCGACGTCGTCGAGGCGGGGCTGGGCTCCACGGACCTGCTGTACTTCGCCTCCGGCACGCTCGACCTCCCCGGTGCCATGTTCACGGCGAGTCACAATCCCGCCCAGTACAACGGCATCAAGCTGTGCAAGCAGGGCGCGAAGCCCGTCGGGCAGGACTCGGGCCTCGCCGAGATCCGCGAGCGGGCCCAGGCGATCCTGGAAGGCCGCGGGGAGCCGCCGGCCGGCGGGCGCGAGGGCGGGATCGAGCAGCGCGGCATGCTGGCCGCCTACGCGGCGTACCTGCGCGGCCTGGTCGACCTGAGCGGCATCCGCCCGCTCACCGTCGTCGTCGACGCGGGCAACGGCATGGGCGGCTACACGGTGCCGGCGGTGCTCGGCGAGGGCCTGCCGCTGACGATCATCCCGCTGTACTTCGAGCTGGACGGCTCGTTCCCCAACCACGAGGCCAACCCGCTGGAGCCGGCCAACCTGGTGGACCTGCAGGCGAAGGTCCGCGAGACCGGCGCCGACCTGGGCCTGGCCTTCGACGGCGACGCCGACCGCTGCTTCGTCGTCGACGAGCGCGGCGAGGCCGTCTCGCCCTCGACGATCACGTCGATGGTGGCGGTGCGCGAGCTGGCGAAGACCCCCGGCGCCACGATCATCCACAATCTCATCACCTCCCGGGCCGTGCCGGAGATCGTGCGCGAGCACGGCGGCACCCCGGTGCGCACCCGCGTCGGGCACTCGTTCATCAAGGCCGAGATGGCCACGACCGGCGCCGTGTTCGGCGGCGAGCACTCCGCGCACTACTATTTCCGCGACTTCTGGGGCGCCGACACCGGCATGCTCGCCGCGATGCACACGCTCGCGATGCTCGGCGCGCAGGCCGCCCCGCTGTCGGCGCTGACCAAGGACTACGTGCGCTACGCGGACTCCGGGGAGATCAACTCCACGGTCGCCGACCCGGCCGCGAAGCTCGCCGAGATCCAGGCCGCGTACCCGGTCCCGGTCGACCACCTCGACGGGATCACGCTGGACTTTCCCGACGGCAGCTGGGTCAGCGTGCGCCCGTCCAACACGGAGCCTCTCCTGCGGCTTAACGTTGAGGCGCCGACCGCCGAGCGGATGACAGCCCTGCGCGATGAAATGCTGGCCGTCATCCGCCGCTGACGAACGCTGCTAGAAGGAGTTGGATCAGACGTGTCCGTCGACCCCGCCCTGCTGTCCATCCTGCGCTGCCCCGACGAGCACCACGCCGAGCTCACGCTCGACGCGGAGGCGCAGACGCTGACCTGCACGTCCTGCGGGCGGATCTTCGAGATCCGGGACGGCATCCCCGTCCTCCTGCTCGACGAGGCGCGGCTCCCCGAGGGCGGCGCTCCCGTCACCGGCGACAGCGCTCCCGTCGCCGGCGGCGAGTCCCCGCTCACCGAAGGTGGCGCCGCGTGAACCCGCTGGAGGGCACCGCGGGCGTCCGCGGCCATCGCGAGATCGACCTGTCGCTGCTCGACGACGCCACCGCGCTGGAGCGCAACGACCCGGGCGGCATGCTGCGCGCCACCGCGTCGGCCGGCGCCCAGGTCCGCGAGTCGGCGGCGCTCGCCGCGGAGACCGACCTGAGCGCCCTGGCCGACGAGGGTCGCCCCCGGGCGGTCGTCGTCGCCGGGGTCGGCACCGCCGCCCGCACCGGCGACATCCTGGAGACGGTCGCGGGCCCCCGCTGCCCGGTGCCGGTCCTCGCGCACCGCAGCGCCGGCATCCCCGGCTGGGTCGGCGCCGCCGACGTCGTCATCGCCGTGTCCGCGTCAGGCCGCTCCCCGGAGGCCCTCGCGGCCGCCGAGGCCGCCGGCCGCCGCGGCGCCCGGCTCGTCGCGATCGGCGCCCCCGACACGCAGCTGCACGCGCTCGCCGACCGGTTCCGGGCGCCGTTCATCCCGGTGCCGCGCCGCGCCCCGGCCCGCGCCAGCCTGTGGGGCCTGGCCGTGCCGGTGCTGCTCGCCGGCCGGCAGCTCGGCCTGGTCAAGGTCAACGAGGCGGACTTCGCGGAGACCGCCGCGCGGCTGGACGCCGACGCCGACCGGTGCCGGATGACCCTCGAGTCGTTCGTCAACCCGGGCAAGAGCCTCGCGCTCGACCTGGCCCGGTCCGTGCCGATCGTGTGGGGCTCCTCGCCGCTGGCGAACGTCGCGGCCCGGCGCTTCGGCGACACCCTCGCCGCCAACGCCCGCTACCCGGCAGTCGCCGGCGCCCTCGGCGAGGCGGGCCGCGGCAGGGTCGGCCTGCTCGACGGCGTCTACGGCGGGCTGGCCGAGGCGGGCCGCGACATCTTCGCCGACCCGTCCGACGAGGACGAGTCGGTGACCCGGCTTCGGCTGGTGCTGCTGCGCGACGGCGGCCTCGCGGCGGACGAGGAGGAGGCCGACGGCGAGCCATCGGCCGTGGAGGAGAAGCGCGCCGACGCGGTCCAGCAGCTCGCCGAGCGCCGCGGCGTGCGGGTGAGCCTGATCACCGCCGAGGGCGGCTCGGCCCTGGAGCGACTTGCGTCTCTCGTCGCGGTGCCCGACTTCGCTTCGATCTATCTTGGACTCGCGCACGGCTTCGACCCGATGGCCGTGCCCGCGGTCTCGGAGATGAAGGAGCTGGTCAGTCCATGAGCACAGAGGGTGGTACGAAGGCCGTCGTCGCGGCCCTGTTCGCGAATCTCGGCATCGCTGTCACCAAGTTCGTGGCGTTCCTGCTCACCGGCTCGTCGTCGATGCTCGCCGAGTCGATCCACTCCGTCGCCGACTCCGGCAACCAGGGGCTGCTGCTCTTCGGCGGCCGGCAGTCCAAGCGGCGGGCCGACGCCGAGCACCCCTTCGGCTACGGCCGCGAGCGCTACGTCTACGCGTTCGTCGTCGCCGTCGTGCTGTTCTTCGTCGGCGGCATCTTCGCGCTGTACGAGGCCTGGCACAAGATCGGCCACCCGGAGCCGATCGACAAGTGGCAGTGGGTCCCGGTCGCCGTGCTGGTCGCTGCGATCATCATGGAGAGCCTGTCCTTCCGCACCGCCATCCAGGAGACCCAGAAGATCAAGGGCGACGCCACCTGGTGGCAGTTCATCCGCCGGGCGAAGCAGCCGGAGCTGCCGGTCATCCTGCTCGAGGACCTCGCCGCGCTCGTCGGCCTGGTCCTCGCGCTGTTCGGCGTCGGGCTGACGCTGATCACCGGTGACGGCATCTGGGACGGCATCGGCACGGCCGCCATCGGCATCCTGCTCATCGTGGTCGCCGCCATCCTCGCGGTCGAGATGAAGGGGCTGCTCGTCGGCGAGGCCGCGACCCCGGAGCAGATCGCGCAGATCAAGGCGGCGATCGTCGCCGGTCCCGAGGTCGAGTCGCTGATCCACATGCGCACCGTCCACCTGGGCCCCGACGAGCTGCTGGTCGCGGCGAAGATCGCGGTGCGGCACGATGAGACCGCGGGTGAGGTCGCCCGCGGCATCGACGCGGCCGAGGCCAGGATCCGGGCGGCGGTCCCGATCGCCCGGATGATCTACCTGGAGCCCGACATCTACCAGGCAGGCAAGCCGGCCACCGGGCCGAGCGCGACGGACCTGCCGGACACGGCGGAGGCGCATTAGCGTGGAGCTGCTCGACAGTCCGATCCGCAAGTACGCGTGGGGGTCGCAGACCGCGATCGCCACGCTGCAGGGGCGCCCCGCGCCGACGGCAGAGCCGGAGGCGGAGCTGTGGATGGGCGCGCACCCCGCGAGCCCGTCCCGCCTCGCGGTGAGCGGCACGACCCTCACCGACGCGATCGCCGCGGACCCGGCCGGCCTGCTCGGGGCGGCCGGGGTCGAGCGCTTCGGGGCCCGGCTGCCCTTCCTGCTGAAGATCCTCGCGGCGGCCCAGCCGCTGTCGCTGCAGGCGCACCCGACGCTCGCCCAGGCCCGGGAGGCGCACGCGGCGGGCCACCCGTCCTACGTGGACGCGTGGCACAAGCCGGAGATGCTGGTCGCGCTCACCGAGTTCGACGCGCTGTGCGGCTTCCGGGACCCGGCGGTCACGGCCGCCGACCTGGCCGCGCTCGGCGTCGCGGGGCTGGAGGAGACCGTCGGCGCGCTGCGCCAGGACGACAAGGCCGCCGCCCTGCACGACGCGGTGCGCGGCCTGCTGGCCAAGCCCGACGCCACGCTGGTGGACGAGGTCGTGGCGGCGTGCGCCGGCCGCGGCGGGGCCTACTCCCTGGCCGTGGAGCTCGCCGAGCAGTACCCGGGAGACGCCGGCGTCATCGTCGCGATGCTGCTCAACCGGGTCCGGCTGCACCCCGGCGAGGCGGTCTGGATGCCCGCGGGCAACCTGCACGCCTACCTGCGGGGCGTCGGCGTGGAGATCATGGCCGCCTCCGACAACGTGCTGCGGGGCGGCCTGACCCCGAAGCACGTCGACGTCGAGGAGCTGCTGCGGGTGCTGCGCTTCGAGGTGCTCGACGACCCCGTCACGCGTCCCACGCAGGTCGGGCCGGGTCTGGTGACCTGGCCGGTGCCGGTCGACGACTTCACCCTGCACCGGGCGGTCCTGGACGCCGGGACCCCGGCGGTCCGGCTGCCCGGCGGCGGCCCGCGGATCGTGCTGTGCGTGCGCGGCGGCGTCCGGGTGGACGACGGCGTGGTGCCGGTCACCCTCGAGGCCGGGCAGGCGGCCTTCGCCCCCGCGTCCCGGGGGGAGCTGGCGATCAGCGGCGAGGGCGACGTCTTCCAGGCGGCCACTCCGTAAGCCGGCAACTCAAAACGTGGCGTCTTGTCCGTATTTGCCTTGACATTGCGACTGCACAGGGTAATGTTCTGACTACGCAGGGTTCGACGTTGAGTCTGAGCCTCACGCGGGGGAGCCAAACCGGGGGGAAGCACGGGGCGGTGAGAGTGATCTCACCGCCCCGTGCGCTGTCCAAAGGCCGGTGGGCATCACTAGTGCCGTGCCGCGTACCGTAAGAGTCGCGCCGCTTTGGGCCTGGCCGCGACTGGTCGATCAGCGCGGCTCGCATTCGGGCCCAGATCCAGATCCGGCCCACAGACCAGGAGACTGCATGACCAGCACGCTGCCGCCGCGGATCGCCCAGGGCGACCGCCCGAAGACCGTGGCCGAGGGTGACTTCAAGGTTGCCGACCTCTCCCTCGCGGCCTTCGGGCGCAAGGAGATCCAGCTCGCCGAGCACGAGATGCCCGGCCTGATGGCGATCCGCCGTGAGTTCGCCGCGTCGCAGCCGCTTCGGGGCGCGCGGATCACCGGTTCGCTGCACATGACGATCCAGACCGCGGTGCTGATCGAGACCCTCGCCGCGCTCGGCGCGCAGGTGCGCTGGGCCAGCTGCAACATCTTCTCGACGCAGGACCACGCCGCCGCCGCGATCGCGGTCGGCCCCGAGGGCACGCCGGAGAACCCGTCCGGCATCCCGGTCTACGCCTGGAAGGGCGAGACCCTGGAGGAGTACTGGTGGTGCACCGAGCAGGTCCTGCTGTGGCCGGACGGCGAGGCGCCCAACATGATCCTCGACGACGGCGGTGACGCCACGCTGCTCGTGCACAAGGGTGCCGAGTTCGAGGGCATCGGCGCGGTCCCGGCGGTCGACACCGCCGACTCGGAGGAGTACGCGGTCATCCTCCAGCTGCTGCACACCTCGCTGAGCGAGGACAAGGGCCGTTGGTCCAAGGTCGCCGCCGGCATCAAGGGCGTGACCGAGGAGACCACCACCGGCGTGCACCGGCTCTACGAGATGCACCAGCAGGGCAAGCTGCTCTTCCCGGCGATCAACGTCAACGACTCGGTCACCAAGTCGAAGTTCGACAACAAGTACGGCTGCCGCCACTCGCTCATCGACGGCATCAACCGGGCCACCGACGTGCTGATCGGCGGCAAGGTCGCGGTCGTGTTCGGCTACGGCGACGTCGGCAAGGGCTGCGCGGAGTCACTGCGCGGCCAGGGCGCCCGCGTCATCGTCACCGAGGTCGACCCGATCTGCGCGCTGCAGGCCGCGATGGACGGCTACCAGGTCGCCACCATCGAGGACGTCGTCTCCACCGCCGACATCTTCATCACCGCGACCGGCTGCCTCGACGTGCTGACCGCCGACCACATGGCGCAGATGAAGCACCAGGCGATCGTCGGCAACATCGGCCACTTCGACAACGAGATCGACATGGCCGGCCTGACCAAGCGCTCCGACGTCAAGCGGATCAACATCAAGCCGCAGGTCGACGAGTGGAAGTTCGACGACGGCCACTCGATCATCGTGCTGTCGGAGGGCCGCCTGCTCAACCTGGGCAACGCGACCGGCCACCCGAGCTTCGTGATGTCCAACAGCTTCACCAACCAGGTCATCGCGCAGATCGAGCTGTTCACCAAGCTCGAGGACTACCCGGTCGGCGTCTACACGCTGCCCAAGCACCTCGACGAGAAGGTCGCCCGGCTGCACCTGGACGCCCTCGGCGTCAAGCTCACCGAGCTGTCCAAGAAGCAGGCCGAGTACCTCGGTATCCCGGTCGAGGGCCCCTACAAGCCCGAGCACTACCGCTACTGAGCCACGCAGCAGGCATTTGAGGGCCCGGCCGTTCACACGGCCGGGCCCTCGCGCTTCTACAACTTGTAGAACCCGGGGCTCGCCGGTAAGGTAACGCTGACCTAAGTAAGGTTCGGCTAACCTGCGGAGCCCTGAATGACCGCCATCTACCTGATCGGCCTGCGTGAAGGGCTCGAGATCACCCTGGTGGTCTCCATTCTCGTCGCTTTCCTGGTCAAGAGCGAGCGCAAGCATCTGCTGAAGTTCGTGTGGGCCGGGGTGGCCGCGGCCGCGCTGCTCTCCATCGGCTTCGCCGCCCTTCTCGAGGCGGGCGCGGCGACCCTGAGCTTCGAGCAGCAGGAGCTGTTCGAGGCGTGCGCGTCGTTCGCCGCCGTGGTCTTCGTGACCTGGATGATCTTCTGGATGCGCCGGATGGCCCGCAGGATGGCCGCCGAGCTGCGCGGGCGGCTCGAGGAGGCGATCCAGGTCGGCGCGTGGGCGATCGCCGGCATGGCCTTCCTCGCCGTGGTCCGGGAGGGCCTGGAGACCTCGATCCTGTTCTACGCCGCCGCCCAGGGCACCCAGGACTCCGCCGAGCCGCTGATCGGCATCAGTCTCGGCCTGCTCACCTCGGTCGTGCTCGGCTGGCTGCTGTACGTCAGCGCCGTCCGCATCAACCTGACCCGCTTCTTCACCTGGACCGGCGCGCTGCTCGTGCTCGTCGCCGCCGGGATCTTCAAGTACGGGGTGCACGACCTGCAGGAGAGCGGTGTCCTGCCGGGGATCAACTCGCACGCGTACGACGTGACCGGCGCGCTGCCGCCCGACGCCTGGTACGCCGAACTGCTCCGCGGCATGTTCAACATCACGCCGCAGCCGACGGTCCTGGAGACGGTCGCCTGGCTCGCCTATGGCATCCCGGTCCTCGTCCTGTTCCTGCTGCCGCTGCTGAAGAAGACCCCGAAGCCGGCGTCGGCGCCGGTCTCCACCTCCGTTTAACCGCCCGCACCTCACGTTCCGTAGGAGAACCATGCGTAAAACAGCCCTGATCGCGGTGAGCGCGGGCACTGCCGCGGCGCTGAGCCTCGCCGGTTGCGGCGACAGCAAGGACGGCGCCAAGGCCGGTGGTGAGGCCGGCAACGGCAAGATCGCCGTCACCGCGACCGACACCGAGTGCAAGGTCTCCAAGACCGAGGTCACGTCCGGGCCGGTGACGTTCACGGTCAGCAACAAGGGCGCCAAGGTCACCGAGTTCTACGTCTTCGCCGCCGGTGACCGGATCATGGGCGAGGTCGAGAACGTGGCGCCCGGCCTGAGCCGCGAGCTCATCGTCGAGCTGCCCGCAGGCACGTACGAGACGGCCTGCAAGCCCGGCATGGTCGGCAAGGGCATCCGTGGCGGCTTCAAGGCCACCGGTGAGGCGAAGCCGCTCACCGACGACGCGAAGCTCGCCCAGGCGACGCAGGACTACCAGCGCTACGTGAAGAGCCAGACCGGCGCGCTGATCGACAAGACCACCGAGTTCGTCGACGCGGTCAAGGCCGGCGACATGGAGAAGGCCAAGACGCTCTTCCCGATCGCCCGCACGTACTGGGAGCGCATCGAGCCCGTCGCGGAGAGCTTCGGCGACCTCGACCCGGCCATCGACGCCCGCGAGGCGGACCTGGAGGCCGGCCAGGAGTGGACCGGCTTCCACAAGATCGAGAAGGACCTCTGGATCACCAAGGACGTCAGCAAGTCCGGCCCGACCGCCGACAAGCTGCTCGCCGACGTCAAGACGATCGTGGAGAAGGCCAACAGCGTGCAGCTGTCGCCGCTGAACCTGGCCAACGGTGCCAAGGAGCTGCTCGACGAGGTCGCCACCGGCAAGATCACCGGCGAGGAGGACATCTTCTCGCACACGGACCTGTGGGACTTCGCCGCCAACCTCGAAGGCTCCCGCGCCGCGATCGCCGCGCTCCGCCCGGTGATCGAGGAGAAGGACGCCGCCCTCGCCAAGACGCTCGACGACAAGTTCGCCGCGGCGCAGGCCGAGCTCGACAAGCACCGCAAGGGCGACGGCTGGAAGCTGCACAACGAGCTGTCCGAGACCGAGCTCAAGCAGCTCGGCGACGCGATCAACGCCCTCGCCGAGCCGATCAGCAAGGTCGCCCCGCTCGTAGCCGCCAAGTAGTGCCCGCCGGCCCCGGCCGCCCCTCGTGGGGTGGCCGGGGCCGCGGCGACGGAAAGGACACCAGATGGATCGCCGCAAGATGCTCGGCCTCGCCGGCGCGGGTGCCATCGGCGCCGCGGCCGCGGGCGTGGCCGGAGCGACCCTGCTCGACGGCGCCACCCACCCGGCCCAGGCCGCCGACGCGGGTGCGGCGATCCCGTTCTACGGCGAGCACCAGGCCGGCATCGTCACGCCGGCCCAGGACCGCCTGCACTTCGTCGCCTTCGACGTCATCACCGACAAGAAGGCGGATCTCGTCGAGCTGCTGGAGAAGTGGACGATGGCGGCGGCGCGGATGACCGCGGGCCGCGACGCCGGCAGCATCGGCGCGGTCGCCGGCGCCCCGGAGGCCGCCCCGGACGACACGGGTGAGGCGATCGGCCTGCCGCCGTCGGGCCTGACGATCACGATCGGCTTCGGGCCGACGCTGTTCCGCACCGCCGAGGGCAAGGACCGCTTCGGCATCGCCGACAAGCGGCCGGCGGCCCTCGCCGACCTGCCGCGCTTCGCCAAGGACACGCTCAAGCCGGAGCTCTCCGGCGGCGACATCTGCATCCAGGCGTGCGCGCACGACCCGCAGGTGGCGGTGCACGCCGTGCGCAACCTCGCCCGCATCGGCTTCGGGGTGGTCAGCGTCCGCTGGACGCAGCTGGGCTTCGGCCGCACCTCGTCGACCTCCCGCGGCCAGGTCACCGCGCGCAACCTGTTCGGGTTCAAGGACGGCACCGCCAACCTGAAGGCCGAGGACACCCAGCTGCTCAAGGAGCAGCTGTGGGTGCAGCCGGGCGACGGCGCGGAGTGGATGACCGGCGGGTCCTACGTCGTCACCCGGAAGATCCGGATGCTCATCGAGACGTGGGACCGCACGTCGCTCGGCGAGCAGGAGGCGATCATCGGCCGGGACAAGGGCGAGGGCGCGCCGCTGGGCGGCAAGGCCGAGTTCGACCTGCCGAAGTTCGACGCGAAGGGCGCGGACGGCGGGCCGGCCATCGCCGCCGACGCGCACGTGCGGCTCGCGCACCCCGACGCCAACGAGGGCGCGCGGCTGCTGCGCCGCGGGTACAACTTCGTCGATGGCTCCGACGGGCTCGGCCGCCTCGACGCCGGCCTGTTCTTCATCGCCTACCAGCGGGATCCGCGCCGGCAGTTCGTGCCGATGCAGACCCGGCTGGCCCGGCAGGACGCGCTCAACGAGTACATCCGCCATGTGTCAAGTGGTTTGTTCGCCTGCCCTCCTGGCGTCCGTGCCGCCGACGACTTCTGGGGTCGGGCGCTCTTCGCGTAGATTCGACGCATTCGAAGGCATGTTTCTCGGATATTTCGGGCGCAAGTCAGCAAGATCTACTTTCACCATCTGTAACAACTGCACTTCAGAACGTCCGTTTCGTTGGGCAAATGGTCGGCCAACAGTCCGCATAACGGGACAGTTACGAATCTCTACATCCTCTATGCAGGTTGCCCATCGCGTCGTTTCCTTTAGGCACCACAACGCAGCCTGGTTGGCCCACGGTCGTGCCCGCGACCGCGGACTCATCGTGGCCAGGGCTGTCGTTCCTGACTGGAGGAGACCATGCGCACGAGATCGAAGGGGCTCACCAGCCTCGTCGCGGTCGCGGCGGCTTCGCTGCTCACGTTGACCGCCTGCGGTGGCGGGAGTGACACCAAGAAGGAGACGCCGACGTCCAACGCCGGCTTCGCCGACTGCGAGAAGAGCCCGAACACCTGCAACAGCGGCAACACCAAGCCGGGCGGTGAATACATCTTCGGCCTCGAGCAGAGCTTCACCAGCTGGAACATCACCACTGAAGAGGGCAACACGCTCGTCGCCTCGCAGGCGCTGTCGGGTGTCATCCCGCAGGTCTACAAGTCCGACCCGAGCGGCGCGCTCACCCTCAACGCCGACCTCATGACCTCGGCCGAGCTCACCAACCAGAACCCGCAGACCGTGGTCTACAAGATCAAGGCCGACGCGGTCTGGAACGACGGCACCGCGATCAGCGCCGACGACTTCATCTTCGGCTGGAAGCAGAACTCCGGGAAGAAGGAGCACTGCTCGGAGTGCACGCCCGCCAGCACCTCCGGCTATGACCTGATCAAGAGCATCGTCGGCTCCGACAACGGCAAGACCGTGACGGTGACCTTCGACGACGGCAAGACCTACGCCGACTGGAAGGGCCTCTACTCCACCGACGGCCTCTACCCGGCGCACCTCGCGACCAAGCAGGGCTTCGACCTGAACAAGCCCGAGGGCGTCAACAGCGCCGCCAACTGGTTCAGCGAGACCGTGCCGACCTGGTCCGGCGGCCCGCTGGTCATCGACACGTTCAACAAGGACCAGTCGCTGGTGCTCAAGAAGAACGACAAGTGGTACGGCAAGGTCAAGCCGTCCCTCGACAAGGTCGTCTTCAAGTTCGTGATCGACCAGGGCAGCGTCATCCCGGCCCTGAAGAACAAGGAGATCACCGGCATGTCGCCGCAGCCGAACGCGGCTCTGGTGAACGGCGCGGCCGAGACGCCCGGTGTCATCTACCGCATCGGCCACGGGTACCAGTGGGAGCACCTGGACCTGAACCTGAAGAACAAGTACCTGGCCGACCTCTCGCTGCGCCAGGCGATCTTCACCGCGATCAACGTCAAGTCGATCATCGACAAGACCTACGGTGTGTTCGACAAGGCCGCGAAGCCGCTCGGCAGCCACAACTTCTTCCCCGGCGACCCGAACTACAAGGACGTCGTGTCCCCCACGGGTCAGGGCTCCGGTGACGTCGAGAAGGCCAAGAAGATCCTGACCGACGCCGGCTACAAGATCGAGGGCGGCAAGCTCATCACGAAGACCGGCGAGGCCGTGCCGCCGCTGCGCTTCCGTCACACCAAGGGCAACCAGCTGCGCGCCACGACCGGTGAGCTGGTCCAGGCGGCCCTGAAGAACATCGGTCTGGACATCAAGATCGAGGTCACCGAGACGCTCGGCAAGACCCTCTCCAGCGCCGACTACGACATGATCATCTTCGCCTGGGTCGGCAGCCCGCTGTACCAGGGCGCGGCCGAGCAGAACTGGGTCACCGGCAACGGCGGTAACTACGGCAGCTACTCCAACGCCGAGGTCGACAAGCTGACCAACGAGGGTGCCCGCTCGCTCGACCCGAAGAAGGCCGCCGACCTGATCAACCAGGGCGACGAGATCCTGTCGAAGGAGGCCTATGTCCTCCCGATCGCGCAGAAGCCCACGCTGACGTTCACCTACTCGGACTACGTCAACATCCGGGACAACGCGACGCAGTGGAGCCCGACGTACAACATCCAGGAGTGGGGCCAGAAAGCGGCCTGACGCACCGGATCGACGGGGACCCCGGACGCCGCGTGCGTCCGGGGTCCTCCCGCACCTGCCAATAAGCGGAGGAAACTCATGATCGCCTATGCGGTGCGCCGGCTCCTGATCGGAATTCCGGTGCTCATCGCCGCCTCGATATTCGTGTTCGTCATCGCCTCACTGTCGGGCAACCCCATCGACGACATGGAAGCGCGGAACCCACCGGTCCCGCTCGAGACCAGACAGCTGGAGGCCCACCGGCTCGGTCTGGACAAGCCGCTCCACGAGCGGTACTTCAGCTGGCTGGGCAACCTCATCCTGCACGGCGACTTCGGCCAGTCCACCGAGAAGACCCTGAACATCGGCGACCAGCTCGGCGACCGGCTGTGGGTCACGCTCCGGCTGGTGTTCGTCGCCATGCTGCTGGCCGTCCTGCTCGCCGTCGTCTCCGGCGTGCTGAGCGCGGTCAAGCAGTACAGCAAGGTCGACTACGGCTTCACCTTCGTCGGCTTCCTCGCGCTGTCGATCCCGTCGTTCTGGCTCGCGCTGCTGCTCAAGGAGGCCGGCGTCGCGTACAACCAGAGCACCGGCTCACAGGTCTTCTACACGCTGGGCGATCAGGACTACAACCATGACTCGTTCGATACGTGGGGCAAGATCACCGATATCGCGGGGCACATGGTCCTGCCCACCATCTCGCTGACGCTCATCACGTACGCGGCCTGGAGCCGATATCAGCGCAGCGCGATGCTGGAGGTCCTCAACAGCGACTACGTCCGGCTGGCCCGGTCCAAGGGACTGCTCCGCCGGCAGGTCATGGTCCGCCACGCCCTGCGCACCGCCCTGATCCCGCTCGCCACCATCACCGCCGTCGACATCGGCGGCATCTTCGGCGGCGCGGTGATCACCGAGACCGTCTTCAACTGGTCCGGCATGGGTACCTACCTGCTGGAATCCGTCACCCGGCGGGACGTCAACTCACTGCTCGGCTGGCTGCTCGTCTCCGGCGTCGTCGTGATCCTCTTCAACATCGTCGCCGACCTCCTCTACGCCGTGCTGGACCCGAGGATCCGTTATGAGTAGCTCACTGGCCACCCAGGCCCCCGAGGCGACCCCCGTACTGACCACGCGTCAGCGCTCCCAGGCCGAGCTGGTGCTCCGCCGGTTCCTGCGCCACAAGCTCGCCGTCGGCAGCCTCGTGCTCTTCCTGCTCATCGTCCTGTTCGCGTTCGTCGGGCCGCTGGTGTGGAAGTACGACTACGCGTACATCGACGGCCCGAGCTTCTCGCCGCCGTCCGCGGAGTACCCCCTCGGCACCGACCAGGCCGGCCACGACCTGCTCGGCCAGAGCATGCGCGGCACCCAGCAGTCGCTGAAGATCTCGCTGCTGGTCGCGCTGATCGCCACCACCTTCGGCGCGCTGTGGGGCGCCGTCGCGGCCTTCTACCGCAGCTGGGCCGACGGTGTGCTGATGCGCATCGCCGACGTGGTGCTCACGCTGCCCAGCATCGCGATCGCGGTGACCCTGTCGGTCAACCTCCAGGGCGGCGCCAGCTGGTGGGGCCTCGCCCTCGTGCTGTCGTTCCTGGCCTGGGCCGGCATCTCCCGCGTCGTCCGCGGCGTCGTGCTGTCACTGCGCGAGCAGGAGTTCGTCGAGGCGGCGAAGGCGATGGGCGCCAGCGACCTGCGCATCATCGTGCGGCACCTGCTGCCCAACGCGCTCGGCTCGATCATCGTCGCCGCGACCGTCACGATCGCGACCACGATCCTCGCCGAGACCGCGCTGTCCTTCATCGGCTTCGGCGTGCAGCGGCCCGACACCTCGCTGGGCCTGCTCATCAACGACGCCAAGCTCTCCGTGCAGGACCAGCCGTGGCTGTTCTACTTCCCCGGCCTGTTCATCATCCTCATCGCGCTGACGGTCAACTTCATCGGTGACGGCCTGCGCGACGCGTTCGACCCCCGACAGACACTGGTGCGCCGATGACCTCCATCGAACTGAACACCCGCCCAACCGCGACGGACACCGTCCTGGAGGTCGACAACCTCAGCGTCTCGTTCCCCACCGAGGACGGTCTCGTCAAGGCGGTCCGTGGGGTGTCGTACACCTTGCGGCGCGGCGAGACGCTCGGCATCGTCGGCGAGTCGGGCTCCGGCAAGTCGGTCACGTCGCTCGCGCTCATGGGCCTGCTGCCCGGCTCCGCGAAGATCACCGGCTCGGCCCGCTTCCGCGGCGAGGAACTGCTGGGCAAGAACGACCGCGAGATGAGCAAGATCCGCGGCAAGAACCTGGCGATGATCTTCCAGGACCCGCTGACCTCGCTCAACCCGGTCTACACCATCGGCAAGCAGATCGCCGAGGCCGTGCTCGTGCACCACGACGTCAGCAAGCGGTCGGCCTGGGACCGAGCGGTCGAGCTGCTGAAGGTCGTCGGCATCCCGTACCCGGAGCAGCGGGTCAACAACTACCCGCACGAGATGTCGGGCGGCATGCGCCAGCGGGTCGTCATCGCCATCGCGATGGCGAACAACCCCGAGGTCATGATCGCCGACGAGCCGACCACCGCGCTCGACGTCACCGTCCAGGCGCAGGTCCTGGAGGCCCTCGAGGCGGCCCGCACGGAGATCGGCGCCGCGCTCGTGCTGATCACCCACGACCTCGGCGTCATCGCCGGTCACGCCGACCGGGTGTGCGTCATGTACGCCGGCAAGCTGGTCGAGTCGGGCACCGTCGACGACATCTTCTACCGTCCGCGGATGCCCTACGCCCTCGGCCTGCTGGGCAGCCTGCCCCGCGTCGACGAGGGCCGCGACGCCCGGCTCACGCCGATCGTCGGGACGCCGCCGTCGCTGCTCAACCTGCCGCCCGGCTGCCCCTTCCGGCCCCGCTGCCCGATGGCCCAGGACATCTGCGACGAGGTCGAGCCCGACCTCCTCCCGGTCGACCTCGACGGCCAGCACGCCGCGGCCTGCCACTTCAGCACCCAGCTCGTCGACACCCAGGCCACCGACGTCTTCGCGGTGACCTCTGTCGACGTCGACACCGAAGAGGTCGCGGTGGCCGACACGGACCTGGCCGCCGACACGCCCGAGGACGCCTCATGACCATCGACACCACGAAGCCCGCCGTCACCGGCACGGTCATCTCCGCCAAGAACCTGGTCAAGCACTTCCCGGTCCGCTCCCGCGGCATCCTGCGCCGGCGGGTCGGCGAGGTGCACGCCGTCTGCGACGTCTCCTTCGAGATCGGCGGCACCGAGACCCTGGGCCTGGTCGGCGAGTCCGGCTGCGGCAAGTCGACCACGGCCCGCCTGCTGCTCAACCTGATCCGCCCCACCAGCGGCGAGATCCACTACGCGGGCAAGGAGCTCACCCGGCTGTCCCGCGCGCAGATGCGACCCCTGCGCCGCGACCTGCAGATCGTGTTCCAGGACCCGTTCGCGTCGCTCGACCCGCGCATGACCGTCTTCGAGATCATCGCCGAGCCGCTGCGCATCCACGGTCTCTTCTCCGACGGCGGCCCGGCGAAGGTCCGCGAACTGATGTCGACGGTCGGCCTCAACGCCGAGCACGGCAACCGCTACCCGCACGAGTTCTCCGGCGGCCAGCGCCAGCGCATCGGGATCGCCCGGGCCCTGGCGCTGCGCCCGAAGGTCCTGGTCCTGGACGAACCCGTGTCCGCCCTGGACGTCTCCATCCAGGCGGGCGTCATCAACCTGCTCGAGGACCTGCAGAACGAGCTGGGCCTGTCCTACCTCTTCGTCTCCCACGACCTGTCCGTGGTCCGGCACATCGCCCACCGCGTCGCGGTGATGTACCTCGGCCGGATCGTGGAGACGGCTACGGTCGAGGAGCTGTTCACGAGGGCGTCGCACCCCTACACCCAGGCGCTGATCTCGGCGATCCCGCTGCCCGACCCGCGCAAGGAACGCGTCCGCAAGCGCATCCTCCTCACCGGCGACGTGCCGAGCCCGGTCAACCCGCCGAGCGGCTGCCGCTTCCGCACCCGGTGCCCGAAGTTCGCCACCGAGCTCACCGACACCGAACGCAAGCTCTGCACCGACGAGATCCCGGCCCTCACCGACCGCGGCCAGGGCCACCGCAGCGCCTGCCACTACGCCGAGGCCGTCAAACTGGTCTAGGCACTCGCTTTTACCCCACGGCCCCGGTCCGGACCCTGCCCACCCGCGAGGCTCCAGCCCGGGGCCGTTCGTTTCGCTTCCTGGCCCCGCAACGCGCGGCGCCCTCCATCCGCACAGACGTTGATCAATGCCCAGAATTGCCCTTTTTCGGAATAGACATTGCGCGATCTACCCTCATTTTAAAGATCATTTTGTGGGTAGATAGCGCAACATCTATCGAGCAATTGCCGCATTCTGGGGCATTGATCAATGTCTGTGTGAAGAGGGGTGGGCCGTGAGAAGCCTGCGAGCAAGAGTTCGGCGGGCAAAGGGACGGGCAAGGAGAACGGGCGTGCGAGGAGTGAGAGGAGGGCGGTGGGCGAGCGAGTAGGGCAGCGGGCGAGCGAAGACGGCAGCGGGCGAGCGAAGACGACGAGCGAGTGGGCGCGGGAGTGCGGAGGCCGGCAGCGAACACAGCGGAAGTCCGGGGAGTCCCAGGCAGTGGGGCGGCGGGAGGTCGAAGCGGACCGGAGCGCGGGGAGTGGAGCGCGGAATGTGAGAGCCCCGTGACGATGGAATGCGGAGGCGGCATCCACAGAGTGGGGAGTCCTGCGGCGGTGTGGTGCGGTGTGCGGCGTCCGCTAGGTGGGAGTCGCGGCGGTGTGGTGCGTGGGCGCTGTCCGCAGGGTTGGGAGTGACGGCTGCGCGGCCGGCGGGTGCGGTGGCGCGGCATCGTCGGTCGAAGGGGGCCGCGGAAGAGGCGGTGTGTAGTCGGGGGTGGCGGGTGCGGTGGCGCGGCGTCGGTGGTTGAAGGGGGCCGCGGAAGAGGCGGTGTGTAGTCGGGGGTGGCGGGTGCGGTGGCGCGGCGTCGGTGGTTGAAGGGGGCCGTGGAAGGGGCGGTGGGTGGGCGGGGGTCAGCGGGGGACGGCGGGGCGGAGGGCGGTCGGGGGTGGGGCTGGCTCGAAGGGGCCGACGAGGTGTGGGCCGGCGGCGGCGTGGAGGTCCGGCCAGACGCTGGACGAGGCGGCGCGGGCCTTGACGAGCTGGGCGGTGGCGCGGCGGTTGCGTTCGGCGATGACGGCGGCCAGGTACGCCCAGCCGGGGGCGTCGCGGGGCGGGGGCGGGGTCGTGCAGAGCGCGACCTCGCGGGCCAGGGCGCGGCCGAGGGCGGTGCGGGACGGTTCGGTGATCTCACGGTTGCGGGCCAGGAAGTGGCGGACGGCCAGGGCCAGGCTGTCGTCGAGGCCGGTGAGGTCCAGACGGGTCGCCCATGAGCGCAGCGGCGGTGGCATGGCCGGGACCCAGCCCCAGCTCGCCGGGGTGCGCTCGTGGATGACGATCGTGCCGGCGGCCCAGTCGCCGAGGCGCTTGCCGCTGCGGCCGATGAGCATGGTGCCGAGGCTGGCGACCCAGGTGACCACCGGCAGGAGGAGGCCGGGCCACTCCAGGGCCAGGCCGAGCAGCGCCCGGGTGAAGGCGTGGCGGAAGCGGACCGGGCCGCCGTCGTCGCGGACCACGCGCAGGCCCATGGCGGCCTTGCCGGGGGTGCGGCCGCGCAGGACGGTCTCGAAGAAGGCCGGGTAGCCCAGGGCCGTGACGACCAGGATGACGGTGAAGATGGCCTGGCCGAGGCCGTCGTCGAAGAGGCCGGCGGCGTCGGTCACGAGGCGGAGGAACGAGGCCGCCACGAACAGGACCATGAACAGGACGGCCTGGCCGAAGGCGTCGATGATGAGCGCGACGGCCCGCGAGCCGATCCTGGCGACCCGCACGTCCAGCTCGACGGCCTCGCCGCTGACCAGGCGGTCTCCTGGACTTTCGGGGGCCGTGGCGATGCGCATGCGCAACAGTGTCCTACACGGCCGCACCACCGCGCGTCCCCGCGCGCACCCCGAAGGACCGGGCCACCGGGGGTGCCCGCGCCGTCTACGCTGCCGTCGTGGATCTGGACGCATACGTCGCCGAGCATTCCGCCGAGTGGAGGCGGCTGGACGAGCTGGCGCGCCGGCGGCGGGTCAGTGCTGCCGAGGCCGACGAGCTGGTCGCGCTCTACCAGCGGGCGGCGACGCACCTGTCCGCCGTGCGTAGCCGGTCGCCCGACCCGGCGCTCGTCGCCCACCTGTCCCGCCTGGTGCTGGCCGCCCGCAACGCGATCACGGGGGCGCCGGCGTTCTCGTGGCGGACCGTCGGGAAGTTCTTCACGGAGACGTTCCCGCTGGCGGTCTACCGGGCCTGGCCGTGGTGGTCGGCCGTGGCGACGGTGTTCAGTCTGGTCACGTTCGGGATCATGGCGTACGTGGTGGCCAACCCGGAGGTCGCCGACCTGTTCATGGACGACGCGACGATCACGAAGTTGGTCCAGAGCGAATTCGTCGGCTACTACAGCGAGTTCCAGGCGCAGAACTCGACGCTGCGCGTCTGGACCAACAACGCGGTGCTGACCGCGGAGTGCCTCGCCGGTGGTGTGCTGCTCCTGCCGGTGCTGATCGTGCTGTTCAACAACGCGCTGAACATCGGGCTGACCGGCGGCGTGATGATCACGTACGGGCGCGGCGACGTGTTCTTCGGCCTGATCATGCCGCACGGCCTGCTGGAGCTGACCGCCGTCTTCGTCGGTGCTGGGGTGGGGCTGCGGATCGGGTGGGCGTGGATCGTGCCCGGGCCGCTGCGGACCCGCGGCCGGGCGCTGGTGGCGGCGGCCCGGGAGGGGATGCTGGTCGCCCTCGGGCTCGTGGTGGTGCTGCTGGTCAGCGGCGTCCTGGAGGGCTTCCTGACGCCGTCCGAGCTGCCGATGCTGGTCAAGGACGTGATCGGCGCCGTCGTGTGGCTGGGTTTCCTGGCGTACGTCGTGATCCTCGGCCGGGCCGCGGAACTGCGTGGCGTGTCGACGGACCTGCCGGAGGAACTGACCGAGGCCGCGGTCCCGGTGGCCTAGAGCCGGCCGCTGGTCTTCAGGGCGAGGTAGTGGTCGGTGACCCGGGACGCGAACACGTCGGCCGGGGCGTCGACCACCTCCACGCCGTGGCGGCGCAGGGCGGCGCTGACCCGCTCCCGCTCGGCGAGGGTGCGCTGCGCCGCGGCGGCCGCGTAGACGTCGGCCGGGGTCGCGCCGGGCCGGACCTGGGCCATGCGGCTCAGCTCCGGGTCGTGCACCGCGGCGACGACGACCCGGTGCTTCGCGGCCAGCTGCGGCAGGACCGGCAGCAGGCCGTCGCCGAGCGCGCCCGGCTCCAGCGCGGTGAAGAGCACCACGAGGGCCCGCTTCCGCTCGCGCCGCAGCACCTCGCCGGCGACCAGGCCGAAGTCGGTCTCGACGAGCGCCGGTTGGAGCGGGGCCATCGCGGTGACGAGGCGCCACAGCAGCGTGCTCTTGTCGACGTTCGTCACCGAGGCGCGGACGGTGGTGTCGACGGCGAGCAGGTCGACCCGGTCGTCGGCGCGGGCGGCGACGGAGGCGAGCAGCAGCGCGGCGTCCATCGCCGCGTCGAGCCGGGGCTCGTCGCCGATCCGGGTCGCCGACGTCCGTCCGGTGTCCAGGACGCAGACGAGCCGGCGGTCGCGCTCGGGCCGCCAGGTGCGGACCACGACGTCGGAGCGGCGGGCGCTGCCGCGCCAGTCGATCGAGCGGACGTCGTCGCCGACGACGTACTCGCGGAGGGTGTCGAACTCGGTGCCCTGGCCCCGCCCGCGGGTCACCACCGACCCGTCCAGGACCCGCAGCCTGGCGACCTTCTCGGGCAGGAACCGCCGGGACGCGAACGCCGGGTAGACCCGGAGCCGCCACGACGGGGTCATGGCGTCCGCGGTCCGGCGCGTCGTCTGGCGGTACATGAGCCGCAACGGCCCATGGGAGCGCAGGGTCACCCGGACGGCGGGCCGGTCGCCGCGGCGGGTCGGGGTCAGCGACGTCGTCAGCTTCACCGCCCGGCCCGGCTCGATCCGGACCTCCTGCTCGGCGGGGAACGCGCCGGCGGACGGCACCCACGCGTCGCGGACGCGCCCCACGAACGGCCGGTCGGCGCCGTTGCGGATGGTCAGCTCGACGCTGCCGGTGTCGCCGAGCCACAGCGACTGGTGCCCGGACCGGGACAGCGTCAGCGCGCGCGGCGGCACGGCGGCGAAGTAGTCCACGGCGCACGCGGCGGCGACGCCGGCGAGCAGGACCGCGGCGCCGAGCCACAGCCAGCCGCCGCCGACCGCGTCCCCGGCGGCGATGCCGACCAGGGCGAGCAGGAGCGTGCCGGCGGCGACGAGCGCGGCCGGCCGCCAGGTGATCACGAATCCACCCCCACGCGAAGGCAGGCGGTCACGAAGCCGCTCCCGCACGGAAGACCGCACGGAAGACAGGCGGTCACGCGGACACCGCGTTCATCGCGGGGCCGGCACGGTCGCGAGGACCGAGTCGAGCACCGCGTCGGCGGTGACGCCCTCCAGCTCCGCCTCGGCCCGCAGCCGCACCCGGTGCCGCAGCGTCGGCCGGGCGAGGGCCTTCACGTCGTCGGGGGTGACGTAGTCGCGGCCGGTCAGCCACGCCCACGCCTTCGCCGCGGCGAGCAGCGCCGTCGCGCCGCGCGGCGAGGCGCCGAGCTCCAGCGACGGCGACACGCGGGTCGCGCGGCAGAGGTCGACCACATACGCGAGGACCCCGTCGGCGACCGCGACCCGCTGCACCGCGGCACGCCCGGCGGCGAGGTCGGCCGCGGTCGCGACGGCGGTCACCCCGGCGTCGCGCAGCCGGCGCGGGTCGAAGCCGCGGTGGTGCGCGCGCAGCACGCCGAGCTCCTCGTCGCGGGTCGGCAGCGGCACGGTCAGCTTCAGCAGGAACCGGTCGAGCTGCGCCTCCGGCAGCGGATAGGTGCCCTCGTACTCGATCGGGTTCTGCGTCGCGGCGACCAGGAACGGGTCCGGCAGCGGGCGGGCCCGGCCCTCCACCGACACCTGCCGCTCCTCCATGACCTCCAGCAGCGACGCCTGGGTCTTCGGCGGCGTCCGGTTGATCTCGTCGGCGAGCAGCAGGTTGGTGAAGACCGGCCCCTCCCGGAACTCGAACTCGGCGGTGCGGGCGTCGAAGATCAGCGAACCGGTGACGTCGCCGGGCATCAGGTCGGGGGTGAACTGGACCCGCTTGGTGTCCAGGTCCAGCGCCGCGGCGATGGTGCGCACGAGCAGCGTCTTCGCCACGCCCGGCACGCCTTCCAGCAGCACGTGCCCGCGGGCGAGCAGGGCGATCACCATGCCGGACACGACGGCGTCCTGGCCGACGACGACCTTGCCGACCTCGGCGCGCAGCCGGCCGAGGGCGGCGCGGGCCTCCTGCGGGTCCCCGACCGGCCCCGCTGTCGGCTCTGGCGCCGGCTGTGCCAGCGGGATAGCGGTGTCGGTCACCGTCGTGCTCCTTCTGCGTGGGGTTGTTCGTTGGTCACGGCCTCGGTGAGCATTTCCAGCCGGACGGCCGCGGCGACCAGCGCCTCGTCGTCCGCGGGCGGCGGGCCGAACAGCGTGTCGTCGACGACCTCGGGGGGCCAGCCGCTCCACGCGGCGACCGTGGCCACGAGCACCCTGCGGTCGGTGCCGGGCTCCAGCCGCAGCAGCCGCGCCATCCGGGCCACGGCGGCCGCCCGCAGCGTCCGTAGCGACTCGTCGCGCGCCCGGGCCCGCTGGTACAGCCGGCCCCGGCCGGTGACCGTCTCGCCGGCGCGCACGACCACCGGCAGCGGCTCCACCACCGGGCCGCCCATCCGGCGCGCCCTGGCCAGGGCGTACAGCAGCAGCGTGACGACGAGCAGCACCGCGACCACGTAGACCCACGCCGGGAAGGCCTCCCACAGCGGGTTGGCGGGTTCGCCGCGACCGCCGGCCTGCGTCGCGCCGGGGACCGGGCTGGGGGTCCCGCCCCTGGTCCGGCTGGGGCCGGTGCTGGGCAGGTCCTGGTCGCGGGTCGTCGTGGCGGTCGGCTCGGCGCTGGCGGTCCGCGTCGCCGTCGGCACGGGAGGGGCGGGGTCCCGCACCGGCTCCGGCGGCGACTCGTGCCGGTGCAGGTCGACCCAGACGAGCCGCGGCCTGGTGGTCAGCAGGCTGGTGGCGAGCCTCGCGTTGCCGGCCTCGCCGATGCGGTCGTTGCGGAACGGGTCCGCGGAGCCGGCGATCGTCGTGGTGGTCCAGCCCCGGCTGAACACGATGAGCGAGTCGTCGTAGCAGCGGGCGAACTCCTCCTCGGCGACCGGGTCGACGGGCCCGTAGCTGGTCCGGTGGATCCCCGCCGGGCCGGCGTCGGCCGCGGGCCGGTAGTCGCACCCCGGCGCGCTCACCGAGCCGGCGAGGGCCCGCCGGCCGGTGGTGAGCGGCATCTGCGCGCGCAGCAGGGTCTGCTTGCTGGGCTCGACGAGCACGACCCGGGTCGAGCCCGGCAGCAGCGCCATGCGCTTCAAGTACTCGGGGTGCACGAACTGCGGGGTGGTGAGCAGGATCGTCACGTCGCCGCGGTTCTCGGCCAGGAACGCGTCGGCGGTGCTGCCGACCCGGGCGATCGTGACCCCGGCCGCGCGGACGCGGTCGGCGAGGGTGCTCGCGCCGATGGCCGCCGTGCTGACCGGCGACAGGTAGGCGGCGTCCTCCTCGTCGGGCTGCTCCCACTGGTACAGCACCAGGCCGGTGATCACGACCAGCAGGGCGGCGACGGGTGGGACCACGACCCGCAGCCACCGCCGGGAGCGCGCCTTCTTCATGCGTCGACCTCCGCCGCGTACCGCCGCATCAGGGTGTCGTGCTCCTCGGTGGCGGGGATCTGCCCATACCAGATGTCGGAGAAGATCCCGGTCGCGCCGCGCAGCGCCGGCTCGGCGGCCGGCACCACGGCGGACGCGGCGTGGGCCACCTCGGTCACGGTCATGCCGGGCAGCACCTCGACGGCGCGCCTGTCGGCGAGCCCCCGCACGATCGCCCGGAGCCGCTCGCGGACCGCCTCGGCGTAGCGGCCCTCCGCGGCCAGCCGGTCGGCCAGGCTCAGGAACACCTTGGCCGGCAGGTCGGGCAGCGTGTCGCCGCTCGACGGCTCGGCGGTCTCGATGTCGACCTCCTCGGGCGCGGCCGTCTTCGGTTCCTCGGCGTCCCTCTTCTTCCGCTTCCGCAAGCGCAGCCGCGGGAAGCGCTTCGGGACCCAGCGCGGGAAGAAGTAGTACAGGACGCCGCCGACGACCGACAGCAGCAGCAGGAGGAACACCAGCAGCGGCAGCCCGACCGCCGCGGACAGCCGCTCGAGGAACTCGGCCCAGCCGCGGGTCATCGCTGCACCGCGCCGGAGAGGGCGGCCTGGGCCAGGTCGACGGGGCGGCCGAGCCGGCGGGACCGGCCGACCGCGACGTCGAGCCCCTCGACCCGCATCCGGCTCTCCAGGTACAGGACGGCGTCGACGCTGGCGAGCGCGGCATACACGACGGTGTTGGCCAGCACCCACACCGCCACCGTCACGATCTCGTAGACCAGCGCGTCGCTCGGCAGCACGGTGTCCAGCAGCGCGGCGGTGCCCATGCCGATCGCCACCCGGATCGCCGCCCACCCGCCGTAGCCGCCCAGCCGGATCGCCACGCCACGCATCCCGACCGGCGCCAGGTTCAGGGAGCGCACCAGCGCCGCCCCGGGCCCGACCCGGTCGACCACGAGCGCGGGCGCGGCCAGGCCGATCGCGCCGAAGAAGTAGAACCACGGCAGCGCCACGATCGCGCTCGGCAGCAGGATCAGGCCGACCGAGAGGGCGAGGAGGATCAGCGCCGGCGCCCGCCGCCCCCACGCGCGCAGCAGGTCGCGGGCCGGCGCGGGGGTCCCGAGCAGGGCCGGCCCGACGGCCGCTCCGGTCAGCCCGCCGAGCAGCGCCAGCACGACGCCCTCCGTGGCCAGGCCGCAGCAGAAGACCAGCCACCACATCCCGGTGTCGGCGTCGAAGATGTCCGTCGTGCCGTCCACGCCGGCGACGGAGCGCAGCGGGAACAGCACGGCCTGCTCGCACACCGCCAGCACGAACGCGGCGACCAGGAACAACCGGGCATTGGCGCGCAGCAGCAGCACCCCCGCGTCGAGCAGCTCACCGAAGGTGAGCGGACGCAGTGGGATCACCGGGCTGTGCTGGTCCACGCGGACACCGTAGTCGGCAGGCGCGAACCCGGCGGCCCGCCCTGACCAGATGGCCGGAAACTGACCAAGATCGGGCATCGGGTTCCCATCTTCGGGCGTCGAGGTGAAATATTGGACCGCATGAGAGCCCGCGTCCTGGTGGTCGACGACGACCCCGCCCTTGCCGAGATGCTCGGCATCGTCCTGCGCAGCGAAGGCTTCCTCCCGTCCTTCGTCGCGGACGGCGAGCGTGCACTCGGTGCGTTCCGGGACAGTCGGCCCGACATCGTCCTGCTCGACCTGATGCTGCCGGGCATGAGCGGCATCGACGTGTGCCGGTCCATCCGCGCCGAGTCCGGCGTGCCGATCGTGATGCTCACCGCCAAGAGCGACACGGTCGACGTGGTGCTCGGGCTCGAGTCGGGCGCCGACGACTACGTGATGAAGCCGTTCAAGCCCAAGGAGCTGGTCGCGCGCATGCGGGCCCGGCTGCGCCGCGGCGAGGACGTCGCCCCCGAGCTGCTGACCATCGGCCCGCCCGGCAACCAGATCACCATCGACGTGCCGGCGCACACCGTCATGCGCGACGGTGAGGAGGTCAAGCTGACGCCGCTCGAGTTCGACCTGCTGGTGGCCCTGGCCCGCAAGCCGCGCCAGGTGTTCACCCGCGAGGTGCTGCTCGAGCAGGTCTGGGGCTACCGGCACGCCGCCGACACCCGTCTGGTCAACGTCCACGTCCAGCGGCTGCGCGCCAAGATCGAGCCCGACCCGGAGAAGCCGGAGATCATCCTGACCGTGCGCGGCGTGGGCTACAAGGCCGGCACGGGCTGAGGTCTGCCTTGGTGCGTATCGACCCGATCGTCGTGCAGGTCCGCCGCTTCAGCCGCTTCCGGCCGAAGCGGCTGATCCCGCACGTCGTGAGCCGCCGCCTGCGCCGCTTCTACGCCGCCGCCCGACGGCAGTGGCGCCGGTCGCTGCAGTTCCGCGTCGTGGGCATCACGCTGCTGCTCTCGGCGATCCTGGTGTCGGCGTTCGGTTACACGGTCGCCTCCCTGATCAGCCAGGGCGTGCTGCGCACCCAGGTCGACACCTCCGAGGACCAGATCCTGCGCGGCGCCCGGGAGGCGACCAAGCAGCTGGAGGGCTACACCCAGGCCGACGATCCGGGGCTGCCCGGGAAGATGCGGAGCGTGGCGTTGGACCTGGCCACCTCCATGGACAACCCCGATTCCGAGGTCGTCATCCTGCGGCAGGGCACGCCGGGGGCCGCGTCGCCGGACAACGGCACGGCCACGGTGATGCAGCAGAGCTCGATGCGCCAGCTCCGCGAGTCGGTCGTCAGCGGCCGCAAGCCCGGCACGTGGCAGCAGATCGAGACCCTCGACGTCGGGCGGGGGCCTACCCGCTTCCTGGTCATGGGCACCCCGATCATCACCGGTGGCCAGCCGTTGGAGCTGTACTACCTGCTGCCGCTGAAGGCCGAGAACGACCTGGTCGAGTTCGTCGCGCTGGTGGTCACGGCGACCGGCGTGGCGCTCGTCGCGCTGCTCGCCCTGATCGCGGCGACCATGACCCGGCTCGTGGTGAAGCCCGTGCGGGTCGCGGCCCGCACCGCGCAGCGGCTCTCCGCCGGCCTGCTCGACCAGCGCATGCAGGTCAAGGGCGAGGACGACCTGGCGCGGCTGGCCGCCGCGTTCAACCAGATGGCGGCCAACCTGCAGCGGCAGATCGTGCGGCTGGAGGAGATGTCGCGCCTGCAGCGGCGCTTCACCTCCGACGTGTCGCACGAGCTGCGCACCCCGCTGACCACCGTGCGGATGGCGGCGGACCTGCTCTTCGCCTACCGCGACGACTTCGACCCGGCCGCCGCGCGCAGCGCGGAGCTGCTGCAGGCCGAGCTGGACCGGTTCGAGGACCTGCTCACCGACCTGCTGGAGATCAGCCGCTTCGACGCCGGGTTCGCCGCGCTGGACGCCGAGCCGACCGACCTCGCGCCGATCGTGCGCCGGGTCGCGGAGCGGCTCGAGCCGCTCGCCGAGCGCTGCAAAGTACCGTTGCGGGTCGAGGCGCCGGAGGACGGGGCGATCGCCGAGGTCGACCCGCGGCGCGTCGAGCGGGTGCTGCGCAACCTGCTGGGCAACGCCGTCGAGCACGGTGAGGGCAAACCGGTCGTGGTGACCCTGGCCATCGACGAGGCCGCGGTGGCGGTGACCGTCCGAGACCACGGGGTCGGGCTGAAGACCGGCGAGGAGAAGCTCGTGTTCAACCGCTTCTGGCGGGCCGACCCGTCCCGGGCGCGGCAGACCGGCGGCACCGGGCTCGGCCTGTCGATCAGCCTGGAGGACGCCCGGCTGCACGGCGGCTGGCTGGAGGCCTGGGGCGCGCCCGGCAAGGGCGCCCAGTTCCGCCTCACGCTGCCGGTGCGCTCCGGCGACCGTCTCGTCTCCTCGCCGCTGCGCCTGGTGCCCGACGACGCCCGCGCCGACGAGGCCGCGCTGATCGGGGAGACGCCATGAGCGGGCCGGAGCGCAGCGGAGGTGTCGGCATGACCGCCCGGTTCCGGCGGCTCACCGCGGGCGTGGCCGTGGTCGCGCTGGCGCTCGGCGGGTGCGGGCTGCCCGACCGCACCGACCCGAGATACGTGGGCCCCGCCGTCGAGCCGAGCCGCGCCCAGGACCGGGCCGACCCGCCCGAGAAGCCCGACGGCGCCACCAGCCTGTCCGACCTGGTCAACCGCTACCTGAAGACGTCGGTCGGCGGCAACATCACCAACTCGGACCAGCAGGACGCGGCGTCGGAGACCCAGACCCGCATGAAGACGTTCATGACCGAGCAGACCGCGGCGACCTGGAAGCCGACAGGAAACCTGACGGTCGTCGCGCAGGGGAAGAGCGAGATCGTCCAGGACGGCACCAGATCGACCTACAAGGTCGTTCTGACGCGCGTCGGTCAGCTCGACTCGTTCGGCCGGTTCACGGCCTGGCCCACCGACAGCGACCGGACGTTCCCCGCCGTGTTCGAGAGCGAGGAGGTCGGCGGACAGGTCCGGTTCTCCCAGGTGCCCCCGTACATGCTGCTGAGCACCGCAGGGCTCCAGGACCAGTACATCCGCCAGCCGATCTACTTCTGGGAGAAGGACGTCGAGAAGCCGAAGCTGGTGCCCGACCTGCGGTACATGCCGAAGGTGCTGCAGCCGTCGAAGCGGGTCGACGAGGTCGTGCGATGGCTCGTCGAAGGGCCGTCGGCGTGGCTGACCCCAGCCGTCGACAGGCTGTCCGGCATCGAGACGAAGGGCAGCGCCACGGTCAACGCCGACCAGAGCGTGAACGTCAACCTGATCTCGAAGGTGGCCGGCAAGAGCCCCGACGACCTGCGCAAGCTGGCGAGCCAGATCCGCTGGTCGCTCATCCTGCACCCGCCCGTGTCGCTGTCCTTCGAGAACGCCAGGGACACCACGAACGACTCCGGCGGCTACCTCGGCGACAACTCCGCCGTCGTGCAGGGGGACCTGGACCAGGAGAGGTTCGCCATCGTCAACGAGTCGGTCCGGCAGCTCAGCACGGCGACCGACGGTCCCGCGCTGTTCGGCCCGAGCGAGTGGAACAAGGCGGTCGTCTCGGCGACGATCAACCGGGCGCGCACGAGGGCGGCGCTGGTCCGCAAGGTCGGCAACAAGGAGCAGCTCTTCGTCAACGCCGACAACCGGGTGCCCACGTACGTCGAGGTCCCCGGCATGACCGCCGCGACGCTGAGCCGGCCGGTGTGGATCGACCGCCCGGCGCCGCGGTTCCTGATCGCCGACGGCGCCAGTCTGTGGGCGGTCACCCCGCCCGGCGCCGCGGGCGAGCCGCCCGTGCGGGTGGCGGTGCCCGGCCCCAACGACACGGAGCTGACCAACGTCTCGGCCTTCTCGGTGTCGCCCGACGGCCGGCGGGTCGCCCTGGTCATCGGTGGCAAGGAGACCAAGGTCGCGGCCCTGAAATTCGAGAACGGCAAGCTCACGCTCGGCGAGCAGCACGCGGTGCCCAACTCCCTCGGCGCGAACAGGGCCGTCGGCTGGCTTACCGAGACCTCGCTGGTGATCGGCGGCGAGCCGAACCCCGCCAACGGGCCGCCGGAGGCCAACTACTCGCTGGTGCGCACCAGCCTCGACGGCACCGGCGAGGAGCCCCTGCCGCGGAAACCTGAGAAGCCCAGCGCCTTCCCCGTCACCGAGCTGTCGGCGCGCACCAACGACGCGGCCAAGTCGCTGGAGCTGGTGCTGGTCATGTTCCAGGACAAGGATCAGGCGCGGGGCGTGTACGCCACGTCCGTCGACCCGATCGAGGTGGATGCCCCCGGCGGCGGGACCCCCAGCCCGTCGGCGACCCAGACGCCGAAGCTGATCGCCAAGTCGCCCTTCTACGCGGACTGACGGGGCGTCATGCTGCTCGCCGACCTGCTGGACCTGGTGCTGCCGGCGACCTGTGCCGGGTGCGACAAGCCCGCCACCGGGCCGCTGTGCGAGCCGTGCCGCGCGGCGCTCGCCGCCGTCCGGCCGGGGCGCACGCGGCCGGTGCCCGAGCCGCCGGGGCTGCCGCCGGCGTTCGCGCTGGCCGCGTATGCCGGCTCGCTGCGGCGGATGCTCATCCAGTACAAGGAGCGCAACCGCCACGAGCTGGCGCCGGTGCTCGGCGGGCTGCTCGCCAGGGTCGTCGCCGCGTCCGTGCCGGCCGGTGCCGGGCCGGTGACGCTGGTGCCGGTGCCGGCCACGAGCGCGGCGGCCAGGCGGCGCTTCGGCGACCACGTCGACCGGCTCGCGGTCGCCGCGGCCGCGACGCTGCGCCGGCGGGGCGCCGAGGTGCGGGTGGAAGGGCTCCTGCGGGCGCTGCCGAAGCGGGAGGACTCCACCGAGCTGTCGGCCACCGAGCGGGCCCGCGCGGCCGCGCAGGCCTTCGCGGTGCGGGGCCGGGGAAGGCCGGCCGCCGGTGCCGTGATCCTCGTCGACGACATCATCACCACCGGGTCGACCCTCGCCGCGTCCACGGCGCGGCTCGCCGCCGAGGGTGTGCGGGTCCACCGCGTGGCCGTTCTGGCCGCTACGCAGCGTGCCGCGTAGCTAACGCCCTTCGTCCCGGTTTGTGCGGAACGTTACTTCGTGCGCCACTCGGGGTAATCCGCGAGGAGGGATTCAGAAGTTGATCGGAGAGTTCTTGTGAACCGGGGGTGACTAGCGGCTGTCCTCGGTTTAACGTCGAGAGACGACCTGACCGAAGACCTTGCCGGCGTTCGCGAAGCGCCGGTTCGGAAGGGAGGACTCTGCCCCATCCGTTTCGGTCGCGTGCCGCGAAGGCTCAGCCTCTGGGGAGGCGCGATCCGGCCGAGCAGTCCGGACAACAACCGAACCCAAACCCGTTTCTTTTGTTAGACCCGTGGGGGAGGCCAGGAGTGGACATCGTCGTCAAGGGCCGCAACGTCGAGGTGCCCGACCATTACCGGCAGCACGTCGCAGACAAGCTGCAGAAGGTCGAGCGATACGACCACAAGCTCATCCGCGTCGACGTCGAGTTGTTTCACGAGCGCAATCCGCGCCAATCCGATCACTGCCAGCGTGTGGAGATCACGTGTGTCTCCAGAGGGCCGGTGATCCGGGCGGAGGCCTGCGCCGCCGACTTCTACAGTGCGCTGGACGCCGCCATCGCCAAGCTGGACAGCAGGCTGAGCCGGGCCGCCGACCGCCGGCGCGTCCACCGGGGGCGGCACGCGCCGGTCTCCGTCGCCGCGGCGACCGCGTCGCTGGCGTTCACACAACCTGAGCGCGCGAGCGTCGCCACACTCGCCGACGTCGAGGCCGAGTCCTTCGACCTGATCGACGAGCAGGACGACCAGCCGTGGCACATCGTCCGGGAGAAGGAACACCCGGGCGAGCCGATGACCGTGGACGATGCGCTGTTCCACATGGAGCTGCTCGGCCACGACTTCTACCTGTTCAACGACAAGGAGTCGGGCCGGCCCAGCGTCGTCTACCGCCGCAAGGCGTACGACTACGGGGTCATGAGCCTGGGCACCTGAGCCGTTGCCGAACGGCGGGCCGGTGCGAACCGGCCCGCCGTCAGCTCACAGGTCGCGGGCGAGGACCGCGGTGTCCGGGTAGTCGGCGAAGACGCCGTCGAGCCCGGCCGCCAGGAAGGTCCTGATCTCGCCGATCACGTCGCCCCACGCGTTGGGGTCGGTGCCCTTGCGCAGGTTGAGCGGCAGGAATTGGTTCTCGTTGCGGAACGTCCAGGAGTGCACCTTCAGGCCGCGCGCGTGGGCGTCGCCGATCAGCGCCGTCGGCTGCAGCAGGTTGCCGGCCGCGTCCCGCGCGATGACCAGGTTCTTCGTCGCGCCCACGCCGTTGGTGAAGGTCTTGAGCCAGTCCAGGCCGGCCGGCTTGGCGAGGTCCGCCCACGTGCGCGGGTCGCCGCTGCTGCGGAAGTCGAAGGGCGAGCCGACCGCGTCGAGCAGCACCACCGACGGCGTGTCCACCAGGCCGCGCAGCTTCTTGATGCTGGTCGGCTCGAAGGACTGCAGGAAGACGTGCGCGTTGCGGCCGGCCAGCCCGTTGCGCTTGAGGATCCGGGCGAGCAGCGGCTCCAGCGCGAGCCCGACGGACGCGAAGTACGTGGGGTGCTTCGTCTCCGGGTAGATGCCCACGCCGGCGGAGCGGGCGAGGTCGATGACCTCCTGCAGGGTCGGGATCTCGAAGAGCCCGTCGTAGATCGTGTTGTGCGGGCGGACCGCGGGCAGCCGCTCGACCGCGCGCAGCGTCTTGAGCTCGGCGAGGGTGAAGTCCTCGGTGAACCAGCCGGTGACGCTGACCCCGTCGATGGACTTCGTGGTCCGCCGGCCCGCGAACTGCGGCTTCGACGCCACGTCGGTGGTCCCCGAGATCTCGTTCTCGTGCCGGGCGACGAGCTGGCCGTCCTTGGTGGGCACGAGGTCGGGCTCGATGAAGTCCGCGCCCATCGCGATCGCCAGGCGGTACGCCGCCAGGGTGTGCTCGGGCCGGTGGCCGCTCGCCCCGCGGTGCCCGATGACGAGCGGCCGGGCCGGCCGCGGCTTCGTGGTGTGGGCGGAGGCCGCGGGGCTGACGAGGGCCTGTGGAAGGACCGCCGCCCCGGCGGCCACCGAGATGCCGGAGATCACTGCACGTCGACGCATGCCCAGACTGTCTCGGGCACACGGCAACGCCACATGACGCCTAGGTTGCCGCCGGGCGCAGCTTGGCGAACTGGATGTTGTCGATCCGGGTGCCGTCCGGCCCGGGCAGCCGGCTGCGCTGCAGGCCCTCGCGGTGATACCCGGCCGCCTCCAGGACCCGCTGCGACGCGACGTTGTCCGGGGCGGTGCCGGCGGTCATCCTCGCCATCCCGATCTCGAAGCCCCACGCGGTGACCAGCCGGGCGGCGCGGGCGGCGTACCCCTTGCCGCGCGCCTCCGGGGTGAGGCTGTAGCCGATCATCGCCTCGCGCAGGAGCGGCTCGAAGTAGAACAACGCGATCTCGCCCAGGTAGGTGCCGCCGGCGGCGTCCCGGATGGTCATCTCCGCCCGCTGGCCGGCCAGCCACTTCGACACCGACTCGGCGCATTGACGGGTCACGACGGCCGGGTCCATCGGGGTGCCGACGACGGACCTGCCGCTGACGTCCGGGCGGCTGCGCATCTGGTACGTGCTGGGCCCGTCCTCCTCGCCGATCGGGCGCAACGCGACGACGCCGTCGGTCAGCACGCCACCGGGCAGGTCCGGCAGGGCGCGGGCGCTGGGGCCGGGCGGGTCGCCGGCGGTCCTGGCCCACACGACCATGTCCTGCCAGCTGCCGTCCGCGGCCTGCGAGGCGGCCCGGGCGACGCCCTCCCGGACGTACCCGCCGGCGACGGCGACCCGCTGGCTGGCGCCGTTGGTCAGCGCCGTCACCAGGTACAGCCGCCGCAGCCCCTGCGCGAACAGCCCGGCGCTGAACTGCTCCAGCGCCGCTGACGCCACCCCCTGCCGGCGGGCCCACGGCGCGACCCAGTAGCCGACCTCCACGGTGCCGGTGCCGCGCGGCGTCGACCCGATCGCGCCGAGCACCCGGTCCGTCGCCGCGTCGACGATCGCGGGGTCCTCGGGCTTCTGCCGGAAGAACGCCAGGGCGTCGTCGCGGGTGTACGGCTGGGGCAGGAACGGCAGGTAGTGCGCGATGACGGGGTCACTGCACGCCTCGGCGACCGCGTCGGCGTCCTCGTCCCGGAACGGCCTGAGCGCGACGGTCACTTCAGGTCCCGCTTGAGCAGGGTCGCCACCCAGCCGTCGACCCGCGTGCCGCGCTGCTCGCAGCTGTCCCGCTGGACGCCCTCGATCACGAATCCCACCTTCTCCGCCACCCTCCTCGATCCGATGTTGCCCACGTGCGCGCGCCAGACGATCCGGCCCAGGCCGAGCCGGTCGAACCCGAAGCCGCAGATCGCGCGCGCCGCCTCGGTCATGAAGCCCTTGCCCCGCATCCACGGCGCGGAGGAGAAGCCCAGCTCCGCGCTGACCGGGTCCATCGGGTTGATCCGCAGGTCGATGGTGCCGGCGAACCGGTCGTCGGGGTCCGCGACCACGAACCCCACCCCCGTGCCCTGCAGCCAGCCGTTCGGGTAGCGGTGGTGGATGAAGTCCATGGCGTGCTCCGGGCCGTAGTCCAGCGGGACCGACGTCCACTGGACGGTCTCCGGGTCGCGGAACGTCATCACCAGGTCGTCCAGGTCGCCGTCGCGGGCCAGCCGCAGCGTGCCCGGCCCGGCCGGCAGGCGGACCGGCGGGGTGCAGAACGTGTGGGCGCGCAGCGAGCCCGGGCCGCCCGGAGCGACCCACGCCGGGGGTGTGTCGCAGACCTCGCCGGGCAGCATCACCCCGTGCCAGCCGTCGACGAACCCGCCCTCCTTCGCCGGCAGCAGCGCCCGCACCACGCCGTCGAACGTGAAGCCGATCCGCTCGGCGGTGAGCTTCGACGCGTGGTTGCCGACCTCGGCGCGCCAGACGAGCTTCGTGAGCCCCAGCACCTCGAACGCCCAGTGCGCGACGGCCCGGCCGGCCCGCTCGGCGACCCGCCGCCCGCGCGCCCACGGCGCCACCCAGGTGCCGAGCTCGCCCTGCCGGTTACGCAGGTCGAGGGTGACGAGGCCGGCGGAGGCGAGCAGTTCACCCGTGCGGGCGTCGAACACCCCGAGCGGCGCCGACGTCTCGGTGACCCACGCGGCCCGCGACATCTCCCGCACGTAGGCCGCGGCCTGTTCCCGCAGGTAAGGCACGGGCACCATGGTCCAGCGCTGAATCAGGGGATCCTGGCAGGCGAGGAAGACGTCCTCGGCGTCGTCCTCATGCCAGGCGCGCAGGACGAGCCCGTCGCCGGTGGTCAGTTCGATCGGCTCCATGACCGCCGATCCTGCCCCAAATGTGCCCGCTGTCGGCGGATATTTCTTCGGTACATCGAAGCGATTTGTACGGCTTTGTCCATCAGTGTCCGTAGAGTGGGTGGGCGGGGGCGGCAGTTCGGGCAAGAAGCCGCCTACGATGGGTCGCAGACGTTTAAGGGAGCGCTGACCCGTGTCGATTTTCGAGAAGATCCTCCGCGCCGGCGAAGGTCGCCAGGTGCGGCGGTTGAAGGCTGTCGCAGATGCCGTCAACTCGCTGGAGGAGGAGTACACCGACCTCTCCGACGAAGAGCTGGCCGACATGACGAACCAGTTCAAGGAGCGGCTCGCCGACGGTCAGACGCTGGACGACATCCTGCCCGAGGCGTTCGCGGTCGCCCGCGAGGCCGCCTCCCGGGTGCTCGGTCAGCGACACTACGACGTGCAGGTCATGGGCGGCGCCGCCCTGCACTACGGCAACATCGCCGAGATGAAGACCGGTGAGGGCAAGACCCTCACCTGCGTGCTCCCCGCATATCTCAACGCGCTCTCGGGCAAGGGCGTGCACGTCATCACGACCAACGACTACCTCGCCCAGCGCGACGCCGAGTGGATGGGCCGCGTGCACCGGTTCCTCGGCCTGACCGTCGGCACCGTGCTGCCCAACCAGCCGTCGTCGGCGCACCGGGCCGCGTATGACTGCGACATCACGTATGGCACCAACAACGAGTTCGGCTTCGACTACCTGCGCGACAACATGGCGTGGTCGCGGGACGAGCTCGTGCAGCGCGGCCACAACTTCGCGATCGTCGACGAGGTCGACTCGATCCTGATCGACGAGGCCCGCACCCCGCTGATCATCGCCGGCCCGGCCGAGCAGTCCGCCCGGTGGTATCAGGAGTTCGCCCGCGTCGTCGGCCGCCTGAAGCGCGGCAAGGACGGCGACGGCGACTACGAGGTCGACGAGTCCAAGCGCACGATCTCCGTCACCGAGCGCGGCGTCGGCAAGGTCGAGGACCAGCTCGGCATCGACAACCTCTACGAGTCGGTCAACACCCCGCTGGTCGGCTACCTGAACAACGCCATCAAGGCGAAGGAGCTCTACAAGCGCGACAAGGACTACGTCGTCAACGACGGCGAGGTCCTCATCGTCGACGAGTTCACCGGCCGTATCCTGCACGGCCGCCGCTACAACGAGGGCATGCACCAGGCCATCGAGGCCAAGGAGAGCGTCGAGATCAAGCAGGAGAACCAGACGCTCGCGTCGATCACCCTGCAGAACTTCTTCCGCCTGTACTCGAAGCTGTCGGGCATGACGGGCACCGCCCAGACCGAGGCCGCCGAGTTCAACAAGGTCTACGGCGTCGGCGTCATCAGCATCCCGACCCACCGCTCCATGGTCCGCGTCGACCACCCCGACGTGATCTACAAGACGGAGAAGGCGAAGTACAACGCCGTCGTCGACGACATCGTCGAGCGGCACGCCCTCGGCCAGCCGATCCTCGTCGGCACCGTCTCCGTCGAGAAGTCCGAGCTGCTGTCGCAGCTGCTGCGCAAGCGCGGCGTCGCGCACTCCGTGCTCAACGCGAAGTTCCACTCCAAAGAGGCGGAGATCATCGCGCAGGCCGGCCGCAAGGGTGCGGTCACCGTCGCCACCAACATGGCCGGCCGTGGCACCGACATCCTCCTCGGCGGCAACGCCGAGTACCTCGCCGCCGCCGAGCTGCGCCAGCGCGGCCTCGACGAGGACGAGACCCCGGACGAGTACACGGTCGCCTTCGAGGACGCACTCCCGCGCTGGGAGAAGCTCGTCGAGGACGAGTCCGACGAGGTCACCGACGCCGGCGGCCTCTACGTCCTGGGCACCGAGCGGCACGAGTCCCGCCGCATCGACAACCAGCTCCGCGGCCGCTCCGGCCGTCAGGGCGACCCCGGCGAGTCCCGCTTCTACCTGTCCCTGCAGGACGAGCTGATGCGCCGCTTCCGGGCCAGCGCCGTCGAGGCGGTCATGGACCGCTTCAACATCCCCGAGGACGTGCCCATCGAGTCCAAGATGGTCACCCGCCAGATCAAGAGCGCGCAGACCCAGATCGAGGCGCAGAACGCCGAGATCCGCAAGAACGTCCTCAAGTACGACGAGGTCCTCAACAAGCAGCGCAAGGTCATCTACGCCGAGCGCAAGCGCGTCCTGGACGGCGAGGACCTCAGCGAGCAGGTCCGCAACATGATCGACGGTGTCGTCGGCGACTACGTCACCTCCGCCACCTCCCTCGGCGAGACCGCCGAGGACTGGGACCTCGAGCAGCTGTGGACGAACCTCAAGCAGCTCTACCCGGTCGGCGTCACCATCGAGGACCTGGAGGAGGAGGCCGGCGGCTCGCTGGACCCCGAGTTCCTCAAGAACCAGCTCATCGACGACGCCCACGCCGCGTACGACCGCCGCGAGGAGGAGCTCGGCGCCGAGGCCGTCCGCGAGCTGGAGCGCCAGGTCCTGCTCAACGTCATCGACCGCAAGTGGCGTGAGCACCTCTACGAGATGGACTACCTGCAGGAAGGCATCACCCTGCGGGCCTACGCGCAGCGCGACCCCGTGGTCGAGTACCAGCGCGAAGGCTTCGACATGTTCCAGCAGATGCAGGAAGGCATCAAGGAAGAGGCCGTCGGCTTCCTCTTCAACCTGGAGGTCCAGGTCGAGGAGGCTCCGGCCCCGGTGCTGGACGTGGCCGCGGCCGCCGAGACCGGCGCCAACGTCCCGCTGCCCGAGCCGCACGTCGAGATCCGCGCCAAGGGCCTCGGCGGCAACCGCATGCCGCGTGCGCTGCAGTACTCCGCCCCGACCATCGACGGCGAGGCGGGCGTGCACATCGAGCAGCAGGAGGAGGCACCGGCCCTCGGCCTGGGCGGCGGCACCACCCGCCCGGCCCCGTCGTCGTCGCCGTCTCCCGGCGTGCGCCGCTCGGGCCCGGCCGCACCGTCGGCGGCCCGCAAGCCTTCCCCCGGCCAGGCGGTCGCCAGCAACGGCCCGTCCCGCAACGCCCCCTGCCCCTGCGGCTCCGGCAAGAAGTACAAGCGCTGCCACGGCGCCCCCGGCGGCGCCTGACCCGCGCAGCCACCCAGCCCCACCGGACGCCCGCCGCACTGCTGATTTCTTTCCGCAGCCCGGCGGGCGTCCGCCTGTCCGCACCTGAACCACCGCCCCTCACGAGCGCACAAGGGATCGGAGTCCCAGTGCGCCCGCCGCCGCCCAAGACGGGGACTTCGAGTTGGCGGATGAGTGGCGTCTGGTGCGCTCCGCCGCTGCTGAAGATGGGCGCACCGGGAGCTTTGGGTTGAGGGTGGGCGGTCGCCCGGTGTGCCCACTGCTGCTCAAGATGGGCGCGCCAGGACTTGGGATTGGCGGGTGGGCGGAGTCCGGTGCACCCCGCCGCTGCTCAGGTTGGGTGCACCCCGGGGCTTGGGATTGAGGGGTGGGTGGAGTCTCAGCGCGCTCGGCGCCCCTCCCGCGGGCGCCGGGTTGCGGGCCAGGGCGTTCGGTGCGCTCCGCCGCTGTTCAAGACGGGCGCCGGGTGCCTGGGGCTGAGGGGCGGGTGGAGTCCTGATGCGCTGGCCGTTGCCCAAGACGGGTGCCCAGGGCTTGGGATTGGTGGGTGGCGTTCGGTGCAGCCCCGCCGCTGTTCAAGGCGGGCGCCGGGGATCTGGAGTTGGCGGGCGAGTGGAGTGCCCCGTTGCGCCCGCCGCTGCTTGGGTTGGGTGCACCCAGGGACTGAGTGGGAGGAGTCCCAGTGCGCCCGCCGCCCCTCCCGTGGGCGCCGGGGCACGGGGTTGAGGGGAGTCCTGGTGTGCTCGCCGTTGCTCAAGGCGGGTGCCTGGGGCTTGGGTGGGTGGAGTCCGGTGCGCCTCGCCGCTCTCAAGACAGGTGCCGGGGATCTGGAGTTGGCGGGTGGGTGGAGTGCCCCGGGGAGCCTGCCGTTGCTCAGGCTTGGTGCACCCGGGGCTTGGGGTTGAGGGGTGAGTGGAGTCCCAGTGCGCCCGCCGCCCCTCCAGCGGGCGCACCGGGGGTCAATGTGGACCTCGGTGGTGGGTCTCGGTGGTGAGTGGGGTGCCGGGCAGCGGGAGCCGTACCCGGTCCGCGAGGTTGACCGGGTGAGGGGCTCCCGCTGCCCTGTCGGGGCCCGTCCTGCCCCGTGCCGGGACGGGCGGTGTGGCGGGGGGATCGGGGATTGGCCGGTGCCGCCTGCCGCCCTCCCTCGGCGGGCGGCACCGGGGCTTCAGACCACCTGGACCAGGGTGCACAGCCAGGTGGGGTGGCCCGTGGTCCGGTGGGGCAGGCGCTCCAGGCGGACGGCCATCGCCCAGGTGGCGGAGCCCTGCTCGAGGATGGCGACCAGCTCGGCGATGCCGGGCAGGGGTTCGGTGACGAGCATGCGCCTGACGCGGACCAGGTGGCCCTGGCGGGCGGCGTGCGACGGGGTCATGCGGACGCGGACGGTCCGGCGGATCAGCTGGTCGGTGATGGCGGTGCAGTGCTTCGGGTGGGTGACCTGGCGCAGGTGGGACGCCGGGCGGTAGCCGTTGAGGATCTCGACGCACATGCCGACGAACCGCTGGGCGGACGGGTGTGGTGGCGGCAGTGCGGGCGCGCCGGCCGAGAGTGGTGCCGGTGGCTGGCGGGCGGAGGCGGGGGGCGTCCTGGTGGGGAACGCCACCCAGTCGCCAGGCAGGAAGTCCATGCCACCGGTCGGCTGCGAAGGCCGGCGGACCACGGCCTCCTCGCACGGCGGGTCGAGCGGAGGGGCGGGACGGGCCAGGACGGCCGCATCGCCGGCCGCTGCCGCCGAGTGACCAGCGGCGTCACCGGCCAGAGCCGCCGAGCCGTCGCTGGGTGGGCGGGCGGCCGTGGCTGCGCGGCGGGACGGCGAGGTGGTGGCCGCGGTGCCGGGGCGGGACGCCGACGTGCGGGCGCGGCGTGGGCGAGCGGGCGTCGTGGTGGGCGCCATGACTTCCCCCGATCCTTGCGTTTGCCTACGTTTGCCTCCTCCTTTCTAAGACCCTACCGAACCTCGGTCAAGGCAAACGCAAGCAAACACAAGATCAACTCGACCACAAAGAGATGATAAATCCGGACAAGGGGCTAGCGTCGCTTTGCGCGGGTGGACCGGGGCTACAGCGCGTCGTCGAAGCGGTCGGTGAGCGGGTTCGAGCGCACCCATTCCGCCGTCTCCGCGTACTTGCGCTCGATGTATTCCTCCAGCTTGGAGCGCTCGATCCGCCACTGGCCCCGGCCGCCGACCTTGATAGCGGGCAGTTCGCCGCTGCGGACCATGTGGTAGACCTGCGACGTCGACACGTTCAACTGCTCGGCGACGTCGGCCATGAGCAGGAATCGCGGCTCCATGACCTCAGTTTGCCACCGTTAGGCCCCGACAGCCCCGGACGGCCCCCCACGAGCGCTGAAGGACACATGGGCGTTTCCGCACCGAAAACGCCGATGAGGGTGTAGTACAGGTGGCGTGACGAGTGACCTCACCCGTGTGTACCTGCCCGCGACCCTCGCCCAGCTGGCCGTCCTGCGGGAGAGCGGCGAGCTGCCCCCGCCGTCCGAGGCGCACGCCGTCACGCCCGCGCTGCGGGAGTGGTACGCGGAAGGCGACGAGGAGGAGCTGGAGTACGTCGCGTTCACCCGGGCGGCGCAGAGCGCGCTGCGGCTGCTGCGCCACGATCCCAAGGCGCCGCGGCGCAGGGTCGTGCTCTGCGTGGACCTGCCGGAGAAGACGCTGAAGATGGCCGGGCTGGACCTCGGGTCGAGCCAGGTCGAGGTGTCGGGCAAGGTGCCGCTGCGGGCGGTCGCCGCCATCCACGTCGACGGCCGCGACGCCGAGCCGGAGGTGTCGGCCGCCGCGGAGGTGGTGGAGGAGGCCGCGGCCGGCGACCCCGACGCGCAGTTCACCGTCGACGGCGCCGAGGACCACGAGCTGGAGTGGTACGACCCGTCCGAGCTGGACCAGCTCATCCAATAACAGCGAAGCCAACAAACAGCGAAAAGCCAACAAACAGCGAAAAGCCAACAAACAGCGAAAAGCTAAGCGCGCCGGATCGTCCGGCCGACCAGGATCATCGCCGTGAAGGCGCCCGCGAAGAGCACGATCATCCCGTGGTTGATCTGCTCCGGCAGCCGGCTGTAGATGATCTGCGCGTCGAAGGCGCTGTAGTCCTCGACGACGGCGGTCAGCGGCAGCCGCCCCAGCCAGCCCAGCAGCGTCGCGACCAGGGTGACGACACCGGCCGTGGCGCCCGCCGCCGGGTACACGGGCCACGGCAGGGCGGCACCGGTGCGCCGCAGGGCGATGAACGCGACCACGCCGGCCAGCACGCCACTGAGGATCGACGTGGTCAGCTGCAGGCGGGACGCGGCCTCGGCCATCGTGCCGACGGTCTCCTGGTTGCCGAAGAGGTCGACGAGGTCGTTCTGGAAGTAGGCGACGACCAGCCCCAGCGCGGTGGCCGCCACGCCACCGGCGATCCCGGCCGTGACCGCCTCCGGGAAGCGGAACGCGGCCGCCGCGCCGCCCAGCGCACCCGTCACGGCCACGACCGCCGCGACGTACGGCACGGCCGGCCCATGGTGATACGCCAGCAGCATCCCGCCCGTCGCGAGCAGCCCCACGACCAGACCACCGGCGGCGCCCGCGAACAGCCGGCGCCACGGCAGCAGGCCGACGGCCAGGACCCCGGCGGCGCCACCGGCGAGGGCCGTGGCGAGCAGGATGCTCGGCAGCACCAGGGCGGCCAGGGTGGTGACGAGGAACTCACTCGCGGCGTTGGCGATGACGCTGTAGGTCGACCAGAGGGTCAGCGCGAGCAGCATGAGCGCGACGACGAGCACCGTGTAGGGCCGGCGTTCCACCTGAGACGAGACGACCTTTGTTGCCACGAGCTAGCAGCGTACGCGGAAGCGACCCGAACGACGGTTCAGGGGACCGTGGGAAGATGAGAGGAAACCTCGCCGACGTTGCCGAGTAGAGATCTGGAGTCCCGTGATGGATGGCCTGTTCGCTGTGCCTGACCCGACCAACGAGCCGGTCCGCGGCTATGCGCCGGGGTCGGCGGAGCGCGAGAGCCTGCAGCGCCGCCTGGCCGACCTGGCGGGCGAGCGGTTCGAGCTGACGATGACGATCGACGGCAAGGAGCGCATGGCGTCGGGCGAGCCGATCGACGTCGTCCAGCCCCACAACCACCGGCATGTGCTCGGCGTCACCCACAACGCGACGACCGCCGACGCCGCCGACGCCGTCGAGGCGGCGAAGCGGGCCGCGGCCGGCTGGCGCGACCTGCCGTTCAGCGAGCGGGCCGCGGTGTTCCTGCGCGCCGCCGACCTGCTCGCCGGCCCGTGGCGCGACACGCTCAACGCCGCGACCATGCTCGGGCAGAGCAAGACCGCGATCCAGGCCGAGATCGACGCGGCCTGCGAGCTGATCGACTTCCTGCGGTTCAACGTCCACTTCGCCCAGCAGATCCTCGCCGAGCAGCCGAAGTCGTCGCCCGGGGTGTGGAACAGGTTCGACCACCGGCCCCTGGAGGGGTTCGTCTACGCGATCACCCCGTTCAACTTCACCGCGATCGCCGGCAACCTGCCGTCCGCGCCCGCGCTCATGGGCAACACCGTCGTGTGGAAGCCGTCGCCGACGCAGCAGCTGGCGGCGCACCTGACGATGCGGCTGTTCGAGGCCGCCGGCCTGCCCGCCGGCGTGATCAACCTGGTGACCGGCGACGGGCTCGCCACGTCCGAGGTCGCGCTCGCCGACCGCGACCTGGCCGGCATCCACTTCACCGGCTCGACCGCCGTGTTCCGCACCCTCAACCGGACCGTCGCCGAGCGGGAGTACCGCTCCTACCCGCGGATCGTCGGCGAGACCGGCGGCAAGGACTTCGTGATCGCCCACCCGTCCGCCGACCCGGCCGCGCTGACGACGGCGCTGATCCGCGGCGCGTTCGAGTACCAGGGCCAGAAGTGCTCGGCGGCGTCCCGCGCGTATGTCCCGGCCAGCATCTGGGCGAAGATCAAGGACCAGCTCACCGGCACCGCCGACGAGCTGGTCTACGGCGACGTCACCGACTTCAGCAACTTCGGCGGCGCCGTCATCGACCGGCGGGCGTTCGACCGGCACGCCCAGGCGCTCGACCGGATCAAGAACTCGCCGTCGTGCACCGTCGTCGCCGGCGGCACGACCGACGACAGCGAGGGCTTCTTCGTCAGGCCGACGGTCGTCGAGTCCACGGACCCCACGCACGAGGTCTTCACGACCGAGTACTTCGGCCCGATCCTCGGCGTGCACGTCTACCCCGACGCCGACTACGACGCCGTCGTCACGCAGGCCGAGTCGGTCGCGCCCTACGCGCTCACCGGCTCGATCTTCGCCACCGACCGGCAGGCCGTCGAGCGGGCGACGCACGCGCTGCGCTTCGCCGCCGGCAACTTCTACGTCAACGACAAGCCGACCGGCGCGGTCGTCGGGCAGCAGCCGTTCGGCGGCGGGCGCGCCTCCGGCACCAACGACAAGGCCGGATCGTGGCACAACCTGCTGCGCTGGACGTCGCCGCGGACGATCAAGGAGACGTTCGTGCCGCCGACCGACCACCGCTACCCGCACATGGGCTAGACCCGCACGGGTGCGACCGCGACGATCTTGTCCAGGGTGAAGGCACGGTCGTCGCGGCGCAGCCGGCACCACGCGTCGATGGTGGAGCCGGACAGGTGCGCGTTGTCGATGACCCGCTCGGAGGCGCGGCCCTGCGCGTCGACGTAGCGGATCCACACCGGCGAGCCGTCCTCCACCGCGGTCGCGAGGAGCTGGGCCTGGTCGGCGCGCAGCTGTGGCGCCCGCTGCCGGATCAGCTCCAACGGATCGGGCGTCCGCTGCGTCGGCACGAGCAACCGCGCCGCCAGCTCACCCGGGTCCACGGTGGCCCGCGCGGGTGGGCGGCGCGCGTGGTCGACCCGCGCGCGGTGCAGCCGGACCGGCCCCGGGCCGGCGTCGCGGGCCGGACGGTAGCCGGCGGCCCGCAGCGCGGCGAGGGTGTCCACGGGTGACAGCGCCGACCCGGCGACGGTCGGCGCGACCCGGCGCAGCTTCAGCGCCGCCAGCGTGCCGTCGGCGACCAGCGAGTCCAGCAGGTCGGTGTCCTCGCTGACGATCACGCTGCCGACCCCGCGCACGTGCAGGGCGTCCGCCGGCGGGCCCGCGGGCAGCAGCCGCGCCGCGACCTCCGCGACGCCCCGCCCGTCGGCGAGCGCCCGGCCGAGCGGGCTCAGCGCCCCGGCCGCGCACACGCCCAGCAGGGTGGCCTCGTCGACGATGCCGGCCACCACGGACCCGAGGTCGTCCAGGGCCCTCGTCTGCAGCGGCGCGGTCCATCGTACGAGCGGCGCCAACGACACCACGTCGGCGACGGCCGTGTCCGGGGGCAGCTCGTGCAGCGCCCGCACGACGACCTGCCGCAGCGGCTCGCCCGACCACCACTGCGTCAGCAGCCTGGCGAGCCGGTCCGCGGGCGCCCGGTCGGCCCACTCGTCGTAGGCGAGCGTCGGCACGAAGCGCACCCCGTCCGGCCCGAGCAGCCGCGCCGCGACCGCGAGGTCCGCCAGCAGCGCCACCGTCGGCTCGTCGAGGCCCGTCGTGAACGCGAGCCGGCGTCGCTCCCGCACCGCGACCTCGCCGGAGCGCTGCCGGCTCAGCGGGCGCGCCGCCGCCGCGTCGAGGAGCACCGGAAGTCGCTCCAGCAGCAGCGTCGCCGCCTGTACCGCCGCGTCGCGCACCTCGGTCCGGTCGGCGGGCCGCAGCGACGGCGCCGGCGGCACCGGCTCGAACGCGTCATGCCCGGAAGGGGCGGGCAGCTGCGCCGCGGTGAACAGCGCGGTGTCGTCCTCCGACGGCCACACCAGCGCCCGCTGGAGCAGCACCTGCAGGGTCGCGTCGAGCGCCGGGTCGTCGGCGGCGACGCCGAGCCGGTCCGCCAGCTCCGGCAGCGGTACCGGATTCGGTCCGCCCAGCGCCTCCAGCACCTGCACGGCCGGCAGCGGCAGCCGCGCCACCACCTCGTCGACGCCGGTCCGGGCGGTCAGCCGCGCGGCCAGCTGCACCAGGTCCTCCGGCGGTGGCGCCCCGAGCGCGTCGGGACGGCGGCGCAGCACCGCGCCCAGCTCGTCCGCCGCCAACCGACCCAGCCAGCCGACCAGTGCAACTCTCGTCACGACTGGTGACCTTATAGGTTTGGGAGGTGACCAACCCATCGCCCGGCAACGTTGCCGGCAACTGGCAGGACACGCATTTCGGGGAGCAGGGCGGCCGCCTCACCTACGGTGACTACCTGCAACTGGCAGGCCTGCTCGACGCGCAGGTCCCCGAGTCGGACCCGGCCGCGCACGACGAGCTCCTCTTCATCACCATCCACCAGGTGTACGAGCTGTGGTTCAAGCTCATCCTCCACGAGCTCACCGACGCCCGCGACCGCCTCCTCGCCGGCGAGACCTATCTGCCGAGGGTGCGCCTGGAGCGCTGCCTGTCGATCCAGCGGGTGCTGGTCGGGCAGGTGGACGTGATCGACACGATGACCCCGCAGGACTTCCTGCGCTTCCGCAACAAGCTGTCCCCGGCCTCGGGGTTCCAGTCGGCGCAGTTCCGGGAGATCGAGTTCCTCTCCGGGCTGAAGGATCCGACGTACCTGCAGCGCTTCCGCGGCCTGTCCGACGCCGAGCAGGCGCGGCTCAACCGGCGCCTGGAGGAGCCGAGCCTCTGGGAGGCGTTCCTCGCCACCCTGGAGAAGGCGGGCTTCGCCGTCGCCACCAAGGAGGACCGGATCGCGTCGCTGCTCACGATCTCCCGCGACCGGGAGCACCACGGCCCGTTCTGGGACCTCGCCGAGACGATGGTCGCGCACGACCAGGCGTGGGGCATGTGGCGGGCGCGGCACGTCCTCATGGCCGAGCGGCAGATCGGCACCAAGGCCGGCACCGGCGGCAGCGCCGGCGGCGCCTACCTGCGCTCCCGGGTCGAGCTGCGCTTCTACCCGGAGCTGTGGGAGCTGCGCTCACACATGTAGCACCGGCGCCGGGGGAGCCGCGTTCGGAATATGTAGTCTGGCTACTCCTTTCTTTGTGCCAACCGGCCCACCCGGGCCGTCCAGCCGCATCGATGCGGGCCTACCGTCCTAGGTGATGGGGAGGGGTCCGCAATGAAGACGAAGACCATGCTCGGCGACCGGTACCGGCTGGAGACCGAGGTCGCCCGCGGCGCCATCGGCGCGGTCTGGCGGGCGTACGACGAGCAGACCGGCCGATGGGTCGCGGTCAAGGTCATGCGCGCCGAGGCCGCCGAGGTGCCCGAGCTCGTCGACGGGTTCCTCGGCGAGGCCGAGCTGCTCGCCGGCCTCGACCACCCGTCCGTCATCCGGGTCCACAACCTGATCACCGGCAAGGGCCTGCTCGCCATCGCGATGGAGCTCGTCGGCGGGCCCGACCTGCGGCGCCGGCTGCGCGCCGACGGCCCGCTGCCGCCCGCCGCCGCGGCCGAGGTCGTCGCCCAGGTCGCCGACGCGCTCGCGTACGTCCACGCCGCCGGCATCGTCCACGGCGACGTCAAGCCCGGCAACCTGCTCGTCCCGCTCGACGGCGGCCCGGTGCGCCTCGCCGACTTCGGCGTCGCCCGCCGCCTCGACCAGCCCGCCGGGCCGACCCACGCCACGCCCGAGTACGTGGCGCCCGAGGTCGTCGCGGGCGGCCTGCCCAGCCCCGCCTCCGACGTCTACGCGCTCGGGGTCGTGCTCTTCGAGCTGATCTGCGGCCGGAGCCCGTACCGCGGCGGATCCCCCAACGACGTCCTGCGCCGCCACGCGGACTGCGTGCCCGTGCCACCGCCCGGGATGCCGGCCGCGCTGTGGCCGATCATCGAGGGCTGCATGGAGCTCGACCCGCGCATGCGCCCGGCGGCCGCCTCGATCATGGGCCGGCTCAGGGTCGCCGAGGGCGCGCTGGACGGCTTCGAGCCGCTGCCCCGGCTGCCCGCCGAGGCGGTCACCTTCTGGGCCCGCTCCGCCGAGCAGACCGCGCCCGTGTCCGCCCCGGTCCGCCGGGTCGACTGGGTGCCGCTGCCGACCGCCCCGACCTCACCGGCCGCGGCCTCGGCGGCGCTCATGGTGGCCGTGCCGATCAAGGACCTGCCGACGGAGCCGAACGGGCTGCCGCTCTCCGAGCTGCCCACGCAGGCGCGGGGGGCGGGCGCGTTCGCCGCGTCGGTCCGCCAGGACGTCGCCGAGCTGCCCACCGTGCCGTCCCAGCTGCCGGCTGCCGATGTGCCGGCTGCCGATGTGCCGGCTCCCCAGCTGTCGGCTTCCCCGCCGGAGGAGCCGCCGGCGGACGCCGTCCCGCCGGCCTCGGACCCGGAGCCGCCGACCGAGGTCATCGCGCTCGCTCCCGAGGTGGAACCGCCGACCGACGTCATCGCGCCCGTTGCCGAACTGGAGCCGCCCACCGAGGTCATCGCATCTGCGGCCGAGGTGACATCGCCCAGCGAGGTCGTCGCGCCCACTTCCGCGGCGGAACCGCCCACCGAGGTCATTGCGGTCGCTCCCGAGGTGGAACCGCCCACCGAGGTCGTCGCGCCCGCTGCCGAGGCGGCGGAGGCGGAGGCCGTGGTGCTCGCCAAGCCGGCGCAGAGCGTTCCCGGCGGAGCCCTTGCGGCGCTGCAGGAGGCCCTCGCGGCGCCGGCCGAGTCCGCCACGCCCGTGGAGGCCGCCGCCGACGTCGTCGCCGAGGATGCCGCGGTACCGGCTGAGACCGAGCAGTCTGAAGACTCCGACGAACCGGTCGATACCGGAAATGCCGGACCCGAACTGGTGACCGACGTCCCGCTCTGGGGCGGCGACACACCCGGCGGGGGTGAGCCCGCCGCGCCGCCGGTCGAGGAGGACCCGAACCCGGACGCGTTCACCGTGGTGCTCACGCCCGCGGTCCCTCAGCAGCGGGAGGCCTCCGCCGAGGCGGCCCCCACCGCCGAGGGGGAGCGGTCCACCGATGTCGTCGTGCCCGCGGCCTGGCCCGTGCTCCCCGACCGGCCCACCGGCCCCATCCCCGGCCCCTCGCTCGTCAAGCCCGACGCGCCGGTGGACCTGGTGGACCCGGTGGACCTTGAGGATGCCGCCGAGCCGCCGACCGAGGTCCTGGCGTCCGCCGCGGACGCGCCGCCGGCCGCCGCCGACCCCGACTCCGGCGCGCTGACCTGGCTGCGTGCCCCCGACGACGCGTCCGACGCCGCCGCGCCGCCCGCCGGCGAGCGCCGGTCCGACCGCCGGGTCCTCGCCGGTGTCGGCGGGGCGGTGCTGCTGCTCATCCTGCTCGGCGTCGGCGCCGTGCTCATGAGCGGCGCGTTCGACGGCGGCGGGCGGCAGCCCACGCGGGTGAACGGCACCACGCCCGCGGTCGTCCCCAGCGACTCGCCCGCCCCCTCGGGCGCCACGTCCCCGGAGCCGTCCAGCGCGCCGCCGGTCGAGGAATCCACCGCACCGGGCGGCGGGGACAACGGGGGCGGTGGCGGGAAACCGCCCACGAAGCGTCCGACAGCGGTGCCGTCGCCGGGGCGGAGCCTGCCGGGCATCGGTGATCCGCTGCCGCCGTTCCCGACGATGCCGTCCTTTCCTTCACCGCCGAAGTTTCCGTCCTAACTCGACAGTCGCGAAGCGACAGTCGACAGTGGATTTGTCGAAATCCTGGACTGAGCCGGAGAAAGATGACAGCGTAGGGTTCATGGCGGAATCTGGAGTCAACGCGACGGCGGCGGCCCTGCTCGGTCTGCTGCACGAGGGGCCGATGACCGGTGGGCAGCTCATGGCCGCCGCCCAGCGACGCCTCGGCGCCTACTGGTCGATGACCCGCAGCCAGGTCTACCGCGAGCTCCCCGCGCTCGCCGCCGCTGGCTATGTCAGGCTCGGCAAGCCCGGCGCGCGTTCGAGCCAGCCTTATGCGATCACTCCCGCCGGCAAGCGGGCATTCACCCGATGGCTGTCGGAGCCCGCGGGCCGGGAGGCGCTGCGCAATCCTGTCGCATTGCGTGTCGCCTTCGGCGTGCAGCAGACGGGCGCGCAACTGCAGCAGGTGTATGCGCAGGCGATGGAATACCACAATGCGGCGCTGACCGAGGCCCGGGAAATGGCCAAAGAGGCGAAGAAGTCCGGCGACGAGTTCTTCGCCGCGTCGCTGGACTTCGCGGTCGGCTATCACAAGGCCGCCCTCACGTGGCTCAAGAGCGCCCCCACCAAATAGCGCCCGCCCGTTAGCGCCCGCCGGTTCGGCGTAGTCTTTGAGGGTGACCGCTCTCGACCACGCCGAATCGCTGAAGCACCTTGATGGCATCCTGCGCAACATCGAGGCCGTCCTCGACCTCAACCGGCTCCGCAAGGAGAAGGCGGACCTCGAAGAGGCGGCGGCCGTGCCCAACCTGTGGGACGACCAGGCGGCCGCGCAGAAGGTGACGTCCCGCCTGTCCTACGTGCAGGGCGAGATCGGCAAGCTGGAGCGGCTGCGGGCCAGGCTCGACGACGCCGTCGTCCTCCTGGAGCTCTCCCAGGCCGAGGACGACGCTGGGTCGCTCGGCGAGGTCGCCGACGAGATCACGGCGCTGACCAAGTCGATCGAGGAGCTCGAGGTCCGCACCCTGCTCTCGGGTGAGTACGACGCCCGTGAGGCGCTCATCACGATCCGCGCCGGCGCCGGCGGCGTCGACGCCGCGGACTTCGCCGACATGCTCCTGCGCATGTACCTGCGCTGGGCGGAGCGGCACGGCTACAACACCGACGTCTACGACACCTCGTATGCGGAGGAGGCCGGGATCAAGTCGGCCACGTTCGCGGTGAAGGCCCCGTATGCCTACGGGACGCTGTCGGTCGAGTCGGGCACGCACCGGCTCGTGCGGATCAGCCCGTTCGACAACCAGGGCCGCCGGCAGACGTCGTTCGCCGCGCTGGAGGTCGTGCCGGTCGTCGAGCAGACCGACGACGTGGAGATCCCCGACGACGAGCTGCGCGTCGACGTGTACCGCTCGAGCGGCCCCGGCGGCCAGGGCGTCAACACGACCGACTCCGCGGTGCGCCTCACCCACCTGCCGACCGGCATCGTCGTCTCGTGCCAGAACGAGCGGTCCCAGATCCAGAACAAGGCGACCGCCATGGGCGTGCTGAAGGCCAAGCTCCTCGCCGTGAAGCGGGCCGAGGAGACCGCGAAGATGAACGAGCTCCGCGGCGACGTCCAGGGCTCGTGGGGCGACCAGATGCGCTCGTACGTGCTGCACCCGTACCAGATGGTGAAGGACCTCAGGACGGAGCACGAGACCGGTAACCCCACCGCGGTCTTCGACGGCGACCTGGACGGCTTCATCGACGCGGGCATCCGGTGGCGCAAGCAGCGGGAGCTCAATCCGGCGTAACCCCCGTTCGGGTGACCCCCGGGGGTGTGATCATCGCATTGGAGTGCGGCGATCACCTTCGGTAATTAGGCGATCAAGGCCGCAAGTGAGGTGTACGTCACACTTGCGGCTGGAATCCCGCGTCTCCCTGCGGTTGGGGTCAGCTCTTCGGGTTCGCATTTAGGGCAAACGGCACGCGACGCACTTCGCGTACTTGGCGTGGATGTCACACCGCGTAGACTCACGTCCCGTGATTCGGCTTGACCACGTGACGAAGACGTATCCGAAGGCGTCCCGCCCCTCACTCGACGATGTTTCCGTCAACATCGAGAAGGGCGAGTTCGTCTTCTTCATCGGACCTTCCGGCTCAGGCAAGTCCACGATCATCAAGCTGCTGCTGCATGAGGTCACGCCCAACAAGGGCAAGGTCGTCGTCAACGAGCGCGACGTGACCTCGATGCGCTCGTGGCGCATCCCGGCGTTCCGCCGGCAGATCGGCTGCGTGTTCCAGGACTTCCGTCTCCTGCCCAACCGCACCGCCTACGAGAACGTCGCCTTCGCGCTCGAGGTCATCGGCAAGTCGAAGGGCGTCGCGCGCCGCGTCGTCCCCGAGGTGCTGGAGCTCGTCGGCCTCGGCGGCAAGGAGCACCGTTACCCCCATGAGCTGTCCGGTGGTGAGCAGCAGCGCGTCGCCGTGGCGCGCGCGTTCGTCAACCGGCCGCTGATCCTGCTCGCCGACGAGCCGACCGGAAACCTGGACCCGGACACGTCGATCGAGATCATGCGTCTGCTCGACCGGATCAACCGGACCGGGACCACGGTGGTCATGGTCACCCACGACTCCAACATCGTGAACCAGATGCGCCGCCGGGTCGTCGAGATCGAGAGCGGCCGGATCGTGCGGGACCAGTCGCGCGGTGTGTACGGCTGACGATCGCCAGATCTCGTCGTAGCCACCCCTTGACGTTGCCGGGTCCGCTGGGAAGGAACCCCACCCGATGCGCATGAAGTACATCCTGTCCGAGGTCCTGACCGGACTTTGGCGAAACGTCACCATGACCATCGCGATGATCATCACGATGACGGTGTCGCTGACCATGCTGGGCGCGAGCCTGCTGCTGTTCTTCCAGGTCAACAAGATGGAGGACTTCTTCTACCAGCGGGTGGAGGTGTCCATCTTCCTGAAGAACGACGTCACCGACGATCAGCGGGCCAGCCTGAAGAGCGCGTTGGAGGGCAACGCGCTCGTCAAGCAGGTGACGCACGAGAGCAAGTCGGAGGCGTACGCACGCTTCAAGACGCAGTTCCGCGACGCGCCCGACCTGGTGAACGCCACCAAGGAGGACTCGCTCCCGGAGTCGTACCGCGTCAAGCTCAAGGACCCGAAGACGGTCAAGCAGCTCCAGGAGGAGTTCATCTCCCAGCCTGGCGTCAGCGACATCGTCGACCAGCAGGAGCTGCTGAAGAAGGTCTTCGAGCTGCTCGGCGCGTTGCAGACACTCGCCTTGACCGTCGCCATCATCCAGGGCGCCGCAGCGTTGCTCCTGGTGGCCAACACCATCCAGGTGGCCGCCTACAGCAAACGCCGCGAGGTCGCGGTCATGAAGCTCGTCGGCGCGTCCAACTGGTTCATCCAGCTGCCCTTCGTCCTGGAGGCGGTCTTCGCTGGCCTGATCGGCGCCTTGCTGGCCTTCGGCGGCCTGGTGGCCGCGAAGTTCTTCTTCATCGACGGGTCGCTCAAGGCCCTGGCCAACGTCCTGCTGCCGATCGACTGGAGCAGCATCTGGCTGATGCTGCCGGTCCTCGCCGGCGCCGGCGGCCTGGTCAGCGCGGTCACCGCCTGGATCACGCTGCGGTTCTACGTGCGGGTCTGACCCGCAAGCTGTTTCCACGAGGGGTGGGCCGGTTTCCGGCCCACCCCTCGTCGTATATCCGAAGTGCACCACGATAGGGGCATTTCGCCAAAATTCCGGACTTATGGGTCTTTCACTGCGTACGGTAACCCTCAAGTGGTACTGGAGGGTTACGTGAACCGGATCAGGATCTTCTGCGCCATCGGGGCTTTCGTCGTGCTGCTGGGCAGCGGCACGGCCGGGCACGCAGACGCCCGCGACGACAAGGCCCGCATCGACCGCCAGATCCAGGAGACGCAGGCGACCCTCGAGGCGGCCACCGAGCGGGCCCAGCAGGCGGCGACCGACCACGCCGCCGCGACCGCCGCGCTGCCCGGCGCCGAGGACGCCCTCGAGGACGCCAAGGGCCGGGTCATCGCCGCCGACGCCGCCGCCCGCCAGGCGGAGCGCGACCGGGACGCCGCCGAGGCCGTGCTCGACTCGGCCGACGACGACTACGACGCCGCCAAGGCCGAGGTCGAGCAGGGTCGCGCCGACGTGTCCGTGTTCGTCGCCGCCACGTACAAGGGCAGCGGCTTCGCCATGTTCAACTCGATCATCGAGTCCGGCTCGCCGAACGACCTGGCGCTGCGCATCTCCTACCTCGACCGCGTCGCCGCCGAGAGCCAGCGGGCGCTGGACGACCTGACCCGCGCCAGGATGTCGGCGAAGCAGCGCTCCGACGTCGCCGAGCTGGCCCGCGACAAGGCCCGCCGGGCCGCCGAGCAGACCCAGCAGGCGCTGCAGGACAGCAGGACCGCGCAGGCGGGCGCCGAGCAGGCCGCCGCCGACGTCCGGGCCCTCATCGACAAGAGCGCGCAGGCCGAGGCCGTCGCCAACTCCGAACGCACCGCCGTCCTCGCCCGCTACCAGCAGCTCAAGGTCGACAGCGACCGCGTCGCCGGCGAGCTGCGGGCCGCCGCGGCGGCGGAGGCGGCGGCCGCGGCGAAGGCGGCCAAGGCGGCCGGCAAGACCGGCAAGACCGGCACCGGCGGCGCGCCGCTCACCACCGCGATCCCGCCGAAGACCGGTGCCTTCTTCCTGATGCCCGTGCACGGCTGGAAGTCCAGCAACTACGGCATGCGCTTCGACCCGGTCTACAAGGTGTACCAGCTGCACGCCGGCATCGACGTCGCCGCCGGCGGCGGCCAGCCGATCGTCGCGGCCGCCGACGGCAAGGTGGTCAGGGCCGGCTGGGCGGGCGGCAACGGCAACTACACCTGCATCTCCCACGGCCTCTACCAGGGCAAGGGGCTGGCCACCTGCTACGGGCACCAGTCGCAGATCCTCGTCCACGTCGGCCAGACCGTGCACCGCGGCGAGCTCATCGGCCGGGTCGGCACCACCGGCGCGTCGACCGGCAACCACCTGCACTTCGAGGTCCGCCTCAACGGCAGCCCCATCCAGCCGCTGAACTGGCTGCCGGGCTGCCTCTGCTGACCGCCTGCCGGCCGCATGCTCGCTTCCGCTCCGCCGGAAACGTCCTTGCTCAGCGCGATACGCTGATACTCCTGTCAAGATTTGTGGAGGGGTCGATGCCGCGCGAAAAGGGACGCAAGGTCGTCGCGTCCAACCGGAAGGCGCGCCACGACTACGAGATCCTCGAGACGATCGAGGCCGGCGTCGTGCTCACCGGCACCGAGGTCAAGTCGCTGCGCGCCGGGCGCTGCTCGCTCGTCGACGCGTTCGGGCAGATCTCCGACGGCGAGGTGTTCCTCCACGCGATGCACATCCCCGAATACACGATGGGCACCTGGACGAACCACCCTCCCCGTCGCGTCCGGAAGTTGCTGCTGAAGCGGCAGGAGATCGGCCGCATCGGCAACAAGGTCCGCGAAAGCGGCCTCACGCTGGTGCCGCTCTCGGTGTACTTCTCCGACGGTTGGGCCAAGGTGGAGATCGGCCTCGCCCGGGGCAAGAAGTCCTACGACAAGCGCCAGTCGCTGGCGAAACGTGACGCCGAGCGGGAGATCTCTCGCGTCATGGGCAGCCGCAACAAGGGCAGAACCGAGTAAATCGTCTCGCGTGGCTGAGTAGTGCTCGTCGGGCGAGCGAGCAATGCGTACAAGCCATATAGTCCGTGCGTGACCGAGATTCGGGTCGATGTCGACCTCGAGCACCCACCGTCCGCGGTGTGGCGTGCGCTCACCGAGGCCCACCTCGTCACCGAATGGCTGCCCACGACCCGGTTCATGGTCCGCGACGACGGCACGTTCACGTTCCAGGCGACCGCCCTCGACGGCCTCGAGGACCCGATCGAGGGCGAGATCGTCACCACCGAGACGGCGCACCGCCTGGTCATGCGCTGGTCGGGGGAGAACCTGCACACCGTCGTCGCGCTGACGCTCGACGAACTGGCCGACGGACGCACCCGGCTCACGATGACCCAGAGCGGGTTCCTCGGCCCGCAGGGGACGATGCGGCGCAGGGTGCTGCGCAGGACGTACCAGCAGCTGTTCGAGGGCCCGCTCGCGGCGACCCTGCAGAAGCACGCCCAGCCGCCGTCCACCCCGGTCACCGCCGTCGACGCTCCGGCGGCCGTGCGGCGCAACGACGGCGGGCCGTTCAACCGGCTTCCGCGCCAGCCCAACGCGCCGAGCCGCTCCGCGCCCGGGCTCAGCTCGCACACCCGCTCGACCGCCGGCCCGCGCTCGACGACCACCATGCCCGGCTTCGCCGCCGCGGTCCTCGGCGCCCGGGCGACCGGGGTCGCGGCCGTGCCCGTCGTCGCGGAGGCCACTGCCGCGACCGACGCGTCGCCCGCCGCCGCGCCCAGTCACCGGTCCACACGGCCATCAGGCATCGCGGCCGGCGTGCGTCGGCTGGGCTCCCTCGGTACATCTGCCGCAAACGCCATCATCTCGCCGGTACGACGCGTCGCGGCCGCTCGGGACTGGTCCGCCGACCGTCGCAGCCAGGCCGTGGCGGCGGCGGCCGCGATCCTGCTGCTGCTCGCGATGATCGCCCTGCTCGTCGGCAAGGCCACCGCGCCGCACCCGGCCAAGCCACCGCGCACCGGCGGCGGCGTCGAGGGGCCCGTGCAGGCCACGTTCCCGGGCACGCCGGCCGAGCGGTCCCCGCGCCCCGCCCTGGTCGCGGCGAGCTCCGCCGCGGCGACCGCGCCGCCGTCGGTCACGGCCGCGCCCAGCGTGGTGGCCGCGTCCGGTCCGCAGCTCACCGCCAGCAGCCGCACCGAGAACCTCACGCTGACGTCCTACCGGGTCACCGTCACCGTCACCAACCCCGGCCCCGCCGCCAGCACCGACTGGACGGTCGCCGTCGTCCTGCCCCTGCTCGACCTCACCGTCCGCAACGTCGACGGCGCCGTCATGACCCGCACCGGCCTCAAGGCGATCTTCACCCCGGTCGACAGCACCCGCACCGTCCGCCCCGGCGGCACCGCCACCCTCCGCTTCGAGGTCGAAGGCCTCGGCGTCCGCAACGCCCCCCTCACCTGCACCATCGACGGCCGTCCGTGCACCCAGGTATCGGGATGAAAAGCTGGACGGAAGGAGTTACTCTGGATCAGTCGCTCGTGGGAGCGGCAGCCAACACCACCCGCGCGGGGGTGACTGGTTTCGACTTTGTGCGCCGCGTTAGGGGAAGCGAGCCGAGGAAGCCGACGTTGTCTCGCGAATCAGTCGTCGGAAAAGTATAAGCGCCAATTACAAGCGCTCCGATCTCGCTCTCGCTGCCTAAGCAAGGGTAGAGATCTGTCGGTCCGGGTTCGCCTTCGACCCGATCACCGGCATCAGCTAGAAGGCTGGCCAACCGAGTCCTGTCGCGGGGCTCGTGCGGCGAGATCAATCGCGACTGGACCCGTCATACCGACTCGCTCGCGTGATCGGTAGGGCCGAGTAGAGACACAGCGAGCTGCGCTCGGAGAAGCCCTAACAAAGCAACGAAGGACCCGGGTTCGATTCCCGGCACCTCCACCGCCGAACGCCCCCTGCTCACGCAGGGGGCGTTCGCCGTTGGCGGTTCCGGATTCCCCGCGCACCGGCTGCGCCGGTGCTCCCCACAGGGGGAGCTTCGCTCCACCCTCGCCCCCTCAAGATCCGTCGCCGCGGCGACGGATCGGCAAGGGGCGCTCCCGTGGGTGTCTCGATCGGGCTCGGACTGCATTTGTGCAGTTGTCCGTTCGAGGTCTGCCGTCGCGCCGGGGGTCGGCAGGGGCGCTGAGGACGTGTGCCGATCGCCCGTGGTGCGCTGCACGGCTATGTCGGGCCACGACCGATCAAGGCGTCCGTTTTCGCGGAGGACGACGGTGGATCGCCACGATCCGTGGAGGACGTGAGCGAGGCCGACATGCCCGCCGTTCGTCAATGCCTCCATCAGCGCGACCCGGTTCTCGTCGAGCTCTGCGTAGTGCTTCGCCAGGTTCGGGCCGGTGCCGTTGATCCAAAGCGTGATCTCCGCGCCGTGCCTGAGCGCGGCGGCCACTCATCTCGTAGCGGCCCAGACTCCGCGGTCGTGATCGCGGCGTGGAGCCGTTCCTGGGCACCTGGTCGCGTGGGGGCCGCGGCGGCGCGTTCGGCGCAGCGGGAACATGCCGATCGGTGCTCCGCCGCGTACTGGCCGGCGGACAATCACCGGACGCGAGGTCATGGGAATGATCGCGACGAACCGCCACGAATCGGTGACCACCTCCGCCATCCCGAACGGACCCTCGGTCTGCAAGGCCGCGTGGGCTTGACTGCCACCCTCGATCGCCTCATGGAGCCTGGCTGATGACCGGATGCCGTCAGCAGACACCCCAAGAATCCATGGGTGGACCGGTGCGCCCTTCTTAGGGCCTCGATCAATTCGTCGCGCAGTGGCCCGGCATCCGCAGTAACGAAATTGCCGTACAGCATCTCCTGCGGGGACGGTCGGGGCGGTGTCGCGGCGGCCCGCTCCACGCAGCGTGCGCACGCCGACTCGGTGTCGGGAGCGAAGAAGCCGGGCGCCTGGTCCACGCGACGCAGGGGGATGCCGCACAAGGTCGCCTTGCGGGACGCCGCGTGCGCCATCTCGCCTGAGGGGCTCGACGTGACGCAGTTCAAGAAGGCAACCGGTATGCGCTCCCACACATGCTCACCGACCACGCGGCGACACTTGCCCGGCCGCCGCGAACGGACCATTCCGACAGCAGGCCGCATCAAGCCGCCGGGTTCAAGTAGGCCATCGTCAGCTCCACCATGGAGGGCGTCATCGAACCCGCGCCAGCAAGAGCGGCGCGGAGGAGATCGCCATCAGAGGCGGGGTCACCGACATCGGTGACCCCGCCTCTTGCGAACTCAGCTAGGGGCCTGACCTGGGCGCCGAGGTCATCGGACGACACGAACGGCCCCTGGTCCTCGGCGTCGTTTACCGAACTGGTTCTGTCACGTACATTGCCGCTGGTGGCTTCAGGTCTCTTGTGATCCACCTGTCCCCGCCGAGATGGAGACCGCCTTGGAAGCAGGCTGGACACTCTCAGACGTGTGGATTCTGCGGTCGATCAGCGGGGTGGACCCGGCGCGGGGGTCGTCGTTGCGTGGGGTGATCGCCGCCGCTGACTACCTCAACCATGCGATTCCGCGGGAGGACGAGCTTGTGGCGGCGCTCGGCCGGCTGGCCGCGGCTGGGCTGGTCGAGTTCGACGTTGCCGCTGACCGGTACTGGCTCACCGCGGCGGGCCAATCGTCGGCGGCGCACCGTGGGACGTTCATCGCCGGGCTGGCCGCATTGCCCGAGCCGCCACCGGTGAGTCCGCCGCTGGCATTGCCCACTGGGGTCTTCTCGTCTGCGGTGGGCCAATATCTGCACGACTCGACATGAAAATCTCGGCTCCATCGCGGCCGTCACGGGTTCAAGTAAGCGAGCGCTACCTCCACCTCTGGACGGCCCCTGCTGACGCAGGGGGCGTTCGCCGTTGGCGGTTCCGGATGCCCCGCGCACCGGCTGCGCCGGTGCTCCCCACAGGGGGAGCTTCGCTCCACCCGCGTCCCCTCAACACCGTCCGGGCTCCTACGGGTGTCGGGGCCGGGGTCCGCTGTGGCGGCCCCGGCCGGGGTCGCTACGGGACGATGACGTCGACGGTCAGGGTTCTGTTGTTTCGGATCTGGTACGTCTGGGCGTGGGCGAGGTCGGCGCCGCCGAGCCAGCCGCTGCGGCCGTCGGGCAGCTGGTAGAAGATCTTGATCTGTTGCGGGGCGATGTTCGGGATCGTGAATGTCATGGGCGGGGTGCTGTACTGGTTGTTGCTGTCTCCGGAGTGGAGCGCCTCGCCGGACAGGGCGTCGTACGCGACCACGTACGCGTTGAGCGGGTTGCCGGCCGGGTCGTGGACCGTGCCGGTGAGGGTGCCGCCGCCGGTGCGCAGTTTGATGTTCGCGGCGGCCTTCTTGCCGGCGGGCACCGTCACCTTCGTCGCCTCGGGGCGGTTCACCGCGTTGCCGGACCAGCGCCACTGGTACCCGCGGCCGATGAACTGCACCGGCCATGCGTACGGGCCGACGCCCGGGATGCTGTACGTGCCGTCGGCGCCGGTCGAGAACGCGCAGCCGCCCTGGGGGGCGAAGCCGTGCGACAGGGCGACGACCGAGACGCAGACGCTTGCGACCGGGGCGGCGGTGCTGACGTCGGTCACCTTGCCGCGGACCGTGCCGGCCCGGTCGAACTGGATGGTCGGCGTGGTGATCGCGTCTCCGGACGCGACCGTGAACCGCTGGGCGGCGTCGCGGTCGCCCGTGCCGCCGGCCGCGCCGACCCACTGCAGGCCGAGTGCGTCGCCGCGCGGGTCGGCGAGCAGCTGGTACGTGCCCGGCTCCAGCGGACCGATCACCACAGAGCCCGGCGTCGGGCCCGGCCGCTCGTCCGAGCAGAAGCCGTACGGGTCGTAGCCGTAGGGCTGGTCGATGTTCGCCACGCCGATGCAGCCGTCGACCGCGGTGCCGCCGTCGCGGCTGACCATGGTGGCGGTGATCGACGCGCCCTGGCGCATGGCCACGTCGATCGTCGCGGTCTGCCCGGCGGCGATCGTGACCGGCGCGTAGGGCACCGTCAGGTGGAGGTGGTCGTCGATGTTGACGTTGAGTGTGTACGTGCCGACGAAGAGGCCGGTGATCAGCAACTCGGCACCGGTGGCGCAGCCTCTGACGTTGTCGGTGTTCGTCGCCCACACGCAGAAGTTCTCCAGCGGTTCGCCGGTCGTGGCGTCGTGCGCGACGACCCGGAGCGAGCCTGTCGGCAGGAAGGTCTCGTCGACCGTGGTCAGCTGGCCGTCGGTCACCGTGAACCGGTCGGCCGCGGCGCTGTCGAGCGTGCCGTGCGCGTACTGCGAGACCCCCGCGGGCCCCGAGAACGCGACGACGTAGTCGCCGAGCGTCAGGTCGTCGATGCGGTACCGCCCGTCGGTGCCGGTGCTCGTCCAGCCCGAGCCGCTACCGCCCGGCTGGCTGGCGGTGACGCCCACGTTGGCCGCCGGGCTGCCGTCGGCCTTGGTCAGCCGCCCGCCGACCGAACCCGTCGGCAGCACCGTCTCCACGACCTGCACCGCCTGGCCGGCGGTCACCTCGACGGGCACCGCGGTCTCGTAGGAGGTCTTCCCGCCCGACCACTGGTCGAACGCGTTGCGGACCCGGTAGTTGAGCTTGTACGAGCCGGCCGGCAGATCGAGCGTGAACGCGCCGCTGGACGGCACGGTGACGCTGGTGACGAAGTTCTGCTCGGCGCTGTCGAAGACCGTGAGGTATGCCCAGGTCGGCGTGCCGTCCCGGTTCAGCAGGCGGCCGGAGATCGTCCCGGTCGGCAGCTCGTCGTCCACCATCATCGTGGCTCCCGCGCCCACGGTGATGACACTTGTGCCGGTCGCGGCGTGCGCCGGCGTGGTGGAGACCGCCGCGCCGGTGATCGTGGCTGCCGTCACCGCTGCGTAGAGCAGGGTACGGCGCAGTGCATGCTGTCGCATGTCCGCTCCTGAATGGATGGGGTGGTCATGAACGCCCCCTGCTCACGGGGCGTGGTTGTGTCAGTGCCGGTCGCGGATGGCGAGCAGGTCCTGGTCCGGTGAGGGCTCCAGGCTGCTCTCGTCGATGATGCTCATGACGGTGAGCGCGATGGCTCGGATGCCGAATGCCACGGCGGTGAACACGCCCAGTTGGATCGGGTCGATTCCGGCGTTGCTGTCGACCTGGATGGACGGGTCCGTGGTCACCACGCTGGCGATCCGGTACTGCGCGATCGTCAGGCAGATGGCCAGCACGGTGACGGCGGTCGCGACGGCGGACCGGCGGGTGGCGCCGGTGCCCAGCCACACCGAGACGCCGGTCGCGACGCCGAGCCCGGCGGCGACGACCAGGGCGTTGACGGTGTCGATCGACAGGGCCGAGCTGGTGCGCCCGGCGAGCGCGGCCTGCAGGCTCATCACGCCCAGCAGCAGGCCGACCGCCGTGCCCGCGCCGGCTGTCCACACTGGATGAGGGTGCTTGGCGACCAGCCACAGGACGCCGGCCGTGAACACCACCGCTAGCACGGTCAGGGCCATGCTCGGGGCCAGGAAGAAGTGGACCTGGTAGTCGCTCATGTGGATGGCGGTGGCGGCGACGAAGAGCATGTCGTCGCGCGCGGTCTCGACCAGCGCCCACGACGCCACCAGCACCAGCAGGAGGCGGCTGCGCGCCGAGCGTCGTTGGTCGGTCATCCGGACCAGGCAGAACACGGCCAGCAGGCACCCGACGGCATTGCCGAGGAGGACGCCGAGGACGAACAGGATCTGGTGGTCCACAGCGTGCCCGGCCTCCTGTCGAGTGGTGCGGCTGAGCCAGCCAGCTGACTCGATGCCACCTGGCAAGCGCGCATACCGTACCTTGCCGTCGCCGCGCGTCAGGACCTCAGGTAACGCAGGACGGCCAGCACCCGGCGGTGGTCGGTGCGGGCCTGCGGCAGGTCGAGCTTGGTGAAGATGGCGGTGACGTGCTTCTCGACGCTGCGCTCGACCAGGTGCAGGCGTTCGGCGATGGCGACGTTGGAGCGGCCCTCGGCGAGCAGGCCGAGGATCTCCCGCTCCCGGTCGCTCAGCCGGGCGAGCCCAGCGTCGGCGGCGGGCGTGGCGAGCAGCTGCCGGACGACCTCGGGGTCCAGGGCGGTGCCGCCGGCGGCGACGCGTTGCAGCGCGCCGACGAACTCGCCGGTGCTGACGATGCGGTCCTTCAGCAGGTAGCCGACGTGACCGGCGTTCTCGGAGAGGAGCCGGCGGGCGTAGCCGGTCTCGACCCACTGCGAGAAGACCAGCACCCCGACCTGGGGGTGCGTGGCCCTGATCGCCAGCGCCGCCCGCAGTCCTTCGTCGACGTGGCCGGGCGGCATCCGTACGTCGACGACCGCCGCGTCAGGTGGGTCCGCGGCGACCGCGGCGAGCAGTGCCTCCGCGTCGCCGACCGCGGCCGTCACCTCGATGTCGTGCTCGGCGAGCAGCAGCGCGATGCCGTCCCGCAGCAGCGGGTTGTCCTCGGCGATGGCCACGCGCATCGACAGGTCCTCTCAGGGCCGTTCGGGAAGGATCATGGTGACCGTCGTCGGGCCGCCGGCCGGGGAGTCCACGGCGAGCGAGCCGTCCAACGCGGCTGCCCGGCGGGTCAGCCCCGCCAGCCCGGTGCCGGCGGCCGAACCCGCCGAACCCTGCGCGCCCGCCGGACAAGCCGCGCCGCCGCGGCCGTCGTCGGTCACGGTCAGGCGCAGGCGGCCGGACGCGGCGCGCAGGTCGATGCGCACCCGGGTGGCGCCGGCGTGGCGGGCGACGTTGGTCAGCAGCTCGGCCACGGCGAAGTACACCGCCGACGCCGTCGCGTCCGGCGGGCGGGTGGCCAGCGACACGCTCACGTCCGCGGGGACGGCGCTGCGCGCCGCGAGGGTGGCCAGGGCGACGTCGAGGCCGTCGTCCAGCGCGGGCGGGTGCATGCCGCGGACGATGTCGCGCAGCTCCGCGAGGGCCTCCGTGACCGTGCCCCGCGCGTCGGCCGCCAGCTCGCGGACCGTCTCCTGGGTGCTGCGGTGCTCGATCCGCGCCAGGGTCAGGCCGAGGGCGACGAGCCGGGCCTGCGTGCCGTCGTGCAGGTCGCGCTCCACCCGGCGCAGCAGCGCCGCCGCGTCGGACTGCAGGGCCGCCCGCCCCGCCTCCAGGTCGGCGATGCGCCGCTGCGAGCGGGTGGGGTGCAGCAGCCCGCGCACGAGGAGCCGGTCGAGCAGCACCATCAGGCGCAGCCACCAGGGCGTGGCGAGCAGGACCGCCGCGCCCTGCAGCGCGATCCACCAGGTGCCCGCCCAGGTGGTGGTGTCCAGGGCGCGCCAGCCGTCCGGCACCAGCGGCCACCACAGCGGGCAGGTGACGGCGACCGGCGCGAGCACCAGGCAGATCAGCCCGGGATACGCCCCGGCGAGCATGACTGGCCAGTGGGCGACGCCGTACATGAGCGCCCGCCAGGCCGTGGGGTCGGCCGGCAGCGCCCGGATCCGCCGCCACACGGTGCGGCCCGGCAGCGGCGGCGGGTCGCTCCAGTCCCAGCCGAGCAGCCGCCGCGCCGGCCCCCGGAAGTACCGCGGGAGGCGCCGGGCGACCGCCAGCACCCCGACCAGCAGCGGCAGGCCCACGGTCAGCACCGACGCGGCGGTGGCGACGACGCCGACCAGGGCGAGGACGACCGCCGGCAGACCGGCGAACACCCCGGAGACCAGGTACGCCAGCTCCCGCCAGGCCCGGCGGGTCAGCCAGGCCGTCAGCACGGTCGTCAGCACGGTCACCGCACCGTCTCGATCGGCGGCCGGCGCATCGCCAGGGCGGCGGGCAGCGCCGTGCCGGCCAGGACCAGGGCGGCCGTGCCGAGCACGCCGGTCAGCAGCCAGCTCGCCGGCAGCCACGGCCGCCAGGTGCCCAGCCCGGTGTGCAGCAACGGCAGGGTCGTCGTCGCGGCCACCGCCGCCCCGACCACCAGCGCCGTCCCGGTCACCAGCAGAGCCTCGCAGACGACGGCCGCCAGCGCGCGTCCGCGGGTCGCCCCGGCGAGCCGGGTGATCGCCAGGTCCCGGCGGCGGTCGAGGATCACCGTGACGAGCGTGTTGACCGCCGCCACGGCCGCGAAACCGACGTAGACGGCGGTCCCCGAATACTCCAGCCATCTGTCGGCGTCTGCGGCAGGTGTACCGGTGAGCCGCTCGGCCGTCTTGAACATGACCACCTTGACGGCGGTGAACGCGATGGCGAGGGTGAGCGGCACCAGCGCCCCGGACAGCGCCTTCGCCCGGACTGCGATGGCGTCGCCCGCGAGCCGGCCGGTGTCGCCGAACAGCCGTCCCGCCAGCGCGGTGACCTTGAGCAGGACCGGGCCGAGCAGTCCCGCCCCGACGCAGAGGGCGAGCATGACGAAGAGCCCCAGCGCGTCGGTGGTCTCCGCGTCCAGGCCGGCGATCGCGACGGACAGCCCCGCGCCGCCCGCGACCAGGACGAGCCCGGCGGCGGTGCGCACGACGCCGGTCCGGCGCCGCGGCGCGCCCGACTCCGCGAGGGCCGCGGCGGGCCGGATCTGGGACGGCCGGACCGCCGCGACCAGCGCGCCGAGCAGCGACGTGCCGACCGTGACCGCGAGGGCGACCGGGAGCGCGGCCGGGTGCGGGTGGAACGTCACCGCGGGCGGGGCGAAACCGTGCGAGACGACGCCGTCGATCCAGGCGCGGCCGCCGGCGCCGCCCAGCGGCACGCCGAGCAGCGTGGCGGGCACGGCGACGACCGCCGCCTGGGCGGCCACCGAGCGGCGGACCCTGCCCGGGGTGGCGCCGATCGCACGTACCAGGGCGATGTCGCGGGCCTGCTGGGCGATGGTGGCGGTCATCGTCACGCCGACGATGACGACCGACAGGTAGATCGCGATCATGACGAAGATGACCGCCATGTCGGCGATGCCGCTGTCGGCCAGCGCCCGCCGGCCGGCCGCGTCCAGCGGCGCCCGGTCGATCGAGGCGGTGATGCCCAGCCCGGCCGTGACGAGGGCGGCGGCCAGCAGCTGGGTCGTGAACGGCCCGAGGAACGACCACGGGTTGGCCCGCAGCGCCTGCCGGATCATGCGATCGCCCCCGCCGACACGCTCTGGAGGCGGCCGGCGATGGTGAGCGCGTCCGGGGTCACCGTGTCGGCGGCCACCGTGCCGTCGCGGAGCAGCACGAGGCGGTCGCTCCACGCCGCGGCCGCGGGGTCGTGGGTCACCATCAGCACGGTCACGCCGTCCCGGTCGGCGGCCCGGCGCAGCAGGCCGAGGATCTGGCCGCCGGTGGCCGGGTCGAGGGCGCCCGTGGGCTCGTCCGCGAAGATCACCGACGGCCCGGTGACCAGGGCGCGGGCGATCGCCACCCGCTGACGCTGGCCGCCGGAGAGCTCGCCGACGGGCCGCCGCCCCGTGCCGTCGAGGCCGACCGCCGCCAGCACCTCCTCGACGCCGCGCCGGCGGGGCGCGCCGAGCCGCCCGGGCAGCGCGAGGTTCTGCCGGACGGTGAGCTCGGACAGCAGGTTGTACGACTGGAAGACGAAGCCCACCCGGTCGCGCCGCCAACGGGTGAGCGGCCGTTCCCGCATCCTGCTGATCTCGCGTCCGGCCAGCCGGACCGAGCCGGACGTCGGCCGGTCCAGCCCGGCGGCGCAGTGCAGCAGCGTGCTCTTGCCCGAGCCGGTCGCCCCCATGACGGCGACGAACTCTCCGGCGCCGACGGTCAGCGACACCTGCCGGAGCGCGACGATGCCGCGGGGGAAGACGCGGGCGACGTTCTCGAGTGCCAGGACGGGTTCCATGCCGTCGAGCCTGGTCGAGGCGGGTCCCCGGGGCATCGGTGCTGCCGCGAGCCTCCGGGTTCGGGTAACCGCACCTTCCGTACAAAGGAATCCATGAAACTCGATGCGGAACCGTCGTGGCGGTCGTCGGCGGGAGCCCGGACCGTGCCCGCGTCGGCCATGAACGGGCTGGTCGGACGGGGGTTCGCGGCGAAAGTTTCAGGCCTCTTTCCGATTCCGCACGAGGTGGGCGGCACCCCGCGATCGATCGCCTTGACGGGGTGACGGGCCGATGCGGACCGTGTGACGCATCAGCCGCAACACCAAGTAAGGAGACTCGATGAGGCGCAAGCTCGCCCTCATATCGGCCGCCGCAGTCGTGGCGGCCGGGGGTACCGTTTTGATCGCCAACCAGGCGTTCGCGGCGGCCGGATGTTCGGCCAAGTACACGATCACCAACCAGTGGCCCGGCGGTTTCGGTGCCCAGGTCGACGTCACGAACCTCGGCGACCCGCTCACCAGCTGGAACGTCGGCTGGGACTTCGGCAACGCGTCCCAGACCATTTCGCAGATCTGGAACGCCAACAAGACCCAGACCGGCACGCACGTCAGCGCCACGAACCTGAGCTACAACGGCACCGTCGCCACCGGCGGGGTCATCTCGTTCGGGTTCAACGGCAACTGGAGCAGCGCCAACCCGGCCGGCACCAACTTCACGGTGAACGGCGTGGCGTGCACGGGCAACCCGACGAGCCCGTCGCCGTCGCAGTCGCAGTCCCAGTCGCAGAACCCGACCGCTCCGGTCGTGTCGCTGACCAGCCCGTCGTCCGGCTCCTCGTTCACCGCGCCCGCCACGGTGAGCCTGGCCGCGACCGCGACCTCGTCCGGCAGCACGATCAGCAAGGTCGAGTTCTACAACGGCTCGACGCTGCTCAGCACCGACACCAGCTCGCCGTACACCTACAGCTGGACCAACGTCGCCGCCGGCTCGTACTCGCTGACCGCCAAGGCGTACAACGCGGCGAACCTGTCGACCACCAGCACCGCGGTCCCGATCACCGTCACCACCGGTGGCAACGACCCGACGCACGTCGACAACCCGTACGTCGGCGCCAAGGTCTACGTGAACCCGGACTGGTCCGCCAAGGCCGCCGCCGAGCCCGGTGGCAGCCGGGTCTCCAACCAGCCGACCGGTGTCTGGCTGGACACGATCGCCGCCATCACCGCGCCGGCGGGCTCCGGGTACACGACGAGCATGCGCAAGCACCTCGACAACGCCCTCGCCCAGGGCGCCACGCTCGCGCAGTTCGTCATCTACAACCTGCCCGGCCGTGACTGCGCCGCGCTGGCCTCCAACGGCGAGCTCGGCCCGACAGAGATCGACCGGTACAAGACCGAGTACATCGACCCGATCGCCGCGATCGAGGCCGACCCGAAGTACAAGTCGATCCGCATCGTCAACATCGTCGAGATCGACTCGCTGCCCAACATCGTCACCAACGCGGGCGGTGAGGCCGGCGCGACCGCGGCCTGCGCGGTCATGAAGGCCAACGGCAACTACTCCACGGGCATCCAGTACGCCCTGAGCAAGCTGCACGCCGCCGGCACCAACACCTACAACTACATCGACGCCGCGCACCACGGCTGGCTCGGCTGGGACAGCAACTTCGGCCCCGCCGCGCAGCTCTTCGCCCAGGTGGCGCAGGGTGCCACCGGCGGCTTCGCCACCGTCGACGGCTTCATCACCAACACCGCGAACTACTCGGCCCTGGTCGAGCCGTTCGTCACCATCAACGCCACCGTCGGCGGCCAGTCGGTCCGCCAGTCCAAGTGGGTCGACTGGAACTTCTACACCGACGAGCTCTCCTTCGCGCAGGCGTTCCGCACGAAGCTGGTCTCGCTCGGCTTCAACAGCAACATCGGCATGCTGATCGACACCTCCCGCAACGGCTGGGGCGGCTCCGCCCGGCCGACCGCGGCGAGCACCTCGACCGACATGAACACCTGGGTCAACGCGTCCCGCATCGACCGCCGCATCCACGCCGGTAACTGGTGCAACCAGTCCGGCGCCGGCCTCGGCGAGCGTCCGCGGGCGACCCCGGCCACCGGTATCGACGCGTACGTCTGGATCAAGCCCCCGGGCGAGTCCGACGGCTCCAGCTCGCTGATCCCCACCGGCCCGAACAACCCGGGCGGCAAGGGCTTCGACGGGATGTGCGACCCGACCTACACCGGTAACGGCCGCAACGGCAACAGCATGAGTGGCGCCCTGCCCAACGCCCCGGTCTCCGGTGCCTGGTTCTCGGCCCAGTTCCAGCAGCTGATGACGAACGCCTACCCGGCGCTCTAGTTCCTCCCAGAAGGGCCCCCGCCACACGGCGGGGGCCCTTCGCTCGCTGTGCTCTACGCGAGGGTCCGGCAGAGGTTCTCCATCGTGCCGAGCTGGACCGGGACCTCGCGGTTGCCGTCCGGGTGCCTGATCACGACGAAGTCGCCGTGGGTGATGTAGTCGCCGCCGGGGAAGCCGACGTTGGCCGCCTTGATCGGCAGTGCGTTGTTGCCGTGCAGCTGCAGGATGCGGGTGCCGTCCTCCAGGTAGTACACGCGGATCGTGCCGGTGGCGTCCCGCACGACCGACTTGTGGTTGCTCGTGTTCGTGTAGCGGATCACCAGTACACCGGCGAAATCCTGCACCTTCGGCGAGCCGTCGGGATAGGTGGCGGGCGTGCGCATCCGCTCCTTGTCCCGGACGATGTCGCCCTTCACCTCGAACTGGCACACCTCGCCGGCCGGGATGACGAACGGCGGCGTGCTCGTCGGCTCCCAACCACCGGTGCCGCTCGACGCGGCCGCCGTCCCCGCCGTCATCGCCACGATCGCCGCCGCCATGACCAACGTCTTCACCACACGCATGTGGGCCTCCTTCATGTCTTCCGACATGGTGGGCGCGGCCGCGGCGGCGGCTCCACGATTCGGTCGTCACCGAATCGTCGCGGCCCTGTCGTCGCGACCCGTTGTCGCGGCTCCCAGGAGGTCGGTGCCCAGAGCCGTGCGCTGGTAGAGGACCTGCCGCCCCGACCGCCTGGACGTGACCAGCCCCGACCGGCGCAGCACCGACAGGTGCTCGCTGACCGACGCCGCGCTCAGCCCCAGATCCCGCGCGACCTGCGTGGTGGACAGCGGAAGGTCGAGCTTCACCAGCAGCGCCGCCCGGCTGCGCCCGAGCAGGTCGGCGACCGGTGGCACCGTCACCCGGGCCGTGCCCTCCCACACCTGCCCCACGCCGCGCGGGCTGTAGATCAGCGCCGGGCACTCCGGGCTGGTGTCTACCAGCAGCGACGGCCACGCGAACACGCACGGCACCAGCAGCAGCCCCGCGCCCTCCAGCCGGTTCCGCGACTGCCACGTCGGCCAGAGGATCCGCAGCGCGTCCTCGGCGTACTCCAGCTCCGGATGCAGGTTTCCCAGCAGCCGTACGATGCCGCCCGACGTCAGCTGATCCGCGCGATGGCCGATCTCGGCGTCGAGCAGCCCGGCCAGCCGCGACCAGATCGGCTCGATCGCGACCTGCCAGTACGCCTGGATCTCCGCCGCCAGCCGCCCCAGATGGCGCTCCGGGTCCTCGTACAACGGCAGCAACGCCTCAGGCAGCGGCTTGCCGAGCAGGTCCAGCTGCGCCCGCACCACCTCACCCGGCGTGCTGCGCACCCGCGCCAGCTCGTCGCCGAACCTGGTGTCCATCCGGTCCGGCGCCGGCGCCAGGAACTCCGGCACGTACCGCCGATCGCCCAGCAGCGCCCGCAGCAGGTCCAGCCGCAGCGCCGACACGCCCCCTCGCACCGACCTGACCCACGGCTGATGCATCCGCACCCGCCCGGCGTGATCAGCGACCCGCACGCTGCTCACGAGCTCCTGCATGGGCGAGCGCGCGAACCGCAGCCGCGCCAGGTCCCCCGGCTCGAACAACAGCTCGATCACCCAAACCACGATACCGAGGAATCCACCGATCTCCGGCCCGTCCGGCGGCGGGCGCCACGGGCGTGGGCCGCGCCGGTGCGATTGGATCTCGAAGGAGGGTCGGCGGCGGTCGTACCGTCGGGCGGTGACCCTCATCGCGCACGTCAGCGACACCCACTTCGACGACGGTGACGGCGGGCGCAGCGCCGAGCGGGTGGAGCGGGTGCTCTCCTACCTGGAGCGCCTGCGCCGGCCCGTCGACGCCGTGCTGGTCACGGGCGACGTGGCGGATCACGGGCGGGCGTCGGAGTATTCGGCCGCGAAGGTGCTGCAACGGCTCGGCGTACCGCTGCTGCAGACGCCGGGGAATCACGACTCGCGGCCCGAGTTCCGCCGCTACGTGGCCGCCGGCGGCGCCGGGCCCGTGGACCAGGTCGCGCGGGTCGGCGACCTGGTGTTCGCGCTGTGCGACTCGTCGATCCCGGGGCGTGACGACGGATGGCTGGCGGACGAGACGCTGGCGTGGCTCGACGACGTCCTGGCGGAGGGCGCACCGTCCCTCGTGTGCTTCCACCACCCGCCGGTGACGATCGGCCATCCGGCCGCCGACCGCGTGCGCCAGTTCGGGGCCGCCCGGCTCGCCGAGGTCATCGCCCGGCACCCCAACGTCCTCGCGCTGCTGTGCGGGCACATCCACAGCGCCACCGCCAGCGTCTTCGCCGGTGTACCCGTGCTGTCCGCCCCCGGTGTGGCATCGACGTTGGTCCTTCCGTGGGAGGGCGACGGCGGCCTGGACCTCTCCGCGCCACCCGCGCTGGCCTTCCACCTGTACGACGGCGGCCGCCTGACGACGTTTTTTGTCGTACCAAGGTGAGAAGGTGAGGCATGGCTGAGCGGCGAGCACTGACCCACACCACGATCTACGACGACGACTGGACCGACCACCACGCCGTCGGACTGGAGCACTCCGGGGTCGCGTTCGTCGACGTCGACATGTGCGAGGCGACCAACGAGCGGTCGGTCTTCACCGAGTGCACGTTCACCAACGTCAGGTTCAACTGCTCCGTGCAGACCGACGTCGCGTTCCTCAACTGCACATTCGTCGGCTGCAACTTCTTCGACGCCACCTTCACCCGCTGCAAGCTGGTCGGCAGCGCCTTCGACCGCTGCACCTTCGAGCTGCTGAAGGTCGAGGAGGGCGACTGGTCGTTCGTCGCCCTGCCCGCCGCGAAGCTCAGCAGCGCCGAGTTCACCGGCGTCCGCATGCGCGAGGCCGACCTGACCGCCGCCCGCTGCGAGGGCGCCACCTTCCGCGACGTCGACCTCTCCGGCGCCGCCCTCCAGAAGGCCGACCTCACCCGCTGCGACCTGCGCGGCAGCGACCTGTCCGGCCTCGACCCCCTGACCACCGAGCTCCGCAACGCCATCATCACGACCGACCAGGCAGCGATGATCGCGGTCGCCTTAGGCCTCGACGTCCGCCCCGCCTGACCCCAGCCGCCCCGCGCCCCTGGCACGGTCTGGCCCACCGCGACGCGGCCCGGCTACTGGCGTGGTCTGGTTCGGCGGGGCTGGGCTTGACGCGGTCCGGTTGCGGCGAGGGCTGGCTCGGCGTGGGCCGGTTCGGGTGGGGCTGGGCGTGGTTTGGCATGGGTCGCGGCGAGGGGTAGTCCGGCGTGGCTGGGCATGGGCTGTTCGGCGCGGCTGGGCTTGACGTGGTCCGATCGCGGCGCGGGCTGATTCGGGTAGAGCTTGGCGTGGTTCGGTTGCGGCGGGGTCTGCGCGGTCTGGCATGGCTGGGCTCGGTGTGGGCGGTGTGGTCTGGTTCGGCTGGGCGTGGTTCGGCCCGGGTCGCGGCGAGGGCTGGTCCGGCTGGGCTTGGCGTGGCCGGGTGGGGCCTGGTTCGGCGGGGCTGGGCTTTGATGCGGTCCGGTTGCGGTGCGGTTCGGCACGGGTTGGTTCGGTGTGGCAGGGCTCGGCGCGGGCGGTGTGGACTGGTTCGCCCGGGGGCTGCGCTCGGTGCGGTCCAGCTCGGGGTGGTCCGGCGCGCGGGGTGGTCTGGCTATGAGGCGGCTCGGGTGCGTCGGTCGCAGTGGTGGATGAGCTTGAGGGTGCCATCGCGAGCGGAGCAGTTCTTCGACAACGGTCCTGGTGGGCACCGCGCCATGGATGTGGGTGGTGGCCGGCCGGTCGACCGGGTTTGCGGCAGCGTTCGAGTCTGCGGTGGCGGGTCCAGGCGTCGACCGTGGTCTGCTCGGCGGCGAGGCAGCGCTGGACCTGGCGCACCGAGAGCCACTGGGCGTCTGTCCGCGCGGCGGGCAGGTCGTCGCTGGCCACGCTGGTCAGGGCCGCACCCATTCCCCGAGCGTGACGATGTTGCCCACGCACCAGAAGGTCGCGAGCCGGAGGTCCCCGCGTCAGAAAACTGCGCACCAGAAGCCCGTGAGCCAGAGGTCCTCACGTTGGAGGCCCGCGAGCGCAGGAGGCCGCGCGCCGGGAGACCGTCACTTGTGGACAAGAAGGTCGTCGCCGGCGTGCAAGACAGCGGGGCTGGCCAGTACAGGCGCGCCGTCGAGCAGGCCGTCGCGGTCGCCGGCGGCGGGATCGTCGGGGTCGGGCCGGGACAGGTCGCCCGCCGGTGCCTCGACGCGGGACTGCTGGACGAGTTGCGGATCAACCTGATCCCGGCGGTGTCCGGGTGCTCCGTGAACTCGTACGCACCGGAGAGGCCGCCAGGTTTGAGGAACCGACGGTCATCGCGGGGGCAGGGCGTCACCCGTCTGTGCTGCCGGCTGCGGGGCTGAAATTTCCGGCGGAAACCGTGCAACCGCGGACCGGGCGGGATGCGTTGAAGTCGCGACACCAGGGAGGGTGGGCATGCGGGCCGAGGCGAAGCGCGAGTACGTCGAGTACGTGAGCGGCGCCATGCCGTCGTTGCGGAGGCTGGCGTACATCCTGTGCGGGGACGAGCACCGGGCCGACGATCTCGTGCAGCAGGCGATCACCAAGCTGTACGTCAAGTGGCAGCGGATTCGGGACGTCGAGCATCTGGACCAGTACGTGCGGACGATGGTCGTCCGTGGGTTCGTCGACGAGCGGCGGCGGACCTGGTTCCGGGTCGGGTTGACGGCGGAGCCGCCTGACGCGCCGGACCCGCGGAGCGCGGCGGCGGAGCAGGTGGCGGAGGCCGTCGTGCTGCGGGCCGCGCTCGCCCGGGTGCCGCGCAGGCAGCGGGCGGTGCTGGTGCTGCGGTTCCTGTGCGACCTGCCGGTGGACGAGGTCGCCGCGATGCTGGACTGCTCGCCCGGCACGGTCAAGAGCCAGACCGCCCGCGGGCTGGCGACGTTGCGCAGGTACGTCGAGGAGGCCGAACCGGCCGAGATGCGGAGAGGACGATGACGGTGCACGAGCACGAGCACGAACAGGACGGTGCGGCGCTGCTGCGGCCGCTGGCCGGTGGGCGGCCGATGGGACCGTCCACGGTGGACGTCGCGCGGGCGATGGCCGACGGGGACCGGCACCACCGGCGGGTGCGGATCGCGGGCGCCGGCGCCACGGCCGTCATCGTGGCGGTCGCCGGATGGGCCGCGGTGGCGGACGGCGGGGCGGACAAGCCATCCGTGACGGGAGCGAGCCCCAACCCGGAACCGAGCCGGAGCACCGGCCCGAAGGGGTGCGAGGTGCAGAAGCTCGCGGAGGGGAAGGCGGTCGTCAGCGGGTCCGACCCGACCGGCAGGTACATCGTCGGCCGCACCTACGAGAGCGGGCACCCGTCGACCGTCGTGTGGGAGGACCGGCAGCTGCGGAAGGTGCCCATGCCGGGCGACGACCCGACGCTGTACGACGCCACCTCCAAGGGCGTGCTCGTCGGCGCCAGCTTCACCACCGCCGACACGACCACGGCGTGGGTGTACAAGGACGGGAAGTTCAGCAAGCTCGCCGGTACCGACGCCCAGGCGTTCGCGATCAACGAACGGGAGGTCATCGTCGGGTCGGTGCAGGGCAGGGCGGCGATGTGGGCGTCGCCGGACGCGCAGCCGACGATGCTGGCGACGCCGGCGAAGGGCATGACCGGCAAGGCGACCGGCATCGACGAGGACGGCACCGTGGTCGGCGCCCTGGTCGGCGGCGAGGTGAAGGCGGACCTGGGCTACGTCTGGTCGCCGGCGGGCACCGTCCAGCAGCTGCCGCTGCCGCAGGTCAACGGCAAGCCCGCGACCACGTACACCGCCAAGGGGATCCGGGACGGCTGGGTGGTCGGCTGGGCCGGGCACGACGAGCCGGCCCGCGGCGGCAGGTTCATCGGTGCGCCGCGGTGGAACCTGCGCACCGGCCAGCTCGACACGGCGGACGACCTGATGTGGGTGGTCAACGCCCAGGGCCGGATCGCCGGCGAGCAGACGATCGCCGCGCCCGACGGCACCACGCAGAAGCTGCCGCTGCCGGCCGGGTACGACGAGAAGACGGCGATGCTGACCGTCGAGGTGCTCAGCGACGACGGGACGGTCGTCGCCGGATACCTGTCCAGCCGGGGCAGCGAGATGAGCGCGGAGCCGGTCGCGGTCACGTGGAGCTGCACGAGTTGACCTGGAGCGCGCTCCAGCTGGCAGCCTGACGACCATGACGGAAACGAGGAAACTGGGCCGCAGCGGCATCGAGGTCAGCGCGCTGGGGATCGGCTGCTGGGCGATCGGTGGGCCCTTCTGGGCCGGGGACCAGCCGCTCGGCTGGGGCGAGGTCGACGACGACGAGTCGATCCGGGCGATCCGCAGGGCGCTCGACCTGGGCGTCACGTTCTTCGACACCGCCAACGTCTACGGCGCCGGGCACAGCGAGAAGATCCTGGCCACGGCCCTGCAAGGACGACGGGACCAGGCGGTCATCGCCACGAAGTTCGGCGGCACGTTCGACGAGCAGACCCGCCAGGTCGGCCCCGACGACGGCACGCCCGAGGGGGTCGGGCGGGCCGTCCGGGAGTCGCTGCGGCGGCTCGGCACGGACTACATCGACCTGTACCAGCTGCACATCAACGGCCTGCCCATCCCGCAGGCGCTGGACCTGATCCCGGCCCTCGAGGCGCTCGTGGAGCAGGGCCTGGTCCGCGCGTACGGGTGGAGCACCGACTTCCCGGAGCGGGCGACCGCGTTCGCCGAGGCCGGCGTCCACTGCACCACGATCCAGGCGGACCTCTCGGTGCTGCGGGGATCCTTCGGCGTGATCCCCGTCGCCGACCAGCACGACCTCGGCGTCATCATCCGCGGGCCGCTCGCGATGGGTCTGCTCGGCGGCAGGTACACCGCCGAGTCGAAGCTGCCGGAGGACGACGTCCGCGGGCTCAGCCCCGAGTGGATGACCTACTTCAGCGGCGGGCGGCCGGCGGCGGAGTTCCTGAACAGGATCGACGCCGTCCGTGACGTCCTGACGTCCGGCGGCCGGACCCTCGCCCAGGGTGCGCTCGCGTGGCTGTGGGCGTACAGCGGCCGGACCGTGCCGATCCCGGGCTGCCGCACCGTCGCGCAGGTCGAGGAGAACGCCGGCGCGCTCGCCCACGGGCCGCTCACCGCGGCGGAGCTCGCCGACGTCGAAAAACTCATGGGAAGGTAGCCGGAACCGACCCGGCACCTCGTGCGCCTGCACGATGTGACCGTGGTGACTGACGATCCCGCCCCGGAGGGCCTCGACCAGGAGGACTTCCGGGAGGTGTACGCCGCGCACTACCCGGCGCTCGTCCGGCTGGCGTATCTGACGACGGGCAGCCTCGCCGCGGCCGAGGACGTCGCGCAGGAGGCGTTCATCGAGTGGTTCCGCCGCGGCGACCAGGTCCGCGAGCCGGTGCCGTTCCTGCGCCGGGCGGTGGTGTCGCGGTGCACGTCGTGGGTGCGCCGCCGCCGGCTGGAGCGCCGCCACGCCACCGCTTCGTGGGAGCTGACCGCCGAGACGACACCCGACGCCCAGGTCGTCCGGGCCGCGCTGCGGAAGCTCTCGCCGCGGCAGCGGGCGGCCGTCTTCATGCGGTTCTACCTCGACCTGCCGGAGGCGCAGATCGCCGCCGCGCTCGGCTGCCGCCCGGGCACGGTCAAGTCGCTGCTGCACCGGGCGCTGACCGCGATCAAGGAGGACCTCGATGTCGTCTGACCCGCAGGCCCGCATCGGCGCGGCCGTCCGCTCCATCGCCGACGCCGTCCCCGTCGACCCTCCGGACCCCGCCGCGCTGATGGCGCGGGCCACGGCGAAGCCGGGCCGGTGGCGTCCGCTGCTCAGTGCCGCCGGGGTGCTGGGTGTACTGGCAGCGGCGGCGCTCGGCCCGGGGCTGCTGGCGCAGCCGGCGGCGCCCACCGACGGGACGGTCCTGCCGACCCGCCTCGCGGGCCTGTCGCTGCTGACCGCCCCGGTGTCCAAGGCACCGCCCGGCCCCGCGCTCCTCATGTACGTGCAGGGCAGCAACGGCCCGCGCTGGCTGCACACCCTGCAGACGGTCGTGCTGAGCACCGACGGGCACACGTACCGCCGGCTCGACGAGGCCGAACGGCGCGGCGGCCCAGTCGAGCTCGGGACCTGGCAGGACGCGCCGGCGCTGCTCGCCCCCGACGGCACGCGGGTCGCGGTCGGCAGCATCGGCGCCGCCACCGACGTCGCCGTCGTCGACCTGCGCACCGGCGTGACCGCCACCAGCGCGACCTCCGGCACCGGGGCGGTCCAGCCGCTGGCCTGGTCACCTGACGGGACCCGCCTCGCGTACACGGTGGGCGACACCGAATCGGCGGTCCTCGACCTCACAACCGGCACCTCCACCAGGCTCGCGACGGTGGCGACGGCCGCCGCGTTCTCGCCCGACGGCCGGCGGCTCGCCGTGCAGGGCGCCCCTGACACGGAGGTCGAGCCGCGGCGCGCGATCCGCATCCTCGACCTCGCCGACAGTGAGGTCGTCACCGGACTCGACCCCGTCGGCTTCGGCGTGCTGATCGCCGGGCAGGCCGCCTGGTCGCCGGACGGCCGGTGGCTCGCCGTCGCCGACAACGCCGGCGTGGGCAAGCTCGACTGCACGATCAGTTTCCTGACCACCGACGTGCGTGACCAGGGGACACCACCCGCGCCGATCGTCACGAAGGAGCAGATCGCGCTGGTCGGCTGGGCGGCGCAGGACCGGCCGCTGGTCACCCAGGGCGGCGCCACCGAGCACCGCACGGTCAGCGGACCGGACCTGCGCCCGCTGACCACCGCCGACGGCTCCACCACCTACGACCTGCAGGCCGCCTCCGCGCTGCTGCCGTCGGCGCGGGTCGCCCCGGGCGGCGACCCCGACCGCGGCCCGTGGCCGGTCTGGCTCCGCCTCACCGTCGCCGCGGCCGCCCTCGCCGCGGTCGGCCTCGGCTGGCTGCTGTGGTCCCGGAGAAGAGCTACCAGGTGACCTCGCAGCCCTTGGCGGGCGCCTTGCCGACGGTCAGGTTGACCGCCGAGCCGCGCAGCACCAGCGTCTCCGCCGCGGGGTCCTGCTTGACGACCCGGTCCAGGTTGCGGCAGTCCTCGACGCCGGTGACGGTGTGCGCAGCGGCCCTGACGCGCCCCTGACGCGTCGCTGACCTGCTGAAGCGGCGGCTTCACCGACCCGAGCCACAGCGGCTCGTCGCGGCCCTGACCGTAGGTGGCGAGCAGCGCCTGCGCCTCGATCG
>NZ_JBFANF010000027.1:0-156319 GCF_040674675.1 Dactylosporangium sp. NPDC049742 | reverse complement strand
GGCGCGGCGACGGCCGGTGCGGGGTTGGGCGGTGCGGGGTTGGGCGGCGCGGGGTTGGGCGGCGCGGGGTTGGGCGGCGCGGGGTTGGGCGGCGCGGGGTTGGGCGGCGCGGGGTTGGGCGGCGCGGGGTTGGGCGGTGCGGGCCGCATCGAGAAGCCGCAGTTGGCGCACCGGATCGCGGTGGCGTCGTTGCCCGGAAAGGCGCAGATCGGGCACGTCATGCCACCGAGCGTATTGACGGGCACACGGCCGGCGACACCTCCGACGGGGCCGAGTCGGCTGCCGACGGTCGGGCGCGGGTGGCCGTCAGGACGCACCCGATCGTGTCACGACTGCCCCTCCGCGCGGCGCGCGGCGGCCTCCTTCTGCCGGGCGCGAAGCTGCTTGTACTGCTCACGAGCCTCGGGGTGCCAGCCCTGGATGGCGCCCTCCACGGTCGCCGGGCCGAAGATCTTGAAGAAGAACTCGCCGAACCGATCTTTCGACGTGCGCTGCGACCGCTTGAACATGCCCGAGACCCAATCGCTTGGCGTGCAAATAGTTGGTGTACCAATCGTCAGTGTACACTCGATCTCGTGACCGACAACCTCGAGGATCCCCTCGCCCTGGAGCGCCAGGTGTGCTTCGCCCTGGCGGTGGCCTCGCGCAACGTCATCGCGCTCTACCGGCCGCTGCTGGAGCCGATGGGCCTGACCCACCCGCAGTATCTGGTGATGCTGGCGCTGTGGCAGCGGGCGCCGCTGTCGGTCAAGGAGCTCAGCGGCCTGCTCCAGCTCGACCCGGGCACGCTGTCGCCGCTGCTGAAGCGGCTCGAGTCGGCCGGGCTGATCAGCCGGCAGCGGGCGCGCGACGACGAGCGGCTCCTCGCGGTCACGCTGACCGCCGAGGGGCAGGAGCTGCGGCGGCAGGCGGAGCTGATCCCGCCGGCCGTGTTCGCCCGGCTCGGCATGCCCCTCGACGAGCTGCTCCAGCTGCACGCCGCGCTCACCAGGGTCATCGAGGTCACCCAGAAGGAAGGGCCGGACGCCTCCTGAGCGGAGCACGCCCGGCCCTCCGCCCGCCTAGCGGCCGCCCATACCCCCGCCGGCCGGGGCCTGACCGGCGGTGACCGTCACGGCCAGGGTGGCCGAGCCGAGCGTGCCGCCCTGGGCGAGGCCGCCGGTGGAGGTGCCGGTCGAGGTCCCGCCGGTGTAGATCTTGTACTGGCTACCGCTGGTGATCCCGGGTGCCGAGTAGACGAGGTTCTGGGTCGCCTTCGACGTGACGAACGTGGCGACCACCTTCCCCGAGCCGTCGACGACCTGGACGGCGGTGCCGGCGGCGACGGTGCCCGTGAAGGTCGCCGACAGCCAGCCCTGCGCGGAGTCGGTGCCGGGCGCGACCACCATGCCGGAGCTGCCGGCCGCGGCGAGGACGCCGCCGCTGATCGTGAAGCTGCCGTTGACGTCGAGGGCGCCGTTGCCGCGCTGGGTGGGGCCGTTGACGACGAGCGTGCCGCCGGTCATGGTCGCGGTGCCGTTGGAGTCGAACCCGTCGCCGCCGGCGTCGATGACCAGGGTGCCGCCGGTGATCGTGGCCGTGAAGTCGCCGACCTCCTCCCCACCGCCGCCGAACCCGCCACCGCTCTGCCGCCCGCCGGGCCCGCCCTGCGCACCCGCGCCACCACCCGTGTCGCTGCCCGCGCCGCCGCCGGACGAGCCGCCGGACGAGCCGCTGGAGGAGCCGGAGGCGTTGAGGCCGTCGTCGCTGGAGGTGACCGTCACGTCGCCGCCGTTGACGGTGATGTGCGCCGACTCGAGGCCCTCGTAGGACTTCGCGACCTTCACCGTGCCCTTGTCGATGACGAGGGCGGTCTCGCCGTGCACGCCGTCGTCGCCCGCGGACAGGGTGAGCGTGGCGCCGTTGAGGTGCACGGCGCCGTCGCTGTGCACCGCGTCGTCGGCGGCGTCGACGGTCGCGGTGCCGCCCTCCAGCACGCTGATCACGCCCGACTTCAGGCCCTTGACGGACGTGTCGCCGGCCTTCGCGGCGCTGCCGCCGCCCGCGGTGACCGTGATCGTGCCGCCGGTCTGGACCAGGTCGGTGGTGGCGTCGACGCCGTCGCCGCCGGCCGTGACCCGCAGCGTGCCGCCGCGCACGGCGACGTAGCCGGCGTCGGCCTTCTCGGCGTTGTCGGCCTTGAGCCCGTCCCCGCCGGCCCGCACGGTGATCGTGCCGCCGGTGACGACGAGGTAGTCCTTGCCGCGGATGCCGTCGTCCACGGCGTCGACGGTGACGGTGCCGCCGGCGACGACCAGCCCGTCCTTGCCGGTGATCGCGTCGTTGCCCTTGCCGTGCACGGTCAGCGCGCCGGACCCGGCGATCGTCAGGTCCGCGGCGCTGTACAGGGCGGCGTTGACGTCGGCGTCGTCCGCGTACGTGGTGGCGTCCGACAGCGTGTTGGTGCTGCCGTCGGCGAGGATGACGACGACCTGCCCGGCCGCCGTCGCCGCGATCGCCGCGCCGCCGGAGTTGCTGATCGTAGCGCCGTCGAGGACGAGCTTGACCGTGGCGTCGCCCGCGTCGACGACGACCTGCCCGTCGGTGAGGGTGCCGGTGATCCGGTACGTGCCGCCCGCGGTGATCGTCACCTTCCCGCCGTCGACGGTGACGCCCTTGTTCGCGGCCACGGTGGCCGAGGAGCCCGACAGCGTGACCGTGACCGCGTCGGACGCGCTCCAGGTCGTATCGGATTGATGGACGGCGGTGTTCGCGGCGAGGACCGCGGCCGCGCTCTGGGTGGCGTCGACGGTCGCGGCCGCGGCGGCCGTCGACTGGGTGGTGCCACCCGACCCGGCCGACGGGCCGGAGGAGCCGCAGCCGGCCAGTGCGGCGGTGGCGAGGACGGCGGACGTGACGGCGGCCAGGACACGGGAACGGATGCGCATCTTCAGAACTCCCAGGCGGAAGAGGCGGAAGGGAAGTGCCGGCGCAGCGTCTGCGTCCAGCGGTTCGCGGGCAGGTCCGGCCGCAGCGCGGCGAGGCCGGTGGCGTACTTGGACATCGGGCAGGGCCGGTGGCCGAGGGACCACAGCAGGCGGTCGGCCTCGCACGCGCCGCCGGCGGCCTTGGTCTCGACGACCACCCGGTCCGGCAGCCGGAGCGCGGCACCGTCGAGGAGCTCCCACGTCAGCGCGGCGTCGATGGTGACCCGGCCGTCCGAGGCGGGCAGGTAGAGCGTCGTGCGCTCGTACCGGGTGACCAGCACCGGCCGGAGCGACGCAGGATCGCACGGGATGTGGGCACCCTTCAGGACCCCGCCGGTGTACGGCGCCCGCTCCTTCACCGTGGTGCCGCGCGGCCCGCGGGTCTTCACCTCTACGAACCGCCCGCCGGTGTCCACGTAGGTGCGGACCCGCACCTTGAAGCGGCGGCGCCGGCGGTGCGCGGCGGCGAGGTAGCTGTCCAGGCCGGGCGTGTCGAAGTAGTCGGAGCGGTAGCCGAACCGGCGCCGGCCGTCGATGTCGAGGACCCTGGCGGTCCCGGCGAGGCGGCGCAGCACTCCGGGGAGCCGGTCGGCGGGCAGCAGGTACTTGCGGTCGACCCGGGTCTGCAGCGACGCCTGCCGCACGAGCTCGTCCAGGCCGATCGGGTCGAGGTGGTCGAGGTCGTCGGTGCCGAGCATCGTGGTCACACCGTCACCCGCTCGGCGGTCCGGACGGGTGACGTCGCGCCGACGACGTACCGGACCTCGACGAGCGTCGTGTCGTTGACCAGGTCGACGTGCCGGACGGTCAGGTTGACCACCCGGCCGCCGAGCCGGCCCTCCAGGTGCGCCCGCAGCGCGGTCTCGTCGGTGTGGGCGCGGTCCAGCTGCATGGTCTGCTGGCGGTACCGGCCGAACAGCCGCGGATGGTCGGCGACGAACAGCCCGCCGATGACGAGCGCCATCAGCCCGGCGGTGAGCCAGCCGACCGCGGGGCTGAGCCCGGCGAGCAGGCCGAGCGCGAGGGCGGCGAAGTAGTAGGCGATCTCGTGCTGGGCGATCTCGTTGGAGCGCAGCCGGATGATCGACAGGACCCCGAACAGGCCGAGGCGAGCCGCCACCTGAAGCGAGGACCGCCCGCCGCCGAAGACGAGGCGCCGGTTGACCGCGAAGTTGGTGGTGGAGCTGACCGCCCGGGCGGCGAGCACCGACGGCAGCAGCGCGCCGGTCGCCGCGTGCAGCGCGAACAGCACCGCCGCGTCCACCACCCCGGCCAGCATCGACGACGCGGCGAACCTGAGCAGCGGCGCGTACACGCGGGCCGAGTCGACGAGCGGGCGGAAGTGCGACGACGCGTTGCGCTCCAGGTAGACGGTCGCGATCGGCACCTGGTCGACCGGGTGGCCGCCGCGTCCGCCGTACGTGCGCCGCGACCCGCAGGACGTCCTCGACCCGATGCTGCCCGTCGGCGTCCGCGCAGACCACGTCGTCCCCGACGTGCGCGAACGCCGTCTTCAGCGCCGCCCCCTTGCCCCGGTTGACGGCGTGGGTGAGGACCATCGTCGACGAGCCGCCGCCGTCCAGGTTGTACGCGGTGTCCCGGAAGCCGTAGTAGTCGCCGTTGACCGCGGACACCGCGTCGTTGTCGGCCGCGATCCGCGACGTGTTCTCCACGATGTTCGTCCCGAACTGGTTCTGCGCGAACGCCGACCGCAGCCGCGTCGCGTCGGTCAGCACCACGTCGGCGACGTAGTACGTGACGGTCGCGCTGCCGCTGTGACCCCGCTGTGTCTGCCGTCTGCCCGCCGGAAACGCCCGCACCATCACGGAGCGGGGCGTGGAGAGCGCTCCCTCAAACCCACGGCGAGGGACGGTCGCGGCGCGTGGGCGGTCACACACGCGCACGGGCTGCGGGAAAGCGGATTCTTGGAGAGCGCTCTCCCATTTGCCGGAATCCATTGACACCGATCACATACGAGGTTCACTGTGAATCCACAGAGAGCGCTCTCTTGCAAGATCATTCGCTGGGTCCGCTGCCACGGACCCGGTGCCGGCCGGGCCCCGCCCCCGGCCGTTCCCGCAGAACCGGAGGACCCGTCATGTCCCGTAGTGCCCTCGCGGGCAGAACGCGGCTGCGCACCTTGGTGCTCGGTGCCGCGCTCACCGCGCTGGTCGGCACGTTCCTCACCGCCCAGGCCCTGCAGTCCGCCGACGCCGCCGAGACCCCGCTGTCGCAGGGCCGGCCGGCCACGGCGTCCTCGACCGAGAACGGGGGCACCCCCGCCTCCAACGCGGTCGACGGCAACACCGGCACCCGGTGGTCGAGCGCGTTCAGCGACCCGCAGTGGCTGCAGGTCGACCTGGGCGCGACCGCCACGATCACCAAGGTCGTGCTCAACTGGGAGGCCGCCTACGCGCGCGGCTTCACCATCCAGACGTCCGCGAACGGCACCTCGTGGACGACGATCAACACCACCACCAACGGCACGGGCGGCGTGCAGACGCTCGACGTGAGCGGATCCGGCCGGTACGTCCGGCTGAACACCACGGTCCGCGCCACGCAGTACGGGGTGTCGCTGTTCGAGTTCCAGGTGTTCGGCACCGGCGGCGTCCAACCCACGCCGACGGGCAGCGCGTCGTCCGGCGCCGGCTGGATCAAGATGGACCAGGCGAAGTGGGCCGCGCAGCTCGCGCAGTTCAACGCGCTGCCCATGCACCCGGCGCCGGCCAACGCCGTGCGGGTCTCGGAGTTCAACGCGGCGTGCACCTACAGCCACTCGTTCAAGGACGACCCGATCGTCTTCCCCGGCCTGCCGGGCGCGTCGCACATGCACAGCTTCCTGGGCAACCGCGGTACCAACGCCAACACCACCACCGAGTCGCTGCTGGCGAACACGTCGTCGAGCTGCGGCCCGGCGCTGGACCACTCCGCGTACTGGATCCCGACGCTCTACCAGAACGGCGTGGCGATCGAGCCCCGCGGCGTGACCGTGTACTACGGCTCGCGCCTGCAGGACCCGACCGCGACGGTGCCGTTCCCGCAGGGCTTCCGGATGATCGCCGGTGACGCCAAGCGGCAGGTGGCGACCCCGTCCGGCGCACCCGGCCAGTTCTGGTGCGCGGGCCCCGGCGGCGAGATCGGCCGCAGCTCCGACGGCAACTGGCCGGTCTGCGCACAGACCGCCAACCTGACGTACCAGCTCGTCTTCCAGGACTGCTGGGACGGGATCAACCTGGACAGCCCCGACCACAAGTCGCACGTGTCGACCAACCTGGTCAACGGCAAGTGCGGCGGGGCGTTCCCGGTCGCGATCCCGAACGTCTCGTTCGTCATCGACTACAACACGCACGGCAGCGCGGCGGGCTACACCCTCGCGTCGGGCATGGCGTCCTCGATGCACGGCGACAACTTCTTCGCCTGGGACAACGTGGCCCTCGGCCAGCGGGTGAAGGACTGCATCGTCCAGAAGGCCAAGTGCAACACCGCCGGCACGTTCTGACGACCGTCCGGCGACACTGACGTTCCACGGGTGAGAAACGTGGTCTCGGCTGGCGGGCCGGGACCACGTTCCCCCTGTCAGGTGCGCGCGGCTACGCGGAGGACCTAGCCCCGGCGCCACTTCTGGTTGGAGCTGCCGGTGCAGGTCCACTGGATGAGCTTCGCGCCGTCGGCGCTGTTGAAGGACTGGATGTCCAGGCACTTGCCGGACTGCAGGTTCACGATGTCGCCCGCGGCGTTGAGCGTGAAGCGCTGCGCGCCGGTGCCGTTGCAGGTCCAGATCTGGATCTTCGCGTCGTTGGCGAGGGAGCCGGCCGCGACGTCCATGCACTTGCCGCCGGCCTGGATGGTGTCGCCGACGAACGTCCAGTTCTGCGCGCCGGTGCCGTTGCAGTTCCACATCTGCAGCTGGTTGCCGTCGGTGAAGTTCGACGACGGCACGTCGACGCACTTGTTGTTCATGTTGCTGATGATGCGGTTGCCGGTCGGCTGCGGGTTGCCGCCACCGGTGAACGAGGTGAGCACGATGCCGGCCGCCCGCGGGTCGCCGTCGTGCACGAGGGACTCGAAGGCGCCCACGTCGTCGAAGGGGAAGGCGTACGCCTTGCCGTCGACCATGTTCGCGTGAATGATCTTGGCGTACTGGTTGGTCGGGTTGTTCTTGTAGAAGTCCGCCGCGTTGGTGCTGGGCTGGGTGTCGATGGTGCCGAGCGTGCCGCGGTTGAGCGCGGCGCACAGCGTGCGGGAGATCGGCCCGACGACGAGGTCGTTGGGCGCGGCGAGGCGGCCGGCGCAGCCCCACACGTCGGCACTGGCCGGCCGCTGGAACGACGCGACCTGCTGGCCGGCGGAGTTGGTGAAGTTCATCGTCGTGCCGGAGACCCGCCCGAAGTACTTCGTGTTCGGCTGGTCGCCGAAGGGCACGACGGTGAGGGTCTTCGACGCGTAGGCGCCCCACGCCGAGTTGATGTAGGAGTCGAGGTACGTGGAGCTGAGCCCGCCCGCCTCGGCCGCCTTGCCCGGGGCGAGGACGCGCAGCACGGTGCCGTCGCCGCGGGTGTAGATCGAGCCGCCCCAGCCGGCCTGGTTCCGGATGCCGTTGATGACGGCGTCGCGTCCGCCGGCGACGAGGTCACCGGTCCGCTTCGTCGCGCCCGTGGCGCCGGTGACGGTCACGGCGTGCGGCACCGCGAACATGTCGACCTGCGAGCTGTTGAGCCACAGGCCGGAGTCGTTGTAGGTGAACTCGCTCCAGTCGAAGAGGATGTCGCGGTTGGAGTCCCCGCCCGCCCACGGCGCGGGCTGCACGAGCCCGTCCGGGGTGAGGTAGAAGTTGATCCGCTGGCCGAGGGAGAAGTACACCCGGCCGGACAGCCCGCGCGGGATCTGGATGACCTTCGAGCCGCCGTTGCCGGGGCCCGCGATCGACACGTCGGGCGCCGGGGTCGGCGGGAGGCCGCCCGCCGGCCAGTTGTTGAACGTGCCGGCCGAGTTGACGTAGCCGAGCCGCCCGGTGCTCAGGTTGACGCCGAGCACGTAGAGGTAGACGGCGTCGCCGCGGCCGGTCGAGTTGGTGACGGTCATGGGCAGCAGGTTGGGCCCGATCGCCTGCGCGGCGGTGCCGGCCGTCAATACGGCCGGTGCCGCCAGCAGGAGGGTTGCGGCTGCGCGCAGCAGCCTTCTCATGGTGCGCAAGGTGGCTCCTCGGTTCCGCTGGACAGCCCCGGTCGCGCCCGGTGGCGGCCGGGCAGGGCCGTCGCGACGTTGGGTTCGCCATGCGCCCAGTACCGAATCTGTGAAGATTCTTAACTGAGAGCGCTCTCACAGCATCGGGTCGAGATCGGAACATGTCAATAGTCGCGGGACTGGCCGGGTGGCTACCTGTTCGGGACGTGCGACCGCCGGCGCGGGGTGGCCTCCACGGTCGAGACCCGGTCCCGGCCGCGGACCTTCGCGTCGTACAGTGCCCGGTCGGCGGCGGCGAGCAGCGCCTCCGCCTCCGTGGCGCCGGACCGGGTGGACGCGAGGCCGATGCTCAGCGTCGGCAGCCCGTCGGGCAGGTCGCCGATCCCGGCGACCGCGGCCCGCACCACCGCCGCGATGCGCCGCGCCACCGGCACGCCACCCTCGACGATCACGGCGAACTCGTCGCCGCCGAGCCGGGCCGCGACGGCACCGCCCGCGGCCGCGTCCCGCAGCGCCGCGGCGACCTGGACCAGGACGGCGTCGCCGGTCGCGTGCCCCCACGTGTCGTTGATGGTCTTGAAGTGGTCGACGTCGACGATGAGCAGGCAGTGCTCGGCGGCGGTCGTCCGGGCCGCGTCCAGCGCGGTGGCGAGGTCACGGTCGAACGCCCGCCGGTTGGGCAGGCCGGTCAGCGGGTCGGTGGTCGCCTGCCGCTCCAGCATCGTGACGAGCGCGTCCTCGCGGCTGCGCAGCTTCGTCACCACGACCGTCAGCACGCAGTACGCGGTGACGAGGGCGGCGACGTCGGTGAGCCCGACCCCCACCGGCTGCAACGTGAACGTCACCGCCGCGTCGGTCACGCTCGCCGCGGCGAGCAGCAGGTAGGCCACGTCCTTGCGCAGGAACGTCGCGGCGTAGATGAGCGGCCACAGATAGTACAGGTGTGCGCTGACGCTCACGTCCTCGGTGGCGAGATTCAGCCCACCGATGATCGCTACGCCGAGTATCGGCACAGCGACCCAGAACGGCTCCGGAACCCGCTGCGGAACCAGCCGGCAGCACGCCCCGGCGAAGATCATCGCGCCCGCTGTGACCACCGTCGCAACGACGCCCGCGGCGCTGCCGGCGAAGCCGGGGACCAGCAATGCGCAGGTCCCGACCACCGCGCCGCCGAGCATGAGGAAGTACGCGACGGCGCGCGTCGCGGCCGTCCTGTCCCGGGCGAGGATCATCGACCGGCGCGGTTCCCCCACCCCGGCAGATTCGGCATCCGGGCCCCGCATCTGAGCACAACGTGACGATCAGGGGGTGTGCCTACCCCCTGCGTCGGCTGCGGACCACCTACAATTCCCCAGCGGTTCGCTGATCGTTGGGTTGCGGACCGCAAGGGGCGATCGACGATCGGGGGCGCATTGCCTGCTCGGAGAAACGGGTCATCTGCTGTCCCGCAGACCGGCGAACACGTCGTCGATCAGGGGACGGCCGGGTGCCCGGCCGTGCTGGACGAACCACTCGCGCCCCATCAGCAACCGGAACAACGGCCGCGGCAGCTTCTGCAGGATCTCCAGCGTGCGCCGGCCGGTGTCGGCGCCGGCCTGACTGGCGTGCGCGGCCATCGCCGCGCGCTTGGCCGGGGCGTAGCGGCGCACGTCGACACGGTGCGTGATGCGCTCCGGGTCGGCGAAGGTGCCGGCGAAGCGCGCCGGGTGGAAGTCGGCCGGCACGCCCGGCAGCCAGTACACCGCGCGCAGCACCCGCTGGAGCAGCCGCCGGTCGACCGTCGCCTCCAGCACCACCGGCGTCCCGGCCAGCTGTGCCGCGAGGGTCCCGACCCGGTGCACCTGCACGTGGTCGGGGTGGCCGTAGCCACCGGCCGGGTCGTAGACGGTCAGCACGTCCGCGCGCTCCTCCGCCAGCAGCGCGGCCAGCCGCCCGGCGGCCTCCCTCGGGTCGGCGTCGGCGAACGCGCCGGCCGCCCCGGACGGCGCGTCGGCCATCCCGGAGTCCTCGTAGTCGAGGCACTCGACCCGGGCGCAGCCGAGCGCCTCCGCCGACGCGTGCAGCTCGGCCAGGCGGCGCCGCGCGAGGGGCCCCTCCGCGAGCACCGCCGAGGACGCCAGCCCGGCCCCTCCGGCGGTGGCGACGACGAGGACCACGCGGTGCCCCTCCGCGGCGGCCCGGGCCAGGGTCCCGGCGGTCAGCAGCGCCTCGTCGTCGGGATGCGCATGAAACGACACCATCGTGTACGGCACCGGCCAATGCTCCCATCTCTCCCGGGACGTCGGCCGTCACCACCTCGGAGCCGCAGTTCATGAGAATCGCGCACGTCACCGACTTCTACCTTCCCCGTCTCGGCGGCATCGAGATGCACGTGCACGACCTGGCCCTCCGTCAGCAGGCGGCCGGCCACGACGTCGAGATCATCACCACCACGCCCGGCACCAAGGCCGACGACGGTGAGTTACGCGTGCACCGGCTGTCGGAGCGGCTCTTCGTGCTGCCCGCCGAGGTGCGCCCCGGCGTGCTGCGGGCGGGCCGTTCGCTGCTGCTGTCCGGCCGGTACGACGTGCTGCACGTGCACGCCGGGCCGGCCTCGCCGCTCGCCTTCGCCACCGCCGCGCTCGCCGACCAGGTCCCGACGGTCGTGACGATCCACTCGCTGCTGTCCCACCTGGAGTACGCGTTCCGGGCCCTCGACGGCGCCGCCGGCTGGTCGCGCTGGCCGGCCGTGTGGACGGCGGTCAGCGACGTCGCCGCGGAGCCCCTGCGGCGCCTGGTGTGGCCCGCGCAGGTGCACGTGCTGCCCAACGGCATCGACGCCGACCGGTGGCGGATCCAGCCGCACCCCACCGACCCGCGGGGCGTGCTGGTCGTCGCCGTGATGCGGCTGGCCGCCCGCAAGCGCCCGCTGCAGCTGCTGCGGATGCTGCGCCGGGCCCGGCTGGCGCTGCCCGAGACGACCGGCCTGCGGGCGGTGATCGCCGGCGACGGCCCGCGCCGCCCGGCGATGGAGCGCTACCTGCGCCGCCACGGAATGGCCGGATGGGTGAGCCTGCCCGGTAGGCTGTCCCGGTCGCAGATCAGGTCGCTGTTCGCGCAGGCCGACCTGTTCGTCGCGCCGGCGATCCTGGAGTCCTTCGGGATCGCGGCGCTGGAGGCCCGGTGCGCCGGGCTTCCCGTGGTCGCGCGGGCCGAGGGCGGAATCGGCCATTTCATCACCGATGGCAGGGAGGGTGTCTTGGTCGACAGCGACGCCGCGATGGCCGACGCGATCGCCGCGCTCGCCACCGATCCGGAGCGGCGCGGCCGTATCGCCGCGCACAACCTGGCGACGTCGCCACCGGTCGCGTGGCCGGACGTCCTCGCCCGGACCACCAGCATGTACGACCTGGCCGCCGCGGCGCACCACGCTCCGATCGGCGCCCGCGCGTGACGCTGAATCCCGTCACTGAGCGCCCTGTCACCGCTCCGGCCACCCGGCGCCGCCGCCCCAACATCCTGGGCGAGCTGCTGATCGTGGTGCTGCTGGTCAAGGTGTACGACCTGATCCGCTCCCTGGCCGCGGTCCGGGAGGCACCCGCCCACCGGCACGGCGCCGAGGTGCTCTCGATCGAGCGGCTCCTGCACCTGGACTGGGAGCTGGCCGCCAACCGGTGGCTGACCGACCACCCGCCGCTCGCCCTGGCCGCGGTGTACTGGTACCAGTTCGCCCACATCGGCGTGGCGCTCGCGGCGCTCATCTGGTGCTACATCGCCGGGCCGGAGCTCTACCGGCCGATGCGCAACGCCCTGGTCATCACCAACGTGACCGGGATGACCGTCTTCTACCTGCTGCCGGTCATGCCGCCGCGGCTGATGCCCGGCGGCGGCTACGTCGACACGATCCGCGAGGCCGGCTTCAGCCTCGACCACGGCGGCCAGGTGCCCGCCGACCAGTACGCGGCGATGCCGTCGCTGCACCTGGCGTGGGCGGTCTGGACCGCGAGCGTCGCGGCGGCGCTGCTGGCGGCCCGCGGGCTGCACCGGTGGCGGGCGCTGTGCTTCCTGTACCCCACGACCACCGGCGTCGTCGTGGTCGTCACCGCCAACCACTGGGTCCTCGACGTCGTCGCCGGGGTCGCCGTCGGGCTGGCCGCGGTGGCACTCGCCCCGGCGCTGCCGCCGTTGCCGGCCCGGTTCACCACCTGGCCGTCGCGCGTCTGGCGGTCGTGGCGCGGCGGCTCGCCGTCCGGCACCCCGGACCCCACACCGTCCTTGCGCGGCGGGTCGCCGTCCGGCACGCCGGAACCCACGCCGTCCTTGCGCGGCGGGTCGCCGTCCGGCACGCCGGAACCCACGCCGTCCCTGCGCGGCGGGTCGCCGTCCGGCACGCCGATACCTGTGTCGTTGCGCGGCGGGTCGCCGTCCGGTGCGCCGGACCGGGCGCCGTCGTGGCGTGGGGCGTCGCCGGACTCCGCGGCGCCGGATCGGGCACCGTGGCGGCACGAGCCCTCGGACGCGGCGCATGACCGGACGACGCGGCACGCGGCGCCGGCCCGGACGCCGTCGTGGCGGGACGAGCCGTCGGACGCCGCGGCGCACAACCGGGCAGGAGCGCGGTCGGGCCAGGTGTCAGATGATGCGGCGGCGCAGCAGGACCGCCAGGACGAAGGCGCTGGGCAGCAGCGGCACCCACACCGTGATCAGGCGATACCCCACCACCGCACCGAGCGCGACCGCGGAGGAGACGCCGATCGCGGTCAGGCCGGCCAGCATGGCGACGTCGAGCGCGCCGATGCCGCCGGGTGACGGCACGAACGCCGACAGCGTCGACACCACCAGGTAGAGCACGACGGCCGTGCCGATCGTCACCGCCACTCCCAGGCTGCGCAGCACCGCGTACAGGATGATCGCGTGCAGCAGGGGCGTGGAGAACGAACCGAGCCAGAGGGCGGCGGCCCGGTAGGGGTCGCGCAGCACGCCCCAGAGGCGGCGCAGTTCCTCGCCGACCCTGCGCCCCGCCGCGACCGTCCGCTCCGCCATCCGGCGGCGCCACGCCGGGCGCACGGCGGCCGCGAGGCCCGCCGCGAGCGCCAGGCCGCAGATGGCGAGCAGGGTCCAACCGGCCGGCCCGGCGGCCCGTGCCACGGAGTCGCGCCACGACCCGGGCACGTGGATGCCGCGGGCGAGCGACGGGCTGATCGCGACGGCCACCACGAGCAGCAGCGTGTGCGTGACCGCGCCGACGAGCGTGTTGAGCCCGACGGATCCGACCGCGGCGCCCGGGCCGAGACCGTGCTTGCGCAGGAACCGGATGTTGATGCCCATCCCGCCCGAACCGGCCGGCAGCACGTGATTGGCGAACGATGCCGCCACCTGTACCGCCAGCAGCCGGCCGACCGGCGGCCGCAGCGACATGGAGCCGATCTGCGTCACCGTGCCGGCCACCCAGATCGACGCGGTGCCGAGGGCGGCGACGACCAGCCAGGCGCTGTTGGCCCGGGCGAGCCCGGCGACGCCCGCGCTGACGGTCGACCAGTGCGTGATGCCGAGCACCACCACGGTGACCGCGACGGCGATCGCGAGCAGCATCCGGGGCAGCGAGGAGCCCAGCACAGCGCTCTTGCCGGTCTCCTCGATCGCGTCGGCCGCCACGGCCGCCACGGTGTCCGGGGCGACGTCCTCGCAGGCTGCCTGGTTCACGCTCATTCCGCTCCTACCGCTCGTGCGACCGACGGAACATACCTGACGGGCCCCTGGGCGTGAATCGGCCCAATTCCTGCATTGCGCCTGATCCGGGCGCCAATTCTACAGATGGCCCGTTGCTTCCCACGGTCGCGAACCAACCCGCACCGGCCTGGTGAACGCATGGCAACTCCCCTGCTACCGGCCGAAGACGGCCGCGAAGGCCGCGCGGACCGGGGAGCCGCTGACCCGGTCGTACACGGCGAAGACCACCTCGTCGAACAGGTCGACCTCACCGAGCGCGGCGGCGAACGCCCCGGCCACGTCGGCCGGCTCGTTGCGGAACACCCCGCAGCCCCAGCCGCCGAGGATCAGCCTGCGGTGACCGTGCGCGGCGGCGACCGCGAGGACGCGGCGGGCCCGGCGGTGCAGGATCGTCGGGACGTCGCCGGCGTCGCCCGGCTGGTTGCGCAGGATCGCGCCCAGGTTCGGCGCCGCGGCGGTCAGGAACGCGGCGCGGTGCGGCACGTCGAGCAGCCGGCCCTTGTCGTCGCGGAACACCGGCACACCCGGCGAGTGGATGACCCGGTCGCTGTAGCGCAGGTCCCGCTGCTCGCGGTGGAACGCGTAGAACTCGGGCGCCGCCCGCAGGCACGGGTACAGCGCCGAGGCGCGGGCCAGGCTCTCCTCCTGCGCGACGGCACCGCCGAGGAACCCGCCGCCCGGGTTCTTCGCCGAGGCGAACACCAGGCACGCCACGTCGTCGCCCAGCCTTCTGGCCGCGGCCAGCGTCGACTCGCCGGTGACCGAGACGCTCGCCTTGGCGGGCCCGCCCTGCGGCGGCGGCAGGGTCTCGTCGGGCTGGTACAGCCTCGTCCCGGCGACGGCCGCCCGCACCGCCGGGCCGATGTCCACGACGCCGCCGGCCTCGGTGCGGTACTCCCCCGCCTCGGCGATCGCGACGGTCTGCCGGGCGATCTCCCGCAGCCGCCCGCTCATGCCGCGGGCCTCTGACCATGTGTTGGCACCTGGTCACGGTACCGGCCGGCTTCAACCGGTTGGGCCGCTCCGGGGACGGGTACGTGACCTGTATGCCTCTCGACGCGCAACCGCCGCGGCGCAGGGGGACCGTCGGGCACCCCTACAGCCCGCTGAACCTGCGCCTGGTGCTGGCCACCTTCGGCCTCGTCACCTCGATCGCCTTCGCGGTGCTGCTCTTCCGCGCCCACCTGCCGCTGCCCGCGTGGGCGTTCGTGGTCCTCGCCGCCGTCGCCGCCGTCGACCTCGTCGTCGTGCAGCGCCGCCGCCGGGCCCGCGGCGGCCACCACTCGCTCTTCGAATAGCCCCGGTTGACCCATCGACGCCGTGGGCATAGGTGAGCCATGCCATGGATCGTGTGGGTGCTGGTGGGTGCCGTGTCGCTGCGCGCCGGGATCGGGCTCCTGGTGCTGTGGGACCGCCGCGCCGCGGCCGCGCGCCGCTCCCCCACCGCCACCGGCTGACCTCGGGCGCGCCTCGCCCACCTTCGGGCGACAGGTGCTATCGACCGGCGGTTATGCCAGGCTGACGGTTGGGTACCACCCACCACACGCCCGGCGACGCCGCACGGAGGGATGGCTCGATGTCCACACCCGTGAGGCGAGCACACGCCCGGCGCCCCCTCGCCGAGCGCCGCATGGTGGCCGCGGTCCTCGCGGTCGCGCTGCTGGTCCTGTTGGTGCTGCTGCTGTCGTACTGCGTGGCGACCCGCACCAACCGCAACGGCGCCGCCCCGGGCACCACCCCGATCGCGTCCCGCACCGCCTCCCCGCCCGCCCCCACCCGAACCGGATCCCCGACAGGCACAAGCGGCGCAGCCAGCACCTCCACGACTGCGGGCGGCAGCTCCAAGTCCCCCGGCGGCGCAACCGGCAACGCAACGGGCGGCGCAACGGGCGGCGCAACGGGCGGCGCGACGGGCGGCGCGACCGGCAACGCAACGGGCGGCGCGACAGGCAGCTCGGCGGGCGGCGCGACAGGCAGCGCGACAGGCGGCGCAACGGGTGGCGCGACGGGCAGCTCGGCGGGTGGCGCGACAGGCGGCGCGGCCGGCAGCTCGGCGGGTGCGGCGAGCGGCAGTTCGGCGGGCGTGACAGGCAACTCGACGGCCACCCCCACCGGCGCCGGCTCGACAGGCGCCCCCGCAACCCCCAGCGGCGCCCCCGGCACGGGCGGCGGCGGAGGCCTCGGCATGCGCAACCCTCTTCTCGCCGGCACAGGCATAGCCCTGCTCCTCATCGCCGCGGCCCTGACCGTCTTCCGCCTCCGCCCGGCTACCGGCTGGCGCTGATGCACCCCGAACCACCCACCACCCCGACGGATACCACTGCCCCACCCCGGATAAGTCCGGACGCAAGCGCCGGACTTATCCGACATTTCGGATTTGTCCGGAGGAGGAAGGCGGAGAAGGATCCCGCCGCGCAGAACGGGAAGACGGAGAAGGAACCCGCAGCGCAGGTCGGGGAGACGGAGCAGGAGTCCGCCGCGCAGGACGAGAAGACGGAGCAGGAGTCCGCAGCGCAGGACGAGAAGACGGAGAAGGACCCCGCAGCGCCGAGCGGTAAGACGGAGCGGGGGGCCGCCGCGCAGAACGGGAAGGCGGAGAGCCCCGCCACGCAGGACGGTGTGGAGGACGGCATCGCCGCGGAGGACGGGGTGGCAGGGCGGGGCGGTAGTCGAGTTGGTCCGCAGGTGGAGTTGGGGGGCGGGCCTGGCTCGGGCGGCGAAGTGGGGCGGGTTTTCAGGCGGGGGCGGGAGCGGTGGGCGGCGATGGAGGACCGGCGGCGGAGGCGGGTTCTCGACGTCGTGACCGCTGTCTGTGCCGTGGCCGGGCTCGCGCTCGTGATCGTCGGGGCGGCGCCGGCGGAGGAGCCGCCGCGGCGCACCGAGCAGGCCGCCGCGGCAGCCGATCAGGCAGTGCTCGGGCCGCCCGGGCCCCGCGTGTCCGTCCGAGCGACGGCCGCAGCCTCCGACACCACGACCGGACCCACCACCGGCGCCGCGTCTGGCTCCTCGTCAGACCCCGGAACAGGGGCCGGCGAGGGCGGAGCGGCGGTGGGGATGGGGTTCTCGGTGCCCGTACAGCTCGAGATCCCGGCGATCGGGGTCAGTACGGCGCTCATGGGGCTCGGGCTCAACCCTGACGGGACGATCGAGGTGCCGCCGTTGCGGGCCAAGGCGCCGGCGGGGTGGTACCGGCAGCTCGCCGCGCCCGGGGAGGTCGGGCCGGCGGTGGTCCTCGGGCACGTCGACACGAGGAGCGACGGGCCGGCGGTGTTCTACCGGCTGCGGGACCTGCGGCCGGGCGACGAGGTCAGCGTGCGCAGGGCCGACGGGCGGACGGCGGTGTTCGGGGTGGACCGGGTCGAGGAGTACGCGAAGGCGCAGTTCCCGTCCGACGAGGTCTACGGCGCGGTCGACCGGCCGGTGCTGCGGCTGATCACGTGCGGTGGGACGTTCGATCGGCTGCGGCGGTCGTACCGCGGCAACGTCGTCGTCTTTGCGACGCTGCGCCGGGCGGGGTGAGGGCGTGACCGTAGGGTCTGCAGGATGTTCGCGACGATGTTCGTGGCCGCGCTCGTCGCGGTGGTCTACTGCGTCCTGATCGCCCGGCACCTGATGGTGGCCAGGGCGGAGCGCGGTGGGGAACAGCACGACGTGGAGGCCGCGGCGGCGCGGGGGCTGCTGGACGGCACGATGACCAGGGCCGCGTACCGCGCGACGATGGAGTCCGTCGCGCGGCAGGCGGGGCACCTGATCCGGGTGCCGGAGTGAGTCAGATCCGCTTCGGGGCGGGCGGCAGCTGCATCGGCGGGCGTTGCATCGGCAGCGCCGGCCGGCCGTAGAGCTCGATCGCCTTCTTCGCGAGGGCCTTCGTCGCGCCCGCGTTGGCGAAGCTGCCGAGGATGATGGCGGCGCCGGGGACGATCTTCGCGAAGATGCGCTTCGCGGCCTTGACGCCGGCCATCTGGGCGAGCTTGAGGCCGAGGGTCAGCAGCATCTGGTTGATCGGCCGGCGCTTGTCCGGCAGCAGCGCCCCGACGCCCTCCCGGCCGCGTGCGACCTGCAGCGCGGTGCGGGCCGTCTGCGTGTACTTGTGGACGCCCTGCAGGACGAGCAGCTCGGTGGCCCGCTCGGGGTCGGCCGGGTCGTGCCCGTACGCGACGGCGATGAGCAGCACCATCTTCGCCTGCGTCCAGGCGAGCACGCCGACGTCGAGCACCGCCCCGGCCAGCCCCACGGCGCCGGAGACCGCCCCGGAGAGCCGGGCGTGGTTGGTGTACCGGTATGCCACCATGCTCGCGATGGCCTCCGGCGGGGCGCCCGGGTTCTGGGCGCGCAGCTTCTGCAGTTCGAGGACCATCTTCGGCCCGATCCTGGTGACCGCCTCGAGCGCGAGGTGCTCCGGCGCGTACTCGGGGTCGGCCCGCATCTTCTGCCACAGCCCCGGCGGCGGCCCGTCGTCGACACCGTCGGGCGACGGCTGCGAGGGCTGCGGCCCGGGGCCCTCGTCGCCCGGCACCCCCGGCGGACCCGGGTCGACCATCGGCGCCCGCGGCGGCCCGCCGTCGTCATCGACCCCCGCGGCACCACCAGCGGAAGCCGGAGCACCGGCAGAAGCCGCGAAAGGCACAGAAGCCGCGGAAGCCGCGGAAGCCGCGGAAGGCGCGGCGGTGGACGCCCAGAGCGGGGCAGGGGGAACGGCTTGCGAGGCGCCGTCGGCGTGGTCGGGGATCTGCGGCGGCACGTCGGTCACACGAAGACTGTAGGAGATCCACGCAACCAGCGCGCGGACCGATATCCGACCGCACCCGCGCCGCTACCAGCGGCCACGCCCGCGCGGCTACCAGCGGCCGCGCCCGCGGGTCAGTCCGCGAGCCGGGCCGCGTGCCGGTGCTGCTGTTCGGTGGCGAACGACACGAACTCGACCATGTGCCGCAGCGTCGCGTCGTCGTACCGGGCGAGGTGCGCCTGCCCCTCGGCCACGATCGGGCCGTAGATCTCCGCGACGACCCGGTGCGCGTGCGGCGTCGGGTGGACCGTGACCCGGCGGCGGTCGGCGGAGTCGCGCTCGCGGGTCACGTACCCGGCGCGCTCGAGCCGGTCGATCGCCGTCGTCACGCCGCCCGTGGTGAGCCCGGCGGCGGCCGCGAGCTCCCCCGGGCTGAGCGGCGCCGGCGCGAACAGCAGCTCCAGGCAGCGCATGTCGGTCCGGTTCAGCCCGAGCCGGTCCGCGACGCGCTGGTCGAGCACGTCGATGGCGCGCTGGTACGCCTGCATGACCTCGCCCAGCTCGGCGAGCAGTTCAGCGCGTGCGGTCGTTCCCACTTGCCGATCGTACGGGACCCCTCGTACGCTAAGACACTAGATAATCTAGCTACTCGACAATCAAGGAGTATCGGGTGCGCGTGATCGTGATCGGTGGCGGTACCGGCGGCATGTGCCTCGCGCACGGCCTCCGGCGGGCAGGGGTGGACGTGCGCGTCTTCGAGCGCCACCGGACGCGGACCGACGGGCTGCACGGCTACCGGGTCGGCATCGACCCCGACGGCAGCCGGGCGCTGAAGGCGTGCCTGCCCCCCGACGTGTACGACCTGTTCGTCCGCACCTGCGCGCGACCGCCGGAGACGTTCGCCTTCCTGGACGAGCGGCTGCGCCGCACGCTCACCGTGCCGCTGCGGACACCCACCGACGACGTCAACGACGAGAAGTCCGTCAGCCGGATGACGCTGCGGCAGGTCCTGTACACGGGCATGACCGACGTCGTCCGCTTCGGCAGCGACTTCACCCACTACGAACAGACCGAAACCGGAATAACGGCATACTTCGCCGACGGCAGCGCGGTCACCGGCGACCTGCTCGTCGGCGCCGACGGGACCAACTCCCGGGTGCGCGCCCAGAAGCTGCCGCACGCCCGCGTCGAGGACTCCGGCATCGTGGCGATCGGCGGGAAGGTGCCGCTCACCGACGAGACCCGGGCGCTGCTGCCCGAGGGCGTGTTCCCCGGCATCGGCCTGGTCCTCGCCCCGCGGGGGATGGCCTGCATCCTGCACGTCATGGAGTTCCCGTGGGGTCCCGAGGGCGGCTCGCCCCTGCCCGGCGACCCGACGGCCGACCACGTCAACTGGGGCGTCTCCGCGCACCGCGACCGCTTCCCCGCGGACGTCACCGGCTTCGACGGCCCGCGGCTGGTCGCGCAGACCCTCGCCATGACCCCGCGGTGGAGCCCGGCGCTGCGGCGGCTCTTCACGCTCACCGACCCCGCCACCTGCTTCCCGATCACCGTCCGCACGTCGGTGCCGGTGCCGGCGTGGCCGACCGACCGCGTCACGCTGCTCGGCGACGCCATCCACACCATGACCCCCGGCCAGGGCGTCGGCGCCAACACCGCGCTGCGCGACGCCCACAACCTCGTGCGGGCACTGACCTCCGGGAGTCGTTCGCCGCTGGTGTACGAGCGGCAGATGCTCGACTACGGCTTCGCCGCCGTGGCCGCCTCGAAGGCCCGCACCGGCGGCGACCAGCTGGTCCACCGGCCGGTGCTCGGGCGGCTGGCCCTGGCCGGCCAGCGGGCGTTCCTGCGGACCACCGACCGGGTCCCGGCGCTGAAGCGGAGGTTCGAGGCTTCGCTGTACACCACCCGCGGCGGCGACAGGGAGTAATTCCCGGCGCGTGCCGTCGGGGCGCCGGTAGGGTGCGGCGCGTGACAGACATCGTGCGGGGCACCGTCGCCCCCGGGTTCGAGCCGGTCCGGTCGGCGTTCGAAGACCTGTTCAGCTCGGGCGCGGAGACCGGCGCGTCGGTCGCGGCCCACGTGGACGGTGCCCTCGTCGTCGACCTGTGGGGCGGCTGGGCCGACGCGGCGAGGACCCGCCCGTGGGAGCCCGGCACGCTGTCGACGGTGTTCTCCGCCGGCAAGCCGGTCGCCGCGATGGCCGTGCTGCGCAGGGTCGCCGACGGCCGGATCGACCTGGACGCGCCGGTCGCGACGTACTGGAAGGCGTTCCCCCACCCGTCCGCCACCGTCCGCCACGCCCTGTCCCACCAGGCGGGTCTGCCCGCGGCGGTCGTCGCCGGCACCGCCGAGATCCTGGACAGCGCCCGGTTCGCGGCGGCGATCGCGGCCACGCCGCTGGAGTGGGAGCCGGGGACGGCGTTCGGGGAGCACGCCCTCACCTACGGCACCATCCTCGGCGAGATCCTCCTCGGCGCCACCGGCGAGACGGTCGGCGAGGTCGTGCGCACGTTCGGCCTCGACGTCCACTTCGGACTGTCGGCCGCGGACGCCGCCCGCTGCGCCGAGGTCGAGCACGCCACCCCCGACTGGCCCGAGCGCCAGCTGTCCGGCCACGGCGAGCTCTGGTCCCGCGCGCTCGGCCCGGTCGAGCTGCTCGCCACCGGCGTCGTCAACGGCGAGCGCTGGCGCACCGGCGAGCTGCCCGCCGTCAACTGCCACGCGACCGCCCGCGGCCTCGCCGCCTTCTACGAGGCCCTGCCCCGCCTGCTGCCCGCCCCGCTGCTCGCCGAGGCGCTCGGCCCCCAGGCGGTCGGCGTCGACCGGCTCCTGGAGGAGGACGCGACCTGGACCCTCGGCTGGCGCCGCGACGGCTCATGGTTCGGCATGGGCGGCATCGGCGGTTCGTCCGCCGGTCACGACGAGTCGCTGGGCTACAGCCTCGCGTACGTCACCCGCCGCCTCGGCGACCACGGCCGCGGCGACACCATGTACGACACCCTCGAGGCCATCCTCCGCGGTTAGGCTCCCGCGCCGGGGCTCAGCGGCCGCCGGCGACGCGGATCGTGGTGCCGGTGGCGTACGACGCGGCGTCGCTGAGCAGCCAGGCGATCGCCTCGGCGATCTCGGCGGGCTCGCCGGGGCGGCCGAGCGGGAGGTTCGGGCCGGCCTTCTCGGCGCGGTCCGGGTCGCCCGCGACGGCGTGCATCTCGGTGCGGATGATGCCGGGGGCGACGCCGTTGACGCGGATGCCGGCGGGGGCGAGCTCCTTCGACAGGCCGACGGTCAGCGTGTCGAGGGCGGCCTTGGTGGCGGCGTAGTGGATGTACTCGCCGGGGCTGCCCAGCGTGGCGGCACCCGAGGAGACGTTGACGATCGCGCCGCCGCGGGGCAGGACGCGGGCGGCCTCGCGGGCGCACAGGAAGGCGCCGACGAAGTTGACGTCGACGACGCGGCGCAGGTCGGCGGTGCGCAGGTCGGCGAACGGGCCGACCGGGGACGTGACGCCGGCGTTGTTCACCAGGCCGGTGACCGGGCCGAGCTCGGCGGCGGCGGTCGCGAAGAGCCGGGCCACGTCCTCCTCCACCGACGTGTCGACCTGCACGGCGACCGCGTGGCCGCCGGCGGCCGCCACGGCGGAGACGACCTCGTCGGCCGAGGAGGCGGACCGCTGGTACCCGACGGCGACCCGGTGCCCGTCGGCGGCGAGCCGGACGGCGGTGGCGGCGCCGATGCCCCGGCTGCCGCCCGTGATGATGGTGATCTTCTCCATGAGCGGAGCCTAGGCGAGCGAGGCCCGGGTGTGGGGCAGCCGCCAGCCGGACAGGTCGGGGCCGAGGGGCACGACGCCCGACGGGTTGATGTCGCGGTGGACCTCGTAGTAGTGGCGCTTGATGTGCTCGAAGTCCACCGTGTCGCCGAAGCCCGGGGTCTGGAACAGGTCGCGCGCGTAGTCCCACAGCACCGGCAGCTCGGTGAGCTTCTGCCGGTTGCACTTGAAGTGGCCGTGGTAGACCGCGTCGAACCTCACCAGCGTGGTGAACAGGCGGATGTCGGCCTCGGTGATCTGGCCGCCGACGAGGTACCGCCGGGTCGACAGCCGCTCCGACAGCCAGTCCAGCCGGGCGAACAGCCGCTCGTAGGCGGCCTCGTACGCCTCCTGCGTGCCGGCGAACCCGGCCCGGTACACGCCGTTGTTGACGTCCTTGAAGACCAGCGCGTTGACCTCGTCGATCTCGTCGCGCAGGGCCGGCGGGTACAGCTGCGGCGAACCGGGCCGGTGGAACTCCGCCCACTCCGTGGAGAGGTCCAGGGTGATCTGCGCGTAGTCGTTGGTGACGACCTGGCCGGTGGTGACGTCGACGACGCACGGCACGGTGATGCCGCGCTCGTAGCCGGGGAAGCGGGCGAAGTACGCGTCCTGGATGCGCTCGATGCCGAGCACCGGGTCGCGCCCGCCCGGGTCGAGGTCGAAGGTCCAGCTGCGCGGATCGTGCGTCGGGCCGCAGACGCCCATCGAGAGGACGTCCTGCAGCCCGAGCAGCTCCCGCACGATGATCGCCCGGCTCGCCCACGGGCAGGCCCGGCTCACCACCAGCCGGTAGCGGCCGGGCTCGACCGGGTAGCCGTCCCGTCCGTCGGCGGTGATGCGGGTGGTGATGTAGTTCTGGTCCCGCTTGAACTCGCCCGTCGACCGGTATGCACCCATGCGTCCTATGCTGCCACCCGCGCGTACCGCTCGCCCGGCTCCGCGGTCAGCGACCGCTTCGCGCCGCGGGACGTGTCGTCGGCGAGGACCTCGTCGCGGTCCTGCTCGATCGCGTCGAAGACCTGGACGGCCACCGCGTCCGGGCTGATCTTCGGCGCGTCGACCGAGGCTGCCATGTCGGTGTCGACGTAGCCGACGTGCAGGCCCGTGACGCCGATGCCCTGCGGCGCGAGCTCCAGGCGCAGCGCGTCGCTGGCGGACCACAGGGCGGCCTTGGTCGCGCTGTACGACCCGCCGAGCGCCACCCACGACAGCGCCGAGTGCACGTTGACGATCCGGCCGCCGCCGTTGGCGAGCAGCTGCGGCACGAACGCGCGGGTGACGTTGAGCGGGCCGTAGAAGTTCGTCTCGAACTCGCGCCGGATGTCCGCCAGGTCGCCGGTGACGTAGCTGGCCCCGACGTAGATGCCGGCGTTGTTGACCAGGACGGTGACGTCGCCGGTGCGCTCGGCCGCCCGCCGCACCGACTCGGGGTCGGTCACGTCGAGCGCCACCGCCTCGACCCCCGGCGCGGTCACCGTGCGCGGGTCGCGGGCCGCGGCGTACACCTTCCGGACGCCCCGCGCCTGCGCCTGCGCCACGAGGGCCTTGCCGATGCCCCGGTTACCGCCCGTCACCAGCACCACTGCCTGCTTGAGATCCATGTCCGCGCTCCCTCCGACCGGGCGGAAACCGATCGGTTTCCGCTCTCGGTGGCAACCATAAACCGATCGGTTTACGATTGGGGTGTGACCTCTCCGACACGGGACCGCCTCTTGCGTGCCGCCGCCGACCTGTTCTACGCGGAGGGTGTCGGCGCGGTCGGCGTCGAGCGCCTGTGCCAGACCGCGGGCGTGTCGAAGCGGTCGATGTACCAGCTGTTCGCCACCAAGGACGACCTGGTCGCCGAGGCCCTGCGGGTGCACGGCCCGGCCACCGTCGCGCGCTACTTCACCCCCGAGGACGCGGCCCGGTCGCCGCGCGAACGGATCCTGCACGTGTTCACGACGCTGGAGGAGCAGGCGGGCTCCCCCGGCTTCCACGGGTGCCCGTTCGCCAACACGACGATCGAGCTGCACGACGCGTCGCACCAGGCCAGCCGCGTCGCGCTGGAGTTCAAGGAGCAGCTGGAGGGGTACTTCCGGCGCCAGGCCACCCGGCTCGGCGCCGCCGACCCGGAGCAGCTCGGCACGCAGCTGCTGATGCTCTTCGACGGCGCCTCCGTCCGCGCCGTCATGCGCGGCGCGGCGATCGGTGACGTCGCCAGCCGCACCGCGGCGATGCTGCTGGACATGACCTCCGGGGTAATCGACCCGGCTACCTCCGGCGGGCGAGGATCGGGGGCATGACGGCATACGCGCTCGCCCACCTGCACACCCCGACGATCAACGAGGACGTCCTGGTCTACCTGGAGCGCATCCAGGCGACCCTGGACCCGTTCGGCGGCACGTTCATCGCCCACGGCCCCGACGTGGAGGTCCGCGAGGGCGACTGGCCCGGCACGGTCGTGGTCATCGCCTTCCCAACGCTTTCCGCCGCCCGCTCCTGGTACGACTCCCCCGCCTACCAGGAGATCCTGCCGCTGCGCACGGACCACATCGCCGGCTCCGCGATCCTGTTCGACGGGGTCCGCCCGGGTCACGACCCAGCGAAGATGGCCGCCGCGATCCGGGCCTCCTGACAAAGGGCGTATACAGTTTGGCGCGTGTCCATGGACCGGATCGACACCAGCGTCGCCCACCCCGCGCGGCGGTACAACTACTGGCTCGGCGGCAAGGACAACTTCGCCGCCGACCGGGCCTCCGCCGACGCGATCGCCGCGGCCTGGCCGAGCGCGCCGATCGCGGCCCGGGAGAACCGGCACTTCCTCGGCCGCGCGGTGCGGTTCCTGGCCGGCGAGGCGGGCATCCGGCAGTTCCTGGACATCGGCACCGGCCTGCCGACCGCCGGCAACACGCACGAGGTCGCCCAGGCGATCGACCCGTCGGCCCGGGTCGTCTACGTCGACAACGACCCGATGGTCATGGTCCACGCCAGGGCGCTGCTGACCAGCGCCCCCGAGGGCAGGACCGCCTACCTGGAGGCGGACCTGCGCGACCCGGGCCGCATCCTCGCCCACCCCGACCTGCGGGCGACGCTGGACTTCACGCAGCCGATCGGCCTGATGCTCGTCGCGGTCCTGCACTTCATCCACGGCGAGGGCGCCGGCGCGCCGATCGTGCGGGAGCTGCTCGCCGCCCTGCCCGAGGGCAGCTACCTCGTCGCCAGCAACGCGACGAAGGACTTCCTCCCGCCGCAGATCGCGCAGGTGTACGACCGGATGCTCGCCGCCGGGCAGACCGACATCTGGCCCCGGACCGAGGCCGAGTTCGGCGCGCTGTTCGACGGGCTGACGCTGGTCGACCCGGGCGTCGTCGCGGTGCACGAGTGGCGCCCCGACACCGCGCCGGACCCGGCGCTGACGCCCGCGGACGTGTCCGTCTACGGGGCCGTCGGCAGGCTGTAGCCCTTCTTCTTCAGACCGTCGAGGAGGCGGTCGAGCCCCCAGACGAACTGGCCGGTGGTGATGTACTCCGACATCGTCCCGGCCGCGGCGGCGGTCCTGGGGTACGCGCCGGCGGGCACCCGGTCGAACGCGGCCCTGCGGGCCTCGACCCGGTCCCGCTCCGGTGGGGCGGGGCGCGTCGGGTCCAGCTCGGCGGCCTCCAGGGCGACGGAGCCCAGCAGGTACACGATGATCAGGTAGCACGCGCGGGCGGCGTCGTCGGGCTCCATGCCCGCCTCGGCGAGGACCTCGAGGATCCGCTCGCCGAACAGCAGGGCCTGCGGGCCGTCCATCGGCGCCCCGAGGATCAGCCCCGCGGCGCCCGGGTGGCGCAGGAGCCCTTCCCTGAGCCGTAGCGCGACCGTCTGGAACCTGACGCGCCACGGCACCGCGGTGTCGAACCCGTCCCCCGGCGTGCTCGCCGATCAGCCGGTCGACGACCGCCCGTAGCAGCGCCGCGGTGTTCGGCTACCCGGACGTCCTGCAGGACCCGCCGGCGGAGGTCCTCGCCCGCTTCCACGCGGACGCGGTGGTCATCGGGTCGCTGTTCCTGCTGCTCGCGGCGGGCGCCGGCCTGCTCGCCCCGGTCGCGCTGGGTCTGCGCCACCTGCCGGTCCCGGGGCGTTTGCCAGGTGCGGGGCGTTTGCCAGGTGCGGGGCGTTTGCCGGGTGCGGGGCGTTTGCCGGGTGCGGCGGCCGCGGTCGGGGTGGCGGCGGCGGTGGTGCAGGTGGTGGGGCTGCTGCGGTGGCCGCTGGTGGTGCCGTTCGTGACGGACGCCGCGACGTTCCGCACGCTGAACGTCGTCCTCGGCCAGGCCGTCGGCGAGACCGCCGGCTACGCGCTCACCGCCACCTGGACCGTCCTCGCCGTCACCGCGCTGCGCCGGGCAGGTGTGATCGCCCGCGCGTTCGCCGCACTGGGCACCGTGTCCGCCGCGATGATCCTGGCCGGGGTGCTCGTGCCGCTGGACGTGCCCGGCGCCGACCTGACCAACTTCCTGGGCTACGTGCTGTGGAGCCTCTGGCTGGTCGCCCTGGGCGTCCACCTCGTCCGCCGCCGCCGTGAGGCACCGGCCCTCGCCACGGCGTGAGCACGCTCAGCGCTGGTTCTGGAGGGCGCCGCACTCAGCGCTCGCTCGCGGAGGGCGCCGCGCTCAGCGCTCGCTCGTGGAGGCGCCGCACTCAGCGTTCGCTCGCGGAGGGCGCCCACGCCGGCACCGGGCTCAGCGTTCGTGCAGGGTGTCCACGTCGGCGCCGTGGTCGAGCAGGAACCGCACGGCCCGGTCGAGGTCGGCCTGCCGGAGCACCAGCGCCCCGACCCGTGTCTTGCGGGCCGACTGCGCCCCGCGGTCGTACACGTCGACGCCGCGCGCCCGCACCTCCAGCCGCCACCGCCCGTCGTCGGTGACCAGCACCCGCATCCCCCGCACCGCATGATTCTGGTGCCGCAGTGCCCAGACTTACCGCCTAAATCGCAAAAATCGGATTTGTCCGGGGAGGGGCGGACGAGGTAGGTGGAGGTGGCTCAGACGAGCCGCATTTGGCGGAAGTAGCTCAGTCGAGCCGCATTGGGTGGAAGTGGCTCAGACGAGCGGACGAGATGGGTGGAGGCAACTCAGACGAGCCGCCGGGATGCGTGGAAGTGGCTCAAGACGAGCCGCCGGGCCGGCGGAGGCGGGGCCCCAGTGAGGGTGGCCAGGCGGGATCGGGTGAGGCAGGTGAGGGCGCCCCGCAGAGACAACGCCGTGATCCGGAAGAGGCAGGTGAGGGCATCCCGCGGAGACAACGCCGTGATCCGGAAGAGGCAGGTGAGGGCACCCCGCGGAGACAACGTCCGTGATCCGGAAGAGCAGGTGAGGGCACCCCGTGCAGACAACGTCCGTGATCCGGAAGAGTTTGTGCACCTCGGCGGGCGCGAGGTGCACAGGGTCAGGGCGTCGGGGCGGGGCGGGTCACCACTGGGCGTAGGGGACGTTCCAGTCGCCGAGGCCGTCGGTGAGCTGCAGGTTCTTGGGGGTGTTGCGGACCTCGACGACGTCGCCGACGTCGAAGGTGTCGTAGAACCACTTGGCGTGGTCGGGGGCCACGTTGATGCAGCCGTGGGAGGTGTTCTCCTTGCCGTGCTTGGGGATGTTCCAGTCGGCGAGGTGGACGTACTCCCCGGAGAGCGAGATGCGGCACGCCAGCCGGATCTTCTCCTCGTAGTAGTTCGGGTCGCTCTTGTTGGTGACGCCGTAGCTGGCGGAGCTCATGGTGACCAGGGGTTCCTTGGTCATGAGGACGTGGACGCCGCTGGCGGTCAGGTAGTCGATCTTCTCGCCCTTGGAGCCGATGGTGCCCTTGCCGCCCTTGCCCATGCTGCAGGGGATCCGGCGGACCATCTGGCCGTCGATGTAGCACTCCATCTGCTTGGTGTTGGAGTCGGCGATGGCGATGCGCGACTTGCCGATGGAGAAGTTGGCGGAGGCGTTGGTGCCGCCGTAGACGCCGTTGCCGATGTCGACGCCGAGGAGGTTGGCGTTGACCTTCACGGTGGTGCCGGGGGTCCAGTACTTCTCGGGGCGCCAGTGGGCGCTCTGCGCGCTCACCCAGTGCCACTTGCCCTCGACCTCGGGCGAGGTGGTCACCTTCATGGCCTGCTCGACGGCGTCCTTGTTGGTGACGGCCTTGTTGAAGAAGACGATGACGGGCTGGCCGACGCCGTACGTGTTGCCGTTCTTCAGCGCGAGCATCGGGTTGGCCTGGAACGTGATGGACACCGTGCTCGCGGGCTTCAGCGTGGTGAAGGTCGCGGTCTGGTTGACGGCGGCGCCGGCAGCGTCGACACCGGTGACCGTGACGGTGTAGGTCTGCCCGTACGCGAGGGCGCCCGTCGACTGCCAGCCGTGCTTGTCCTCGGCGAGCGTGCCGGCCAGGTTCTTACCACCCGCGGCGACCGTGACGGTGTCGAGCGTGCCGTTCTCGATCGCGACGGTGACCGGGCTCGACGGCGCGACGTCCTTGCTGTCGGCGGCGGGCGTGATGGTGACCTTGGCCGGCTGGGCGCCGCCTCCGCCCCCGCCACCCGCGCCGCCGGTCGAGCCGGCGCCCGCGCCGGTCTTCTTCGGCGTGTCGGAGCACCCCGCCAGCACCGCGGCGGTCGCAACTCCCGCACCCGTGACCAGCACCTTGCGACGACTCAGCATGTCTCGTCCCTCCCCGCCCGCGAACGCTACCCACACGAAGACGTCCCGCAAAACCCTTCGCGTTGCACCCGGCAGTGAAGAAGAGAACTACTCCACGGTCAGTTCGACCTGATTCGTGTAGAAAGCGACCCGCTTCGCGATCGGCTCGACGGCCGGATAGGGCGTCTCGTAGGTCCAGATGACGTTGGTCAGCTCACGGTCGGGGGTGACGACGCTGTAGTACGACGCGTCGCCCTTGAACGGGCAGTGGGTCTGATGCTCGGTGCGCCGCAGCAGCGACTGGTCCACGTCGCCCAGCGGCAGGTAGTACACCGGCGGATAGGTCGACTCCTGCAGGGTGAGCGCGTCGGTGGTGTCGGCGACGGTGACGCCGTCGACGCGGACCGTCACGCGACGGCCGGTCGGCGTGACGGTGATCGGGTGGCTCGCATCGGGGATCTTCATGGTCCCGACCCTAGCTCGCGGTCAGGCGGCGCGGCCCGTCGCGAGCAGCCGGTCGACGCACCGCTCGGCGAGGCCCGGGTCGGCGAGCGTCCAGGGCAGGAAGATCACGCGGTAGATGATCGGGGCGACGACCAGGTCGACGATGTCGTCGGCGGCGAACGGCGCGCCGGACCGCGAGGCGAGGACGACGGCCTCGGCCCGGCGGTTGCGCAGGCAGTCGGACTCCGTCTCGCCGGCGGACGCGGCCCCGCCGCGCAGCAGGGCTGCGTTGACGGGCTTGGCGTAGTGCTCGACGATCTCGCCGGCCCAGGCGACGAGGTCGGCCCGCAGCTCGCCGGTGTCGGGCAGCGGGCGGGTGGGGTCGAGCCGGTAGGTGGCGATGTCGTTGAGCATCGTCGGCAGGTCGCCCCACCGCCGGTAGATCGAGGTCGGGTTGACGCCGGCCCGCTCGGCGACCATCGGGATGGTGACCCGCTCGGCGCCGCGCTCCCGGACGAGGTCCTCGACCGCGGTCCTGATCTGTGCGAGCACCGCGGCGCTGCGGCCGCCGGTGCGCTTCTCGGGCATGTGACGCTCCTAACGCAACGATAATTGCTTTAAGCGGCGCCGGTGCGCGTAGCTTCAGCCTAACGCAGAGATTTTGCTTTAGGGGGTACGCCATGACCACCACCGCTCTGGCCAGACCGTTCACGCTGCCCGCCGGGGTCGCGTTCGCCGGCACGGGTCTCGCGTTCGCGTCGCTCTACCTGGCGGCCGGCGCGCCGACGCCGCTGCTCGTGCTGTTCGAGCGGGAGTGGGGCTTCGCGCCGTGGGTGCTCACCGTCGCGTTCGCCGCCTACGCGCTGGGGCTGCTCGCGGCGCTGCTCGTCGCCGGCTCGCTGTCCGACCACGTCGGCCGCCGCCCAGTGCTGGTCGGCGCGCTCAGCGTCGAGGTCGTCGCGATGCTCATGTTCGTGTTCGCGCCGGGCATCGGCTGGGTGATCGCCGCCCGCGTCGTGCAGGGCGTCGCGACCGGCGCGGCCAGCAGCGCGTTCACCGCCGCGCTCGTCGAGCTGGCGCCGCCGCACCGCAAGCGCCTCGGCACGGTCGTCGCCGGCGCGGCACCCGCCGGCGGGCTCGGCCTCGGGGCGCTGCTGACCGGCACCGCCGTGCAGTTCACCGGCTCGGCGAACCTCATCGTCTTCGGCACGCTCGCCGTCATCATGGTGCTCGGCACGCTCACCGCCGCGCTGTCCGGCGAGACCGTGACCCGCCGCGCCGGCGCGCTCGGCTCGCTCAGGCCGCGGGTGACGGTGCCCCGGGCCGCCCGCCGCGAGTTCGCCGCCGCGATCCCTGTGCACCTGGCCAGCTGGATGTTCGCCGGGCTGTTCATGGGCCTCGCCCCGACGATCGTCCGCGACATCTTCCACCTCGACAGCGGCCTGCTCAACGGCGCGACCGCGTTCCTGCCGCCCGCGGCCGCCGCCGTCGCCGGCTACGCCCTCGGCCGGCAGCACCCGCGCCGCACGATCCTGTTCGGCGGCACCGCCGTCCTGCTCGGCGCCGCGGTCGTGCTCACCGGCATCGTCGCCGTCGTGCTGCCGCTCGTCTGGATCGGCGGGATCGTCGGGGGTGCGGGGTTCGGCGCCACGTTCTCCGGGGCGCTGCGGGCCGTCGGACCGCTCGCCGAGACGCACCAGCGGGCCGGCCTGTTCGCGGCCGTGTTCATCGTCGCCTACCTGTCCTTCGGCGTGCCGGCGATCGTCGCCGGGCAGCTCGTCGCCCCGCTCGGACTGCTCACCACGGTCCTGCTGTACGGCGCCGCGATCCTCGCCGCCGCGGCGGCCGGCCTGTTCGCCCAGTGGCGGCTCACCCGCTCCGCATGACCCTGCGGGTGGCCGGTCCCGCCGAGGGCCGGCGCGGAACGTCTTCAGTGCGGGGCGGCGGTGCCGATGTGGACACGACCAGCTCGGCGAGCAGAGGAGACACGGCATGGACGTCGGTTCGATCGCATCGTCCATCACCTGGAGCGTCCCGGCCGCAGGGCGCGGGGTCGACCCCGCCACCGCCCAGGCACAGGTCAACGCGCAGGCCGACACGCTCAGCGCGCTCATGGGCACCAAGCACAACACCGCGGTCGCGGCCGGCCTCTCCGACGGCAAGGGCGTCGACATCTACCTGTAGCGACTAGATTCGGTCGGATGAACCGGCAGGAGATCAGTGACGCCGTCGTCGACGTCGGATGGCGGTACGTCCTCGGCACGATCATGACCATGGTGCCCGTCGGATCGGTCGGGCAGGCCGCCGAGGTCGCGGCCAGGTGCACCGCCGCGGCCGGCGACGACGCCGACCGGCACCTGTGGCTCGACCTGCGGGCCGACCACGTCCTGCTCACCCTCCAGAGCCTCGGCGAGGCCGCCGTGACGCCCCGTGACGTCGAGCTGGCGCGGGCGCTCACCGGGTCGCTGCGGGAGATCGGCCTGGGCACCGTGCCCGCGACCGGCCGGGCCGCGCAGCTGATCGAGGTCGCCGTCGACGCGATGGACATCCCGGCGGTCCGCCCGTTCTGGAAGGCCGTGCTCGGCTACGAGGACGAGGAAGGCGGCGAGGGCGACACCGGCGCGCCCGTCGTCGACCCGCACCGCCTCGGGCCCGCCGTCTGGTTCCAGCAGATGGACAAGCCGCGCGTCGAGCGCAACCGGATCCACCTCGACATCAGCGTCCCGCACGACGCGGCGGCGGACCGCATCGCCGCCGCCCTCGCCGCCGGCGGCGTCCTCGTGTCCGAGGCGGCGGCCCCCGCGTACTGGATCCTCGCCGACGTCGAGGGCAACGAGGTCTGCATCACCACCTGGCAGGGCCGCGACTGATGCGCGAGGACCGCGAGGACGCCATCGCCGAGCTGCGCCGGGGCGGCCGCGAACGGGCCGCCCTGCGCCCGCCCGGGCCGCCGATGCCCGTGGCGGACGGCACCGTCGACGGGGTCGGGATCCGCCGGTACGAGCAGCGCGGCCCCGACACGGTCGTCTTCGCCCACGGCGGTGGCTTCGTCCTCGGCGACCTCGAGACCCACGACGCCTTCGCGCGGCGGATCGCCGCGTCCACCGGACGGACGGTCGTCGCCGTGGACTACCGGCGGGCGCCGGAGCACCCGTTCCCGGCCGCCTTCGACGACGTGCTCACGGTCCTGGACGCCGTGCTCAAGACCCGGCCGGACGGCAGGGTGGCGCTCGCCGGGGACTCCGCCGGCGGGTTCCTCGCGATCCTGGCGGCCCTGGCCAGGCGGGGGCGGGTCGACGGGCAGCTGCTCGTGAGTCCCGTCGCGGAGGTCGCGCTCCCCGCCACCAGCCGCAGCGTGGCCGAGAAGGGCGCCGGCTTCGGGCTCGACGTCGCGCAGCTGCGGGAGTGGATCGGCTGGTGGGCGCCCGGGGCGGCGCCGGACCCCCTCTCCGAGGACCTCACCGGCATGCCCCCGGCGCTCGTCGTCACCTGCGAGCACGACCCGCTCCGCGACGGCGGCGACCAGTACGCGCAGCGCCTCCGGCAGGCCGGGGTGCCGGTCGTACACCGGACGGAGCCCGGACTCGAGCACAACTTCGCCCAGTCGGTGCACCAGTCCCCCGCCTGCGCCGAGGCCGACGCCCGCTGGCTGCGCGACGCGGCCGGGATCCTGCGATGAGCCGGGCCGAGCGGCACGAGCGGGTGTCCTCGCGGCTGGCGCTGCTCAGCGACGCCGCGGTCGCGGCGATGCTGGACGACGCGCGGCCGGACGCGGTCGGCATCGGCGGGCGGACGGCGACGCTCGACGTCGGCGGGGTGCCGGTGTTCGTCAAGCAGGTGCCGGTCACCGAGCTGGACCTGGCGCACCCGCACTCCACCGCGAACCTGTTCGGGCTGCCGATGTACTGCCAGTACGGGGTCGGCTCGACCGGCTTCGGCGTGTGGCGGGAGCTCGCCGCGCACCGCGTCACGACCGGGTGGGTGCTCGCCGGGCGGCACCCGGCGTTCCCGCTGCTGCACCACTGGCGGGTCCTGCCGGCGGGCTTCGCGTGGGAGCGCGTCGACATCGAGGAGCGGGTCGCCTACTGGGGTGACGCGCCGTCCGTACGACTCCGGCTGACGCAGCTCCAGGACGCCCCGGCGCGGCTGGTGCTCTTCCTCGAGCGCCTCCCCCGGACCGTGCACGAGCACCTCAAGGAGCGGCCGGAGACGGCGCCCGACGTCGACGCCCAGCTGCGGGACGCGATCGCGTTCATGAACGGCGCCGGGCTGTGGCACTTCGACGGGCACTTCGACAACATCCTGACCGACGGCCGGCAGGTGTACCTCGCGGACTACGGCCTGGCCCTGCACGAGGGCTTCGACCTGACCGGCCCGGAGCGCGCCTGGCTGCGCGAGCACGCCGACTACGACCTGCGGTACACCACCGGGCACCTGGCCACCTGGCTGGCGGAGGAGTTCCGCGGCGACGCGGACCGCGCCGCCGTGCTCCGCGGCGAGGCACCGTTCCTGGGCCCGCCCGCCGCCGCCGCGGTGATGCGCCGGTACGCGGACCGGGCCCTCGTCACGACCGCATTCTTCCAGGAACTGGTCACCGGGGCGAAGACGACGCCGTACCCCGTGATGGCGTGAACCCGAGCAGCCGCGACGCGGCGCCGGTGTCGATCGGGACCCGCCGGCCCGGGATCGGCGACCGGACCGGCACGCCCGGGTGGTAGGTGGCGATCAGCTCCTCGGTCGGCGTGTCGCAGAACGTCTCCGGCGCGGCGACGAAGCACCGGTGGAACCCGGTCAGCGGCACGGTCGCGGCCAGCCACGCGGCCTCGGCGGCGTCGTCGACGTGCAGGTACGCCCACGAGTTCCGGGCGCCCTTCGCCGGGTCGGCGCGCAGGTCGGCGGCCGCCTTCGCGAGCCGGTCCGTGTCGCCGGTGAACGGGAACCGCAGCGCGACGACGTCCATGCCGTCACGGCGGTGGAACATCTCGCCGGTCAGCTCGTCGACGAGCTTCGACAGCGCGTACGGGTCCTCGATCTGCGGCGGGGCGGCCTCGTCGAGCGGGTAGTACGGCGGGTGCAGGTCGTGCGGCGAGAACGGCATCCCGAGCAGCGCGTAGCTGCTGGCCAGGACGGCCCGGCGGACCCCGCGGCGGGCGGCCTCGTCGAGCACCACGAACGTGGCCCGGGTGTTGCCGCCGAACACCTCCAGGCCGGTGCCGAGGGTCGGCGCGGGGATCGCGGCCAGGTGGATGACGGCGTCGACCGGCGCGTCGAAGGCCGCCGCGACGACGTCCGGGTCCCCGGCCGATCCGATGACCACGTCGACGCGGCCACCGGCCCCGTCGCGCGCCTCTGGGTCGCCGGCCGTCCCGGCGGCCTTCGACGGGCCGCCGCCGTCGACCCCGGTACGTGCGTCCGGGGCATTGGCGGTACCGACGCCGGAAACGACATCAGGGAAGGTGACGGGCTCCAGGGACAGGGCGACGACGTCGGCACCGGCGGCGCGCAGGCGGGCGACCGTGGCCCGGCCGATGTTGCCCCCGGCGCCCGTGACGACGATCCTCACGGCGCCTCCAGCGAGCCGTCCGGGCGGCGGACGACGGCGGCCCACCGGTCGAAGAGGAACTTCGTCGGCGGGTACTTCGCCGCCTCGGCCTCGTCGACGTCCACGCCCCAGCCGGGCCGGTCCGACGGGTACATGTAGCCCTTGGTCACGTCGGGGCAGCCGGGGAACACGTCGTGGGTGGCCTCGTTGTACTCGTGCGACTCCTGGAACCCGAACGCGTGGCTGGAGATGTCGACCGCGAGGTTCGCCGCGACGCCGACCGGCGACACGTCCGCCGGGGAGTGGAACGCGGTCCGCACCCCGCACAGCTCGGCGAGCGCCGCCAGCTTCCGCGTCGGGGTGAGCCCGCCGACCGCGGACGTGTGCAGGCGGATGAGGTCGACGCCGCCGTCGCGGATCAGCCGGGCCGCGTCGGCGACCGAGCTCACCTGCTCCCCGACGGCCAGCGGCACCGGCGACGCGGCGCGGATCTCCGGCAGCCGGTCGTAGAGCTCCGACGGGATCGGGTCCTCCAGGAACGACAGCCCGTACGGCTCCAGGGCCCGCGCTAGGACGACCGCCTGCTTCGGGGAGAGGCGGCTGTGGACGTCGTGCATGAGGTTGACGCCCGTGCCGAGCCGCTCGCGGGCCGCCTCGAACAGCGACGGGGTGCCCCGCAGGTAGCGCTCCGGGTCCCAGCCGTCCGGGTTCGGCGAGTCCGGGTAGTGCCCGCCCGTCCCCGCGTGGCCGTAGCTGCCGAGGCCGGGCTCCGCCCGCTGGATGCGGATGCAGCGGTACCCGAGGGCGATGAGCCGCTCCGCCTCGTCGAGCACCTCGCCGGTGTCGGCGCCGGACGCGTGCGTGTAGACCTCGACGCCGCCGCGGACCCGCCCGCCGAGCAGCTCGTGCACCGGCAGCCCGGCCCGCTTCCCGGCGATGTCCCACAGCGCCTGGTCCAGGCCCGACAGGGCGTTGTTGAGGACCGGCCCGTTGCGCCAGTACGACGAGAAGTGCACCGTGCGGGTGATGTCCTCGATGTCGGCCGGGTGCCGCCCCACGGCGAGGGGGCCGACGTGCTCGCTGACCGCCGCCGCCACCGCCGCGTACCGCTGGGTGAACGTCGCGCAGCCCAGCCCGTACAGCCCCGGCTCCGTCGTCTCGACCTTGACGACGACCAGCGGCAGGCCCTCCGGCGCCGTGACGATCGGCCGGACCCTGGTGATCCGCAGGGCGTCGCGGGCCGGCCACGGCGGCACGGACTCGGGCAGGCCACCGTCCGGACCGAGCAACCGGTTCGGGTCGTGTTCCACGGCTTCCCCCTTCGGCGGTGGTAGCTCATGATCCGTCGATCATGGGTGCGCTAACGTTACGCCGTGCACTTGCCCTCTTCCGACGCCGACACCCGGCCGATCTGGGTCCTCGAGGTCGGGGGCAGCCACGTCACCGCCGCCGGCGTGCTGCTGGACGACCGGCAGGTGATCCAGCGGCAGCGCCACCCGCTCGACCCGGCCCTGTCCGCCGACGGCATCGTCGACGCCCTCGCCGGCGCCGCGAAGCTCCTCGACCCGCAGGCCGGCGACCGCTGGGCGATCGCGATGCCGGGCCCGTTCGACTACCGCACCGGCGTGTCCCTGCACGAGGGCGTCGGCAAGTTCGACAGCCTGCACGGCCTGGACCTGCGCGCCGCGCTCGCGCACGCCATCCCGGCCACACCCGGCGCCTTCACGTTCGTCAACGACGCCGACGCCTTCCTGCTCGGCGAGTGGGTCGACGGCGCCGCCAAGGGCGCGTCCCGCTGCGTCGCCATCACCCTCGGCACCGGGATCGGCTCCGCATGGCTCGCCGACGGCAGCGTCGTCACCACCGGCCCGACCGTCCCGCCCGACGGCGAGGTGCACTTCTGCACCATCGACGGGGTCGAGCTGGAGGACGTCGTCTCCGACCGTGCGCTCATCCGCGCGTACCGCGAAGCCACCGGCGTGGACGTGGACGGCATGCGGGGCCTGGCCGTCCGCGCCCGCGAGCTGGACGCCGCCGCCCAGACCGTGATCGACACCGCGTTCGGCGCCCTCGGCCTGCTGCTGACGGAGTGGCTCACCCGCTTCGACGCCGAGGTGGTCGTCTTCGGCGGCTCGATGACCGGCGCCTGGGACCTGATCGAGCCGGCGCTCGCCCTCAGCCTCCCGGCCCGCCCGGTCTCGGACACGGAGCACGCCGCCCTGATCGGTGCCGCCTGGGCCGCCGCCCACCCGGACGCCGCCGCCTACTGATAGGGCCGCTCGGGCGGCAGCAGGGCCGCGGCCTCCTCCAGCGCGCGGTCCTTGACCAGGGCGTGGATCTCGTGCGCCAGCGGCGTGACGTCGCGGATCTCGACGGTCCACTCGTCCACGTACCGGTGGACGGCGGGCCCGCTCAGGCCGAGCTGCAGCGAACGGTGCTCCAGGGGACGCAGGTGCAGGTCGCGCTCCGGGTCCCACTGGACCCGGACGGGGCTCGTGCGCAGGGCCCGCGACCAGGCCTGGCGGCTCTCGTGGAGGTCCGGCACGTAGTGGCTCAAGCAGGCCTCCGCCACGGCCGCGTCGAACCCTGTGCGGCGCAGCCGGACCGCCAGCACGCGCTCCTGGCCTTCCTTGGTGGCCCAGCCGCTGCGGTACATCATCCACAGGAACGACGGCTTGACCCAGGTCATCCTGTCACGCTTGAACGGCGGCACGAACCGCTGCGCGTCCACGGCAGGCAGCGCGATGGCCGGGCTGTAGGCCTGGTAGACGGTGATCGTGTCGGCATCGAAGAGGGCGCGGACGGCATGACGGTCGGGCACCTGGAGACCGTAGAAGGTTAGGGTGCGGTGTGTCATTCGCATTGAACGACCTGCCCTCGACCGCCGCCGACGTCGCCGCCCACCTGGACGCGGCCGGCTTCACGGAGTCGCCGCAGCTGCGGCAGACCCTGGCCCTCGCCGAGGAGGTCGGCGAGTTCGTCGGCGCGGTCCGCCGGCACGCGGGAATGGCCCGCCGCTCAGGCCCTTTCAGCGACGTCGAGGAGGAGCTCGCCGACGTCGTGCTGACCGCCTTCGTCACCGCCCACACCATGGGCATCGACCTCCGCCAGGCCCTCGAGAAGAAGCTCGCCGTCATCTACTCCCGAGGCTGGAAAGACCCCACCCTCGCCTAGCCCCGCCCGCGACAGACACGCGCCGATCCGGGATCACGGAAAGCCCCTACGCCAGCCCACACGGCGGGCACCCTGACCTCTTTCCATGATCCGGAAGAGTTGTTGTTGCCCTGGCGACAATTTCTCTTCCGGATCACGAGAAACAGGCCACCGCGGAACGATCCCGAACGGCTTCAGCGGCCCTGACAACCAGAACGATTCAGGATCACGGACAGGCCCGAAGCCAGCCCACACGGCGGACCACCCCCGACCTCCGTTTTCCGTGATCCGGAAGACTTTGTGCTGTTATAGCGACACAAACTCTTCCGGATCATGAGAACCAGGCCCGCAACATGATCCCGAACGGTTTCAGCGGCCCTGGCAACCAGAACGATTCGGGATCACCCGAAGGGCCGAAGCCAGCCCACACGGCGGGCCACCCCGACCTCCGTTTCCGTGATCCGGAAGAGTTGTGGTTGCCCTGGCGACAATTTCCCTTCCGGATCACGAGAAACAGGCCACCGCGGAATGATCCCGAACGGTTTCAGTGGCCCTGGCAACCAGAACGATTCGAGATCACCCGAAGGCCCGACGCCAGCCCGCACGGCGGGCCACCCCCGACCTCTTTCCGTGATCCGGAAGACTTTGTGCTGTTATAGCGACACAAAGTCTTCCGGATCATGAGAAGCCACCGCCCGGCCGCCGCGGAGGGTGGGCACGGGATGGGCGCGGATGCGCGATCCGGCCGCGCGGAGCGCTGGCTGTGCGAGCGCAGCGAGCATTGGGGGTCCGGGGTGAGAATCCCCCGGCGGGCCCCGCCGCGGCAGCGGTGGGGAGGCGAGCTATAGCCGAAGGCTACTGGCGGGAATCAGCGGGAGACAGCTCCGGTCGAGCCGCGGACGGTGAGGTGGACGGGGAGCATCACCGACTGGCGCATTGCTGGGGCGGACGGGTCGAGGCGGGACAGCAGCATCGACACCGCGACCCGGCCCGCCTGCTCGATCGGTGCGGTGAGGGTGGTCAGCGGCGGGTGGCAGAAGTCGGCGCCGAAGATGTCGTCGCAGCCGACCACGCTCAGGTCCTCCGGCACCCTGACCTCCCGCTCCCGCAGCCGTTGCAGGATGCCGATGGCGAGCAGGTCGTTGAAGACGATGCAGGCGGTCGCGCCGGTGTTGAGGACCGCGTCGGCGGCGGCGGAGCCGGAGCGGCGGCCGGAGGGGAAGGGGCCGACGCGGGTGAAGGTCAGCCGGTGCCGGGCCGCGACCGCCCGGACGGCGTGCCAGCGGGCCTCGTTGGGCCAGGAGCGTTCGGGGCCCGAGACGTAGGCGATGTCGCGGTGGCCGAGGGAGATGAGGTGCTCGGCCGCCTGGCCCATCCCGGCGGGGGTGTCGATGATCGCGCTCGGCACGCCGCGGACGTTGCGGTTGATGGTGACCAGGGGGATGTCCTGGGCGAGCGCCGCCAGCGCCCGGTCCGGCAGCCGGGACGCGGCCAGGATCGCCCCGTCCAGGGAGCGGCGCATCTTGTGCAGCAGCTCCACCTCCAGGTCGCCGGAGTCCTCGGTGTCGATCAGCAGCTGCGCGTAGCCGGCGGCCTTGAGCTGCATCTGGGTGCCGCGCAGCACGCCGAAGTAGAACGGGTTCGTCACGTCGGAGACGAGGACGGCGATCGCTCCGGTACGGCCCGAGCTCAGCGCCCGCGCCTGCGAGTTCGGCACGTAGCGCAGCTCGCGGGCCGCGGCCTCGATCCGCTCCCGGGTCGCCGGGTTGACCCGGCCGGGGTTGTTCAGGGCGCGCGACACCGTCGACGCGGCGACCCCCGTGGCCGCGGCGATGTCGTTGATGGTGACGGGCCGGTCACCGGATCCGAACTGATGCGCACGGGGCATGGGGATGAGAAAAGCAGATGATGGCAAACGATGGCAAGCGGTTGCCACCACAAAGACGGCGCTGATAGCGTCCGGCCCCAAGCAGCACTGAAAGATGCCCGCCAGCAGCAACGATGCGCTCCGTCACACCCCCAGTGAACGAGGAGTGGACACCCCCATGAAACGCGTTTCCATCATCGCCGCGAGCCTTCTGTTCTTAGCCGCCTGCGGCGGCGGCAGCGACGACAAACCGGGCGAGACGGGCCTCAACGGCGCCGGCAAGACGCTCAACGTGCTCGTCCAGGCCAACACGATCTACCCCGACCAGCAGCGCGCCTGGTTCACGGAGATCAACGACAAGTTCAAGGCGCAGACCGGCGCCGAGGTGAAGTTCGAGACGTTCGCCTCGCCCAACGACGAGCTGACGAAGATCCAGACGTCGGTGCTGTCCGGTCAGGGCCCCGACATCTACTCCCTCGGCACCACGTTCACCCCGACGGCCTTCGCGACCGGGGCGTTCCTGGAGCTCAAGGACGACGACTGGAAGAAGCTCGGCGGCAAGGAAGCGTTCCTGCCCTCGACCCTCGGCATCTCCGGGCCCGACGCCGAGCACCAGGTCGGCATCCCGTTCACCAGCCGGCCGTTCGTCATGGCCTACAACACGGAGCTGCTCAAGGCCGCCGGCCTCGACAAGCCGGCGACGAGCTGGGACGAGCTGCTCGTACAGGCGAAACAGCTGACCAAGGGCGACACCTACGGGCTCGCGGTCGCCTACGCCGACGGCTTCGACCCGTGGAAGTTCATCTGGGCGATGAGCGTCCAGGCGGGCAACCCCCTCGTCAAGGACAAGAAGGCGTCGCTGAACGACCCGGTGACCCTGAAGGCCTACCAGACCTACCTCGGCTGGCTCGCCACCGACAAGGTCGTCAACCCGGCCGCCGTCGGGTGGAAGAACGCCCAGGCGATCGCCGACTTCGGCGCCGGCAAGGCCGCGTTCCTGCCGATGGTGTCCGCCACGTCGAAGGTCACGCTCGACAAGTCGTCGGTCGCCGGCAAGTACGCCTACGCGATCATGCCGACCGTCCCGCCGGGGCAGACCAGTACACCAGGCGTCGGCGCGACCAGCATCCTGTCGGGTGACAACCTCGTCGTGGCGAAGTACACGAAGAACAAGGACCTCGCCCTCGCGCTGGTGAAGCTGCTGACCAGCCCGGAGCAGCAGGAGTCGTACTACAAGACGTTCGGCGAGCTGCCCACGAACGCGACCGCGGCGAAGAAGCTGCAGGCCGACCCGGCCCTCGCGCCGATCATCGACTCGGCGTCGAAGGCCAGCGGCACCCCGTTCAACGGCGCGTGGAGCCAGGTGCAGCTGGCCCTCGTCAACGTCGTCGTGCAGTCGATCCCGGCGCTGAAGGACGGCAAGCTGGACGAGGCGAAGCTCAAGCAACTGATCGCCGACGGCCAGAAGGCCGCGCAGGACGCGCTGGACAAGAGTAAATAGATTCATGGCGATCGAAACTGCCGCACCGCCGGCGGCCCGGGGCACCACGCCCGGGCCGCCGGCCCGCCGCCGCCCCCGGCACCGTCCACTGTGGATGCTGACCCCGGGCGGGGTCCTGCTCGTCCTGGTGATCCTGGTGCCGCTCGGCGTCGCCCTGACCGTGTCCCTGCTCGACCTCGACCAGTACACGCTGCGCGAGTGGACCGGCGCGCCGTTCATCGCCCTCGACAACTACGTCGAGGCGGTCACCGACACGCCCCTGCCGCACGCCATCTGGGTCTCCGTCGGCTACTCGGCGCTGGTGACCGTCGCGACCCTGCCGATCGGGCTCGCCGCGGCCCTCGCCACCCAGCAGCGGTTCAAGGGCCGCGCCCTCGTCCGGTCGGCGTTCCTCATCCCGTACGTGCTGCCCGCGTTCGTCGTCGGCACGGTGTGGCGCACGATCCTCATGCCGTCCGGCCCGGCGAACTCGCTGCTCGGCGACGAGCGCCTGTGGCTCAACGGCCCCGACAGCTACTGGACGCTCGTCGTCGTGCAGCTCTGGACGTCGTGGCCGCTGCTGTACCTCCTCGCGGCGTCGGGCCTGCAGAGCATCGCCGAGGAGGTGCACGAGGCGGCCGCGCTGGACGGCGCCGGCTGGTGGGCGAAGCTGCGCCACGTGGTCTTCCCGCACCTGCGCGGCGTCCTCGCCCTGGCGCTCATCATCGCGTTCCTGCACAACCTCAACAGCTTCACGCTGCCGTACGTGCTGTTCGGGGTGCCCGCCCCGCACGACGTCGAGGTGCTGCCCGTGCTGACCTACGTCGAGAGCTTCCAGAACTTCCGGTTCGGGCTCAGCGCCGCCATGGCCGTGCTGTCGCTGGTCCTGGTGGCGATCCCTCTGTCGGTGTACCTGCGCGCGGTGAGGCTGAACCAGCATGAGGACTGACGTACAGCGGCTCCTGCCGAGAAGCGTGCAGGCGGTGGTCATCGCGGTCCTGCTGGTGTTCGTGCTGACGCCGGTGCTGTACATGCTGTTCGCGTCCGTCAACGACGATCTCGCCGTCGCCCGCGGCGCGTTCTGGCCGAAGAGCCTGCACCTGGACAACTACAGCAAGATCTGGTCGACCGTCGACCTCGGCGCCGGCCTCGGCAACAGCGTGATCGTCGCCGGCAGCGTCGCCGTGGTGTCCGCTCTCGTCGCCGTCGCCACCGCGTACGTCCTCGTGCGGTTCCAGTTCCTCGGCCGCGGCCTGATCCTGCGCGGGCTCCTGGCACTGCAGTCGATCCCCGGCACGCTGATGCTGCTGCCGGTGTTCGTGCTGTTCGCGAACCTGTCCGCGGTCCTCGGCGTGCAGGTCATCGGCACCCGGTGGGCGCTGTTCGTCACGTACCTGACGTTCGCGCTGCCGTTCTCGACGTGGGTCATGGTGACGTACCTGCGGGGGCTGCCCACGGAGCTCGACGAGGCCGCCCGCCTCGACGGCGCCTCCTCGTGGCGGATCCTGCGCTCGATCATCATCCCGCTCAGCTGGCCCGGCCTCGTCGTGGCGAGCATCTTCGCGTTCCTCCTCGGGTGGAACGACGTGCTGTTCGCCTCCGTGATGACCAACCCCGACAGCCGCACCGTCGCGGTGGCCCTGCAGGTGTTCGGCGCCACCCAGGAGGGTGGTGCCATCCCGGTCTACGGGCAGCTGATGGCCTCCGCGCTGATCTGCGCGCTGCCGGTGGTGGTGTTGTACCTGGTGTTCCAACGGTTCCTGGTCGGCGGCCTGACCGCCGGGGGAGTGAAATGACAGACCTGATCAACGTGGCGATCGTCGGCAGCGGCATCATCGGCGGCAACCACGCCGACGCGATCCTGCGCCATCCCCGGCTACGGATCGTGGCCCTGGTCGACGCGGTCGACGCCGCGAACGCGGCCCTGGCCGCCCGGATCGACCCGCCGCCGTCCTGCCACCGCACCCTGGGTGCCGCGCTCGCCGCCGAGCGGGTGGACCTCGTCGCGATCTGCACGCCCAGCGGCCTGCACGTCGAGGCCGCCGAGGAGACCCTGCGGTCCGGCGCGCACCTCTTCGTCGAGAAGCCCCTGGACGTGTCGCTGCCGAAGGCCCGCGCGTTCGCGAAGGTCGCCGCGGAGGCCGAGCAGCGCGGGCTCGTCTGCGCCGTCGTCAGCCAGCACCGGTTCGACCCGGCGATGGTCGCCGTGCGGCGGGCCGCGCGGGATGGCCGGCTCGGCCGGCTCACGTCCGCGGTCGTGTCCATGCCGTGGTGGCGGGACCAGGCCTACTACGACTCCGCCGACTGGCGCGGCACGTGGGAGTTCGACGGCGGCGGCGCCGTCGCCAACCAGGGCATCCACCTCGTCGACCAGATGCTGGCGCTGCTCGGCCCGCCGGTCGAGGTCACCGCCCGCACCACCCGGATCGCGCACGAACGGATCGAGGTCGAGGACCTCGCCGTCGCCACGCTCCGCTTCGCCGGCGGCGCGCTCGCCGTGCTGCACGCCAGCACCAGCGCCCACCCCGGCCTGCCGGTGCGGCTGCAGTTGCACGGCACCCGCGGCTCGGCGGTGCTGCACGACGACCAGCTGGAGTACTTCCACAGCGCCGACACCGGCGAGACCGCCGCCGACCTCGTCGCCGCCGAGGACCTGTACGGCGCGCCGAAACCGGCGGACGGCTTCGTGCTCGGGCACCTGCGCCAGTACCAGGACCTCGTCGACGCCATCGACGAGCGGCGCCCGCCGGGAGTCCGGGTCGCCGACGGCCTCCTGGCCCTCGCCACCGTGCGTGCCGTGTACGTGGCGGCCACGCTCGGCCGGCCGGTGCTGTTCGACCAGGTCCTCGACGGCGTCCACGACGACGTGCAGCCGGTGGTTTCGACACAGGAGGTTCAGGCGTGAGGTTCTCGGTCTTCACCGCATCGACGCCCGACTGGGCGCCCGACGAGGTCGTGCGGCACCTCGCCGCGCAGGGCTGGGACGGCGTCGAGTGGCGCGTCGTCGACCAGGATGACGCCGACCAGCCCGGCTTCTGGAAGGGCAACCGGGCCACCTGGCCGCTGACCGGCCTGGAGGCGGCGCTGCCGGAGATCGCCGCCCTCACCCGCGGCGCCGGCCTCGAGTTCTCCGGCGTCGGCGGCTACGCGCGCAGCTTCGAGCACGACGACGTCGCCCGGCTCCTCGCCGCCACCGCGATCCTCGGCGCGGGCCGGGTCCGGGTCACCATGCCGCTGCTGTCGACCGGCCGCTACCCGGACCTGTTCGGCGCCACCCGCAAGGACCTCGAGTGGGCGACCGGCCTCGCCGAGCAGCACGGCGTCACGATCCTCATCGAGCTGCACCACGAGACGATCGTGTCGTCGGCGTCCGCCGCGATGCGCCTCGTCGACGGGCTCGACCCGAAGCACGTCGGCGTCATCCACGACCTCGGCAACCTCGTCATCGAGGGGCACGAGGACCACCGCGCCGCGTTCGAGCTGCTCGGGCCCTACCTGCAGCACGTACACGTGAAGAACGTCGCGTGGCAGCCGGTGTCCGAGGCCCCCGACGGCACGGTCACCTGGGCGCACGACTGGGCACCGCTGCGGACCGGGCAGGCACACGTCGGCCGCTACCTGGCGGCGCTCACCGCGCACGGCTACGACGGCTGGGTCACCGTCGAGGACTTCTCCACCGCCGTGCCGCTGGAGCAGCGCACCGCCGACAATCTCGAATATCTGCGGAGCCTGCTGTAACGCCTCCCGGGGACGGGACATAGAAAGGGTATGGACGACGCAAACGACCGCGACGCCGGCTGGTTCCGGGACGTGTACGCCCGCCACTACGCCGACGTCGTGCGCTACGGTCTGCGCCGGCTCGACGGGACCGCCGCAGCGGAGGAGTTCGCGCAGGAAGTGTTCCTCGTCGCCTGGCGGCGGCGCGGGGAGGTGCCCGAGCCCGCGCTGCCCTGGCTGTACGGGGTGGGCCGCCGACTGCTGGCCAACCACCGTCGGGCGCGCCGGACGGCCCCGGCGCCAGGTGCCCTCGGCGACCACCCGGCCGCCGACCGGCACGACGGCCTCACCGAGCTCCTCGCGGTCCGGGCCGCGCTGACTCGGCTGTCCGACGACGACCAGGAGATCCTCCGGCTCGTCGCGTGGGAGCAGCTGTCCGTCGCGGAGGCGGCGCTCGTCCTGAGCTGCGGCGTGACCGCGGCACGGGTCCGGCTGCACCGTGCCCGGCGTCGCCTCACCGTCCTGCTCGCCGGCACTCCTGCCCCTGCACCTCCCTCTGCACCTACCCGAACGGGAGGAACCCGATGACCGAGCGCACCCTCGACCTACTGGCTGCCGCCGACCCCGCCCGAGACGTGCCGGTCGGCCCCGGCGACGTGGAGACGCTGCTGCGGCTGGCCGCCAACGACGTCACCAGCTACGAGCTGCACCTTCCCGACCGCCGCCGGCGGCGGGCCCTGGCCGGGGTCGCGGCCGCCGTCGCGGTCGTGGCGGTGACCGGGGCGGCCGCGGCCGTCGTGCTCGACCGGGCCCCGGCCAACCGTCCCGTCGCGCCCAGGGTGTGGCCGTCGGACTGCCTCGCAGAGCTGGCCGCGGGACTGCACGCGGCACCGTATGAGGCAACCACCGGCCAGTACGAGTACGTGCGAAACGCAGGACGCTACAGCCACAGGGCGCCGACGCCTGGCGGGGTCGCCTGGGTGCAGTACGTGGGGGAATATTCCACCTGGACCACCGCCGACCGCCGGAATGTGCGTCAACGCACGGTCATCGAGTCGGTGACGTTCGCCGACGACGCGTCGCGGGCCTACTTTCAGAGCCACCCGGAGCGGATGCAGACGGTCGGTACGACCGTCGTCGACATGCGCCAGGGCGTACCCCCGGAGTTCATGGGAACGAGCTCACCCCCGCCCCCGGATTCATTGATCGACGGGCTCGACACCACGGGAAGCACCTTCCCACCAGCGCAGGTGCTCGCCAGCGCCTCCGGGCTGTACGGGTATCGGATCCTGGACGCCGCGGCCCGGTCCGCGTTGCTGAGGTTCATCGCTGCCGCCGACGGCGTCGTCTGCGAGGGCGAGGCCACCGACCCCACCGGCCGCCGGGGCGTCGCCGTCACAGGCCCGCTCGACAGTTCCCTGGAAAGGGGCCCGTTCGAGCACGGTGTCAACCGGATCCTCGTGGATCCTTCGACCGGCGATCTCCTGGCGGCAGGTTACGCCGACGGCACCGGCACCATCTGGCTGGCCGTCTACCTCGAGCGCGGCTTCACCGACTCCCGGCCCGCTGTGACCCAGTGACGGCACCGCTCCCCCATGATCCCGGATGGTTCCGGTGGCCAGAGGTGCCGCAACCGTCCGGGATCATGGCAAGTGGGGCGTGTCCAGGGTGAGCCGCAGGTCGCGCACCAGGAAGGGGTCGACGGGGGTCGTCCAGGTGCCGCCCTCGCGGACCGCGCTGCCGGAGTGGAACGCGGTCACCCCGGCCGCCCGCAACGGGGCGACGTGTTCGTGCCGCAGGCCGCCGCCGGCGAGGACCTGCGGGCGGGTGGGGGCCTCCGCGAGGATCGTGGCGAGGCCGTCGGGCAGGCCGGTCGGTGCGCCCGAGGTCAGCACGGCGTCCAGGCCGGGCAGACCGGTGACCGCGGCCCAGGCGGCGCGCCGGTCGGCCGCGTGGTCGATCGCCCGGTGGAAGGTCCACGGCGCGCCGTCGAGGACCTCCAGGACCGCCAGGACCGCCGGGAGGTCGACCGCGCCGGCGGGAGTGAGGAAGCCCAGGACGAACTCGGCGGCGCCGGCCGCCCGGAGGTCCTTCGCGGTGCGCCGCAGGGCCCGGACGTCGCCGGCGGCGAAGCCCGCGGCGGTGCGCACCATCACGCGGACCGGCAGCTCGGCGGCGTCCCGGACCGCGGCCACGGTCGCCGGCGCCGGGCTGAGGCCGTCGGCCGCCATGTCGCTGACCAGCTCCACCCGGTCCGCCCCGCCCTCCAGCGCCAGCCGCGCGTCCACGGCGTCGAGGGCGATGACCTCCAGCAACGGCCTGATCATGGTTCAATCGTGCCAGCGCCGTCCCCGGACCTGCCCGTGCCGGGCCGCCGAGGTGTCCGGCGGCACACCCGGGCGGGTCAGGGCGCTAGGGTTGGTGCGGTGCAGCACAAACGCCCCACCCTGGACGACGTCGCGCAGGCCGCCGGGGTGTCCCGGGCCACCGTCTCGCGGGTCATCAACGGCAACCCGCGCGTCGCGGCGGACGTCCGCGATCTGGTGGACCGGGCCGTCGAGCGGCTCGGCTACCGGCCCGACCCGGTCGCCCGGGCGCTCGCCCGCGGGCACGGCGACGTCGTCGAGCTCATCGTCATCGACGACGAGCCGACGTGCTTCGGCACCAACCCCTACTACGGGCGGGTCGTCGCCGGGATCGTCGACGGGCTGCGGCGGTCCGAGGCGCAGATGCGCGTGCACGTCGTCGGGCAGGCCGACGCGCCGCGGCTGCTCGACCGCGTCGCGCACACCGTGAGCGCCGGCGCGATCCTCGTCAACGTGCCCGACCCGCTCGCCGCCGCCTTCCACGCGATCTGCCCGCGCGTGGTGTCGATGGGCCGCACGGCGGCGCCCGTGCCGTCGATCGTGCCGGACAACACGACGGGGGCGTACGCGGCGGTCCAGCTGCTGCACCGCAACGGCCGGAAGCGCATCGCGGCCGTGCCCGGGCCCGAGCACATCGCCGACGCCGTCGACCGCCGCGCGGGCTACCTCGCCGCCGTCCGCGACGCGGGGCTCGAGCCGATCACCGGCGAGGCCGGCGAGTTCAACCGGACGTCGGGCGCGGAGACCACCCGCCGGCTCCTCGCCGAGCACCCGGACATCGACGCGCTGTTCGTCGCGTGCGACCTGATGGCCTCCGGGGCGCTGCAGGCGCTCGCCGCCGCGGGCCTGCGGGTCCCCGAGGACGTGGCGGTCATCGGCTTCGACGACAGTCTCATCGCCACGTGTACGACGCCGCCGCTGACCTCCGTCCGCCAGCCGGTCGAGGAGATGGCGGCCGCCGCCACCCGGGCGCTGCTCGGCAGGGAGACCGGGCCCGGCTGGCACGGCACGTTCCCCACCACACTGACCGTCCGCGACAGTTCAGGCTGAGTTCTCCTACCGGCGCTACGTTTCGGGCATGGCTGCCCGTCAGACATTGATCACGGGGGTACTGACCACCGCCGCCGCCGGCACGCTCGTGCTGCAACTGCTGATCCTGCCGGTGTGGCTGCTGCCCGCCGACCCGCGCTGGGGCTGGCTGCTCGTGCCCCTCGCGCTCACCACCGTGCCGCTGTGGTCGCTCATCCACGAGGGGATCCACGGCACCCTCCTGCGCGACCGGACCTGGAACGACCGCCTCGCCCGGGTCCTCGCGACCGGCTACGGCGCCCCGTTCTCGCTGCTGAAGGCCGGGCATCTGCTGCACCACCGGTACAGCCGCACCCGCCGCGAACGGACCGAGGTCTACGACCCCGCGGTCACCACCTGGCTCGCCGCCGCCCGCGGCTACTACCCGCGCCTGCTCGGCGGCCTCTACGTGCTGGAGGCCGCGTCGGTGGTCCTCGCCGCCGTGCCCGCCGCCGGGTGGCGGTGGCTGGTGCGCCGCACCGACTCCCTCGACTCCGTCACCGGGCTGCTCTTCGAGCGGGTCTCGAAGCGGGACACGCTGCGCCGCTTCCGCGTCGAGGCGCTGGCGGTGGTCGTCACCTACGCCGGCTCGGCCGTGGGCTACGGGCGGCACGCGTGGATGCTCGCGGTCGCCGTCGGCGGGCGGGCGCTGCTGGTGTCGCTCGCCGACAACGCCTACCACTACCGCACGGAGCTGGAGCGGCCGCTGGAGGCGATGAACCTGCGGCTGCCCCGGCCCCTGGAGCTGTTCGTGCTGGCGTTCAACCTGCACAGCGTGCACCACCGGCACCCTGGGCTGCACTGGTACGAGCTGCGCGGCGCCTTCCACGCCGAGGCCGACGAGTGGCATCTCGGCTGGGGCGCCGCCGTCGTGCGGCAGCTGCGAGGGCCGATCCCCGAATCGGCCCTGCGCCGGCGGTGACGGTCAGGCCCGCAGCAGGCGGCGGCGCAGCCGCCAGCGGACGACCAGCGCGACCGCGCCCAGGACCAGGACCAGCAGCCCGACGAGCCCCCACGGCGACGCCCACACGGCGGCGCTGCGGCTGGCGATCGGCAGCCGGCCCTCCTTCGCCTCCGCGTTGACCGTGACCGCGGCCGTCAGGCGCCCCAGCGACATGACGCCCGGGATGCGCTTCTGGACGCTCAGCTCCGCGCCGGGCAGCAGCTCCGGCACCGTGATCTCCTCGCTCTCGCCGAGGGCGACGCCGAGCAGCCCGCTGGCGCGGACCCGGGCGGTGCCGTGGACGCGGACGTTGCCGGCGTTCTTCAGCCGGTACGTGACGACGAGGTCGCCGGTGCCGAACGGCAGCGCGGGCGAGCCGTAGTCGACGTCGAGCGAGGACACCTGCACGAGCGGCTGGACGGGTCCGGCGACCCGCAGGTACATGCGGGCGGCGATGCGGCGGTCGACGTTGACCTGCTGGCCCTGCGGGTTCGTCTCGCGCTCGATGACCGAGGCGACGATCCCGCCGGCGTGGTCGCCGGGCGTCGCGTTGGTGGGCACGCGCAGCGTGAAGGCGATGTCGGCGCGCTTCTTCGGCTGCACCGTGTAGGACTTCGGCGTGAGGTCCGTCCACGCGCCGATCCCGGTCGGCTGGGTGGAGCCGGTCAGCAGCGCGAACGCGCCGTCGGGCGCGGTGAACGCGTCCGTGGAGTAGACGGTGAAGGTGATCGGGGCGTCGCTGAGGTTGCTGACGCCGACCATGTCGGTGATGACGTCACCGGGCTTCGCCTCGAAGTCGAAGGCGGCGCGGCCGTTCGGGCCCTCGGGCCCCGACGGGGTCACCGCCCAGCGCAGGTCGCCGCCCTCGCGGGCCCCCGCGGGAGCGGGCGCTACCAGTACCGACGCGGCAACCGCCAAGACGAGAAGCATTCGACGCACGGAAGTCCTCCTACGACGCAAGGGTGCGGCCCGTGACGGACCGCACCCTGCTTGATGAACCGATCAGGCGAGCGTCAGCGTCAGGGTGGCGCTGTACGCACCGGGCGCGACGTTGTCCGGGATGACCAGGGTCAGGCCGGCGCCGCACTCGAACGTGCCGGCGCTGCTGCCGACACCTCCCTTGCAGAGGGTCGACGGGTTGCCGAGGCCGGACGCGTTCGCGCCGGTGACAACCGCGCCCGAGCCGCTGACCTTGGTGGACGACGGGGCCCAGCCGAGGTTCGAACCCGGGATGGTGCTGGTGGCACCGCTGAAGTCGCTGACCTGGCCGACGAGGTTCCAGCCGGCGTTGGTGCCGCGCAGGTCCACGACGGTGGCCTTGTTCAGGTTGCCGGTCGCCTGGCCGCCGACCGAGCCGCCGGTCAGCGCGACGGTGGTGCCGGCCACGTTGAGCGAGAACTGACCCGGCGCGATGTCACCGGTGATCGTCTGCTCCTTGGTGATGGTGCCGGCCGGGGCGGTGATGGTGAACGGGACGTTCACCGACGCCGAGGCCTTGTACTCCGCCGTCGCCGGCGAGAAGGCCGCCGAGAGCGAGAACGCGCCCACCGGCAGGTTGTTGACCGTGAGGGTCGCGGTGCCGTTGACGACCGGCGCGGTGCCGATCGCGGTCGCGCCGCGGTTGAACGTGACCTGGCCGGTCGCCGCGGCCGGGGCCACGGTGGCGGTCAGGGTCACCGGGGTGCCGGCGACCTGCGGGCTCGCCGGGGAGACCGCGAGGGAGGTGGTGGTGTCGACGGCCGGCTCGGCCGCGCCCTTCACCTTCCAGTTCTCACCGGTGACCGTGATGACCGTGCGGAACATGTCCGGGTGGTCACCGGCCGACTCGCTGGTGCACAGCACCGCGATCTCGTAGTCGCCGTTGGTGAGCGGGGTGCCGCCGTACGCCGCGACCAGGGCGCGGTTCGCCGCGAGGGTGAACGGAGCCTGGTCGTAGGTGCCCTCGTCGCCGACGCGGGCCAGGTTGCGGTAGTCACCGCTGCCGACCTTGCCGATCTTGAGGCCGGCGTTGGTGCCGTACGTCGCCGGGCAGGCCGCCGACGTGAGCGCCGACAGGGCCGGGTTGGTCGTGGTCAGGCCCTGGGTGGGCGTGAGCGTGAGCGTGCCCAGGTCAGCGGCGTTGGCCGGGGCCGCGGCGAGGCCGACGACCGCCACGGAGGCCGCGGCGGCCAGGACGACCGCCCGGACCAGCAGGGACTTCGGACCCTTCATGAATCACTTCCTCCACTCGAAAGAGGCGTGCTTGCGTTGCGGGATCAGGTTTTCGGCGCGGCGTTGCCCGGCGGGCAGGCCAACTCATACGCCGGACATGCGCAAAGCGAATTCGAGGTGTCAGCCCCTTGTTCGCCTCGGCAACTCGTCCGGACCGGCCGTTTTATCCGAACCGGCCGTGGACGTAGTCGGCGGTGCGGCGGTCCTGCGGGGTGTCGAACATCGCCGAGGTCAGGCCGTGCTCGACGATGACGCCCGGGGTCCCCTGCTCGGCGAGGAAGAACGCGCAGTGCTGCGACACCCGCTGCGCCTGCTGCATGTTGTGGGTGACGATGACGATGGTGACCTCGGTGGACAGCTCGCCGATCGTCTCCTCGATCCGCCGGGTCGAGGTCGGGTCCAGCGCGGAGCACGGCTCGTCCATGAGCAGCACCCGCGGGCGCACGGCCAGGGACCGGGCGATGCACAGCCGCTGCTGCTGGCCGCCGGACAGGGCCCCGCCGGGCGAGCGCAGCCGCGTCTGGACCTCGTGCCACAGCCCGGCCTTGCGCAGGCACTCCTCGACGAGGTCGTCCTTGGTGCGGCGGGACGCCCGCACCGCGGTGAGCTTCAGCCCGGCCAGGACGTTGTCGTAGATGGACATCGCCGGGAACGGGTTCGGCTTCTGGAACACCATGCCGACGTGCCGCCGGGCGTCGGTGATGCGGCGCGACGGGTCGTAGAGGTCCTCGCCGTCCAGCAGCACCTCCCCGGCGAGCTCGGCGCCGGGGACCAGCTCGTGCATCCGGTTGAGGATGCGCAGGAACGTCGACTTGCCGCAGCCGGACGGGCCGATGAGCGCGGTGACCTGGCCCGCGGGCATCCGCAGCGAGACGCGGTCGAGGACCTTGTGGCCGCCGAACCACGCGGAGATGTTGCGCGCGTCCAGCTCGGCGGTCGTCGGGGTTTCGGCGGTGTGCGGTTCGAGCGTCGTGCTCGTCACGGCAGGTCCCTCACAATCGGTGTGGTCACAGGACGTTCGGCAGGAGCCGGACGGCGACGTCGGACGTGGCGGTGCCGATCACGGCGAGGACCGGGACGCCGACGATCCACGCCTGCACCCCGCCCCACCGCCGGCGCGCCCAGGTGATGCCGAGGCCCGCGGCGAGCAGCGCCTGCCCCCACAGCACCAGCGGCATCCAGGCCGCGTCGTCGCCCGCGAGGACCCGCTCCGACGCCGGCAGCTGCTTCGTGCCGAGCGGCCGCGGCGGCGCCGGCACCGTCTCGGTGCCGTTGTCGAGGTCGGCGTCGACCCGGATCACGTCGGACGGGAAGAACATCGCGCCGGCCGCGGTCATCAGCGTGACCCGGCTGCGGCCCACCGCGACCGGTGCCGGGGTGAGGTCGCCGGCGTGGCGCACGCCGAGGACCACGAACGCGAACTCGCCCTGGCCGGTGACGACCTCGATCCGGTCGCCGGAGTTGAGCAGGAACAGGCCCGCGAACGGGGCGCCGTAGGCGGCGTGCCGGCCCATGATGATGCTCGTGCCGGCCTGCCCGGGCAGCGGCGTGTCCCGGCGGTGGCCCGGCCCGGACTGCATGACCTCGCCGGTGGTGCCCTCGAACACGACCTGCTGGAGGCCGAGCGCGGGGATCCGCAGCACGGCGACGGGCGTGCCGAGCGCCAGCAGCTTGCCGTCCGGGCCGGTCTGCCCGACGGGGGCGGTGGCCTCGGCGAGGGCGGCGCGGAAGTCGGCGTACGCGGTCTGCTGCACCCGGCCGTACCCGAGCTGCGACAGCAGCGCCACGTGCAGCGTGAAGCCGACGAGCAGCACCGCGAGGATGCTCAGCCCGTTGCCGGCGATCCGCAGCCCCGACGCCGGCCGGTCCGGCGGCGTGCCCACCGTGCCGGGCAGGTCTGGCTTCCCGGCCTCGGGCGCCGCCTCCGGCGCCTCGGACGTCATCTCGATCGCCGGCTCCACCGACGGGAGCTGCATGGTGACCGTGCCGCCCCCTTCGCTGCGCTCCGGGCCGCTCACGCCGCCACCTCCGCTGCGCTCCGGCGTCGGCCTGAGCCACACCTGCAATGCCGATTCGCGGCCGCTCCGCTGCGCTCCGGGCCGCTCATGCCAGCCGCCGGCGGCGGACGAGGCGGACGATCAGTACACCGGCGGCGACGAGGCCGAGACCGATGGCCGCGGTGCGGGCGACCGCCGAACCGGTCCGTGGCAGGCCGCCGCCGGGGGTGCCGGTCGGTGACGGCGAGGCGCTCGTCGCGGCCGGGCCGACCTCGGTGTTCAGGGTCTGCTTGTTGCTGGTGCCGCCCGTGCCGCCGGTGGGCCCGGTGGTCGGGCCGGTCGTGGGGCCGGGGCCGCCGCCGCTCGCGGTCCAGGTGGTGCCGCTGACCCGGATCGTGGCGCTGAAGACGTCGGGGTGGTCGCCGGTGCTCTCGCTGGTGCAGACGATGATGAGCGTGTAGTCGCCGTCGGTGATCGGCGTCGTGCCGAAGGCCGCCCGCATCGACCGGTTCGGCCGCAGCGTGGGCGGCACCGCGTCGTAGTTGCCCTCGTCGCCGACCCGGGTCAGGTTCGCGAACTGCGACGTGCCGGCCCTGGCGATGCGCAGGCCGGCGTTGGTGCCGTAGGTCGCCGGGCAGGCCGCGGACGCGGTCGCCGTGGCGAACATCGGGTCGGTGTCCACGGTACCGGTCGCCGGCGTCACGGTGATCGTGCCGAGCGGCGCGGCGTGGGCCGTGGCCGTCAGGGGACCGGGCAGGGTGACGGTGGCCACGGTGACGGCGGCGGCCATCGCGGCGATTCGGCGCAGGCGCATGGAGGATCCTCGTCTCGACAGGGATGGCCGGGCGTCCACAGTGGACGCCCGGCCGGTAGGCCTTACAGTGCTGCCGCGGTGCTCAGGACGCGGCCTTGAGCGTGGTCGAGCCGCAGGCACCCTCGAACAGGGTGGCGCCGGCCGTGGCGCGGAAACCGAACCCGAAGAGCTCGATGACCGACTGGTTGACGCAGACCGCGGACGTGGAGCCGACGAACGTCTGCGCGATGACCGGCTCCGCCAGGCGGCGGGTCGGGACCACGTTGTAGACGTCGCGGATCAGCTGCGGACGGAAGTTGATGTTGAGCTTGCCGTTGACGATCGGCTGGAGGCCGTTGACGCGGCCGATGCGGGAGGTGCCGCGCCGGTCCTCGACGACGACGCCGGTCTGGGTCGCGATCGCGGCGGCGTTGCCCTGCGCGATGAACTGCCCGACCGAGAACGGCATGATGTAGTCGTTGTGGCCGGCGAGGACCCGGGCGTCGTGCTCCTGGATCTGCTGGCCGTTCACCGTCTGGATCAGGCACGGGTAGTCGCCGTTGGCGATGTCGGTCTCGGCGATGCCCATCTTGCTGAGCCAGAAGGACCGGGTGCCGGAGCCCGGCTGCACCAGCAGCGGCTTGACCGGCACACCGCTGACGACCGTGGTCAGGCAGCGGTAGATGCGCTGCAGCTGCACGAAGGTCAGGCTGGTCGGCAGGTCGCTGTCGGTGTTGACCGCGAACGACACCGCGTCCACCCCGAACGGGATGTACGTGTAGTTGCCCGTGGTCTGCGGCGAGGAGCCGCCGCCGTAGCTGGACGAGCGCGCGAAGTCCACGCACCCGGTGACGTTGACGCCCTGGTAGACGTTGCCGCCGTCGTTCTCGGACGCCTTGAGGGCGGTCCGGCCGGCACCGGAGCCGTCGGGACGGTTGAACTCGCAGCCGGTGGTCTTGGTCTTGATCAGGCCGGTCGGGCGGGCGTCGTAGGACGCGATCACCTTCGAGCCGCCGCTGGTCACGGTCTCGCCGAGACCGTTCAGCACGTCCTGGGTCGTGTCGGAGCCGACGCCGGCCAGCTGGCGGTACTCGCCGGCCGGCGGGTTGGCGGCGGCGGGTGCCGCGGTGACCGTCAGGGCGACAGCAGCGACCGCGAGGCCGAGGCTGACAGCCCGTCCGAAGGTCAGCACCTTCATGCGTTTCCCCTTCTACTTCAGCATGTTCGAGAGGCGAACGGGGTCATCATTCGCAGGCGGTTCGTAGCAGGCCGGTCGCCAACATGTAGGCCGGATGAACAGGCTCACCGGCGTTCGCGTCGCCGGGCCACACCGGTCAGGACGGGGCCGGCGGCGGCCGCGAGGAGCCCGGCACCGAGGACCATCGACAGCAGGTACCGCTGGGCCCAGTCGACGGGTTCGGGGTCGGTGGACCGGGCCGCCGGAACGGGCGCCACGGACAGGCTCGGCCGGGCGCTCGTCGGCGCCAGCGACGGCGTCGACCCGCGCGCGGGCACGGTCCCGGCCGCCACGGGGGTGGTGGCCTCCGCGGGCTCCGGCGGCGCGGTCCAGCCGGCCCGGATCGCCACGGCGGCGCTGCGGGCCTTGGCCTTCAACGCATCGGGCAGCGGCACATACCCGGGCGGCAGGTCCCCGACCGCGACACCTTCGCGCTGGCCGTCACCGGCGGCGAACTCGACGAACTTCGCGTAGCCCTCCCGGACCGCGCTGCCGCGGCTCGGGTCGACGGCGGCGTAGGTGAGCATCGTCAGCGGGTACGCGCCCGGCTTCTTGAGGCTCGGGTCCAGCGCCAGGACGTCGGGGTTCGCCGTCGCCCCCATCGCCGCGACCGCCGTCTGCAGGCTCTGCTTGGTCGGCGCGACGTACTGGGTCAGGTCGTTGGGGTTGTTGCCGTTGAGCAGGCTCGCCGAGTAGAGGCCGAACCGGGCCGCCGACGCCGAGTCGGTGATCGCCATGACCCACCGGTTGCCCTGCTGCTGCGGCGGCGACCGCTTCAGCGTGACGATCTGGTGGTCGCTGCTCTCGTACTTCGCGACGTCGAACTCGACCTCGGAGTGCGTGTCGGTCTTCAGGGTCTGCTGCGCCCCGTCGGTCATCGACGAGGTGTACGGCTGCTTGTTGAAGATGCACACCTTCAGCTCCGGCACGATGTCCGGGGCCGGCTGGCTGCAGGTGGGGTCGGACTTCGGGAACCGGTCCGGCACCACGCCGTCGAGGCCGAAGTTCGTGTAGAACGAGTTGACCTTCATGTGGTACGTGACGCCGGTGACCGGGTCCGTGTACGCCGGGTCCGGGACCCCGGACAGGAAGTCGCGGGCCGGCTTGTCCGCGAGGATCCACGCCCACACCGCCCGGTTCGCCGCGGAGCCGCCCAGCGGCACCATGACCGGCTGGATGTCGCGGTTGAGCCGGGAGAACCGGAAGTCGGGGTTGATCGTGCGGAACTCGGGGTCCGCGATGATCGTGCGGTAGTTCTCCTTGAGGTGCTCGGCCCTGGAACCGTCGGGGATGTCACGCTGGTAGGAGGACGTGAGCAGCTTCGCCATCAGCTTCGGGGTGAGCCGCATCCCGTTGACCTGTTTGGCCCGCAGCAGTTCCTCCTCCGGGTTCGTCGAGCCGGGGTTCACCTGGTTGTCGATGGTGAACGCGACGACCACCGACGACAGCGCCACTGGCGCGTGCACCGGCGTCGGGCCGCCGGGCCGGGCGGTCACCGGGCTGGAGGTGAACCCGAGCCCCGGCGAGTCGTCGCCGGTGCCGCGGACCTGCCCGGCCGTCTCGTCGTCGGAGGTCGGCGTGTACCCGTACACGTTGCCGGTCTTGCCGCACAGTGCCGGCTGCCACGCCTGCATCGCCGGCGCGATCATCTCCGAGCCGACCGTCGGGCGTTCGGCCTGGTCGATGGGGCACGGCGTGTGGACGGACCGGAAGTCCAGCCGGACCGCGACGTGGTGCTTCCAGTGGCTGACGGCCATGGGTGAGCCGCTGACGGGCAGGCCCGTGCCGGTGAGGTCCGCGCCGGTCAGCGGGTCGGTGTGGCCGCGCGGCACGATCACCAGCCAGCACGGCTGGATGACGCCGGCGGAGTCCGGCAGGCCGCAGCCGAGGTGCGGGGCCTCCATGTCGGTCTGCGTCTCGAACACGACCCGGCCGGTGCCGTCGCCGGCGGTGTAGCCGTAGGGGATCTCGTTGGTCTTGTTCCGGTCGAAGTACTCGGCCATGACGACGTCGGAGCCGGTCTGCGGGCCCAGGCCGCCGGGGTACGGGTCGGACGCGCCGCCGTGGCCGATCCGGGTGCCCTTGACGGAGCGGAACGGCGCGATGACCGCGTCCTCGGGCAGCGTCTCGTCCGGCTCGTGGACGCCGTTGATGCCGATGGTGCGGATCGTGCCGCCGCCGGGCGCGTTGTCGCCGCCCCACAGCGGGGTGTCCAGCAGCGCGCCGAACTGGCACGTCTCCCGGCCCCAGTTGGGGTCGGGCTTCCCCGGCACGTGCGGGGCCGGGTCGGGCGCGTCGGGGTTGCCCCAGCACTGCATGAACGCGAACACGTTCTGCCCGAGCGTCGCGTCGGGGGTCGGCGGCGCGCCCTTCCAGGAGATGGTGATGCCCTGGTTGCCGAGGTCGCGGGTCTGCGACACGGTCATCGTCGTGCCGGCGAACTCGCCGGTCAGGTTGATCGTCTGCGCCGACGGGGTCGGCACGTCGACGCCGAGCGGCGGGGCGAACGTGTCGCCGGCGGTCGCCGACGTGCCCCGCACGAGCGTGCCGAGCAGCAGCATCCCGACCACGCCGGCGCCGGTCAGGCGGCGGCGCCACGCCGCGCGGGTGGCCGTCCGCGCCGCGCGCCCCGACGGCGGCAGGTCGGCGACGACGTCCCGGGCGTCGGGTGCGTCGCGGCGCGCGCCGGGCGCGGGCCGGGCGTCGCGCTCGTCGCGGCCTGCGCCGGGCGCGAGTCGGGCGTCGTGCTCGTCGCCGCTTGCGCCGGGCGCGGGCCGGGCGTCGTGCTCGTCGCGGTCTTGGTCCGGTGCCGGCGGGCGCGGTGCGGGGGCGCTCATCGCCGGCCGCCGTCACGGTCGCGCCGGCCGCCGAGGGAGCGGGCCAGCAGCGGCGGGCCGAAGATCAGGCCGAGCAGCAGCGCGGCGGCGACGATCATCAGCGCCCGGCGCAGGCCCCACGTGCCGGCCTGGTCCAGCGACACCGGCACACCCGCCACGTCGTTGCCGCCGGCGGCCTGCGCCGCGTCGACCGTCTCACCGGTGTCCGGGTCGACGACCGGGGGCGCGGACGACGACGCCGACGGGCCTCCCGTCGCCGCCGGTCCGGTGGTGCCACCACTGCCACCGCCGGTCCGGGTCGGCGTCTTGGCGCCGCCGGTGCCGGTGGCGCACTGGTCGCCGCTGGCGACGTTGTCGCACTCGGGCGGGAAGGGCGCCGTCGCCGCCAGGGCGTTCTCGCCGTTGGGGCCGAAGGTCGGGTTCTGGCACTTGGTCACGTCCCACGGCGAGGAGGCGCTGCCCGGGATCCGCGCGACCTGGGCCGCGGCCGCGTCGACGAGGTTCCTCGGCAGCGGCGAGTACCCGAGGTCGTCCGCCTGGGCCTGGCCCTTGCACAGGAAGTAGTGCGCGAACTCCGCGAGGGTGTAGCCCTTGTCCTCGGTCATCCGCATCTGGGTGTCGGTCGGCAGGATCATGTACGAGTACGACGACAGCGGGTAGGTGCGCTTGTCGTCGTTCGCGTAGACGTTGTCGAGGTTCTGGGTCAGGTCGCCGTTGATCGTGGCGTGGGTCAGCGCCACCGCGACCGCGGTCGCCGTCGGCTCGACGAAGTAGCCCTTCGTGTTGCGCACCTTCACCACGGGGAAGTTGGCGGTCTTCGCGTAGGAGTACTCGACGTAGGTGATGGCGCCCTCGTACCGCGGCTGCGCGACGTAGCCGGCGACGCCGTTGGAGCCGCTCTGCCCGATGTTCTTGCCGCTGATCACGGGGAAGTAGGAGGTCAGCCCGCACGGGTTCTGGTTGCGGCCGACCGACCGGCAGAAGTCGCCCCAGATGCCCTGGTGCTGCTTGCTGAGCCAGAGCGTGAACTGGGCGCTGGTGCCGGAGCCGTCCGAGCGCACCACGGGAATGATCTTCCGGTTGGGCAGGGCCAGCTTCGGGTTGTCCGTCTTGATCTGCGGGTCGTCCCAGTACGTGATCTTGTTCGTGAAGATCTTCGCGATGGTGTCGCCGGACAGGCGCAGGTTGGTGACCCGCTGGCCGCCGATGGTCAGGTTGTACATGAACGAGGTGCCGCCGGCGACGATCGGCATGTACGTGTAGCCCCGGCCGGTCGGCGGCGAGTCGATGTCGCGGGTGGCGCTGTCGGCCATGCCGTACGGGATCTCGGAGACGCCGAAGTCGACCTTGCCGTTGGCGAACTGCTTGCGGCCGTCGGTCGAGCCGGTGTCGGCGTACGACACCTTCAGCCCGAACTGGGTGACGTTGCCGATCCACGCGCGCAGCGCCGGCTGGCTCCAGGTGGAGCCGGCGCCGGCGATCTGCACCTTGATCGGGGCGGCGTACGCGGGACTCGGCTGCGCCGCGATGGCCAGAAGCCCGAGGACGACCCCGGCCGCGGTCTTGGCGACGCTACGGAACATCGAGAAACTCCTTATCGGATTCACCGCCGGGATTCGCCGGCCGGCGGCGCTGGAACCGCTTGACGTCGAGGGCCGACGCGACCGCCCGGCGCCGCAGCTGCCCCGGGGAGAGCTCGCCGGGGCCGCGGCCGCCGATGACCCGCGCCGCCGCGAAGAGCACCAGGACGAGCAGCATGAGCAGCGCGCCGGCGCCGAAGCCGCGGGTCACCATCTCCTGCTGCGGGAAGCGCACGCTGTTGAACACCAGCAGCGGCAGCGAGACCTGCGGGCCGGCCGCCGGGTTGAGCGCCATGAACTGGGTGAACCCGGCGGTGATGAGCACCGGCGAGGTCTCCCCGATGCCGCGCGCGGTGCCGAGGATGACGGCCGTCGTCAGGCCGGAGCGGGCCGTCGGCAGGACCACGTGCCAGACGGTGCGCCACTGGGAGGCGCCCAGCGCGTAGGACGCCTCCTTCAGCGTCCCCGGCACGAGCCGCAGCACCACGTCGGCGGCGCGGATGATGATCGGCAGGGTCATCACCGACAGCGCGATGCCGGCCGCCAGGCCCGACTTGTTCTGGTCGAGCGCCAGGATGAGGCCGGCGTAGATGAACAGGCCCGCGACGATCGACGGCAGCGCCGTCATCGCCTCGACGAGCGTGCGCACGAACCGGCTGAAGCGGCCCGGGATCTCACCGAGGAACACCGCGCAGGTGATGCCGAGGGGCACCGACAGGATCAGCGCGATGCCCATCTGCTCGAGCGTGCCGACGATCGCGTGCAGCGCCCCGCCGACGTCCAGCGGGCTCGCCGGCTGGACGACGCTCATGTCCTCGACCCAGAAGTTGCCGTGCACCAGCGCCGGCCACGCCCGCCAGAACGTGAAGCCCACGACGACGATGAGCAACGCCAGCAGCAGCATGCCGATGCCGGTCATGACGGCCGCGGCGATCCGGTCGCGGATCGCGGGCCCGTCCTCGGTGAGCGAGGTCAGCAGCCCGAGGAACGCCAGGAACGCGAAGAACACCACCACGATGAAGCCGAGCACGCCGTCGAACGGGGCGATCTGGCCGAACAGCAGGGCGGTGAACGCGAGCGCGGCGATGAGCGAGCCGGTCACGTTGAGCCGGTCGAGGCGCCGGCCGGCGCGCAGCTCGCGGCGCCGCTCCTCGCCCGGGGCGGCCTCGGGCAGCGGGCGCCGCACGAACGTCAGGGCGGTGTCGGGGCGCGCGTGCCGCGGTCCCCCACCGGCGGGTGCCTTCGACGGACCGGCCGCCCGGGTCGTGCCGCCTTGCCCGCTCCCGGCCGCCTCGGGCGTCGCCGCGCCGGGCGTCGCCGCACCGGACTCAGGCCGGTCCGGCTTCGTCAGGTCGACACGGGTCCGCTCGATCGCCGCGGCGGCCTGGTCCTGGTCCTGCTTCTGTGCCTGCGCCGGCCCGGTCGCCGCGGCGGTGTGGGCGTGGTCCTGGGCCTGCGCGGCCGCCGCGGCAGCGTGGTCCTTCGGCTGCGCGCCCACCTCGGCGGCGTGGTCCTTCGGCTGCCCGGTCGCCGGGGCCGTGTCCGGCTGGTCCGTCGTCCGGGCGGTGTCGGTGGAGGTCATGTGCCGGCTCCGGAGCGGGTGCGGCCGATGACGATCGACGCGGCGAAGTTGACCAGCAGGGTCATCACGAACAGCGCGAGGCCCGCGGCCATCAGCGCGGAGACGGCGAAGTCGGCCGAGTCCCCGTAGCGCAGCGCGATCAGCGACGACACCGAGATCGCGCCGGTCTGCAGCACGTGCCACTGGATGTCGAACACCGGCGAGATGATCATGTACACGGCGATGGTCTCGCCCAGCGCCCGGCCCAGGCCGAGCATCGAGCCGCCGATGACGCCGCCCTTGCCGTACGGCAGGACGACGGTGCGGATCATGCCCCAGCGGGTGCCGCCGAGGGCGTAGGCACCCTCCCGCTCCCCGATCGGCGCCTGCGAGAAGACCTCGCGCGAGATCGAGCAGATGATCGGGGTGACCATCATCGCCACGACCGTCCCCGCGACGAAGCTCGACGCGGTGAACACGGTGATGCTCGACAGCGGGTTGGTCGTGTCGTAGTCGGCGACCTCGAAGATCGGGATCCAGCCGAGGTACGTGGCGATCCACCGCGACAGGTGGATGATGTTCGGCTGCAGCAGGAACACGCCGAACAGGCCGTAGACGACGCTCGGCACGGCCGCCATCATGTCGACCAGCGTCACCAGCATCCGGCGCATCCGCCGCGGCGCGTACTCGCAGATGTACAGCGCCGTGCCGACGGCCATCGGCACGGCCAGGACGATCGCGATGCCGGCGATGATGACGGTGCCCGGGACGACGGCGGCGATGCCGAAGCTCCCGGAGATCGGGTCGGGCTCCCACTGCTTCGTGGTGAAGAAGCTCCACCGCACGACGCTGAGGGCGGTCACCGCGCGGTACGCCAGGAACGACCCGACGAGCAGCGCCACCAGCAGCACGGTCGCGCCGGCGGCCCTGGCGACGCCCCGGAAGACCCGGTCGGCGGGCGAGGGGCGCCACTTCAGCCGCCGCGGCTCGTCGACCTCGTCGACCGCCGCGGGAGCCTCGACGACCGTCATGCCGGCGGGTTGCCGGGGGTCGCCCGGTACATCAGGCGGGCGCCCTGGGCCCGGACGTCGCGCTCCCCGAGGCGGGGGCGGTCGGCGTACGGGCCCCGGGCGCCCCGCGGCGCCGGGCGCGGCGGGAGGACCGCCGTGTCACCGCCGGCGCCGGGCACCAGGGGATGACCGCCTCGGACGCTGCGGGTGCCGGCCACCACGACCGCCGCCGGCACGGCTTCCAGGAAGCGCTCGAGGTTGTAGTGGCATTCCCTTGCGCGCAGATAGGAACGACTGGACATTCCGACGGTGCTGCCGTCGATTTCAACCCGCCAGACCCACTGCCCGCTGGACTCCACCGCGGCGACCGTGCTGCTCGCGCCGGCGAACCCGGCCCGCAGGTACAGCACCGAGTCGCGACAGGCTCCATAGGTGTCGAACAGCCGTGCCGCTCTGCCCAGCGGCCGGTTGTTCGGCGAGACCAGCATCCAGGTCGTGGCCTCGGCTACCGTGCCGTCATCGGCGGCCGCCGCGGCCAACGCTAAGAAGACGAACCTCGATTGTTGCACCAGCTACCCCTTCGTCCACCCGGCACGCCCACCCTCTGGGACACACGCTCGGGACAGCGCATGTCCAACAGGCGCGGCCGTGTGCGCACGCCGGACATGCAAGAGGTGAACAACGGGAAGGGGCACTGCCGCTGCTATGCCGCCGATCCGGGCCCAATCGGGCATCGGCCTTGACGCGGTACATCGACATCCGTTAGACCTCTAAAAGATTCCCAATCTTCGATGGAGGACAACGTGGTCCGGATCCGTGCCGTCGTGGTCATGCTCGCGGTGGCGGCGTTCGCCGTCGCACCCACACCCGCCTCGGCCGCCGCTCCCGGCGGACCGACGACCGGGCCGTGCGCGTACACCCCGACACCCGACGACCCGGCGGTCCGGCCGGTGCCGCTGCCCCGCGACCCGCGGCACACGCCGTCGCACGGCACGGTGACCGTCACGCTCTTCACCAACCTGGGCCTGATCCCGCTGACCCTGGACCGGGCGCAGGCGCCGTGCACCGTGCAGAGCTTCCTGCACCTGACCCGGCACGGCTTCTACAACCGCACGATCTGCCACCGGCTGACGACGTACCCGACGCTGAAGGTCCTGCAGTGCGGCGACCCGTCCGGCACCGGCGAGGGCGGCCCGGGCTACAAGTACAAGGACGAGCTGCCGACCGACCTGCCGCCGGCCCCGACCGACCCGACCGGCGCCCGCAAGGTGTACGCCCGCGGCGTGCTCGCCATGGCCAACGCCGGCCCCGACACCAACGGCAGCCAGTTCTTCCTCGTGTTCGCCGACTCGGCGCTGCGCCCCAACTACACGATCTTCGGCAGCGTCCGTCCGCTCGGCCTGCACACCCTGGACCGGATCGCCGCGGGCGGCGTCGCCCCCACCGACGAGGACCCGGCCCCGGTCGACGGCGCCCCGGCCCTGCGTACCTCGATCCTCCTGGCGGCGTAGATTCCCGCTGTGGCTCACTACAGCAGGCTGTACACCATCGTCCTGGACGTGCCCGCGTCCGACGAGGACACGACCGTCACGTTCTGGCGGGGCGCGCTCGGCGCCCCGCTGGAGCGCGTCGGCAAGTACCCCGACTTCCACGGCGCCCGCATCCCGGGCCACGACCTGGTCCTGCTGACCCAGCGCCTCGGCGAGGGCACCCCCCGGGTCCACCTGGACTTCCACACCGACGACCTGGAAGCCGAGGTCGCCCGCCTGGAGTCCCTGGGCGCGACCCGCCTCGACCGCCACGACCGCTGGTGGACCATGCGCGACCCCGCCGGCATCACCTTCTGCGTCGTAGTCGACCCCCCAGGCACCCTCAACCCCACCAACGCCACCGAATGGCCCTGACGGACTCACCCCGTTTCCGTGATCCGGAAGACTTATTGCTGCTGTAGCGACCATAAGTCTTCCGGATCATGAGAAACCCCCACCCCCGCCACCGCGAAAGGGAAAGGTGCGCGCCGACACCACCACGGCCCGCCACCCCTGACCCCGTTTCCGTGATCCGGAAGACTTATTGCTGCTGTAGCGACCAAAAGTCTTCCGGATCATGAGAAACCCCCACCCCGGCCACCGCGGAGGGCGGGCACGGGATGGGCGCGGATGCGCGATCCGGCCGCGCGGAGCGCTGGCTGTGCGAGCGCAGCGAGCATTGGGGGTCCGGGGTGAGAATCCCCCGGCGGGCCCCGCCGCGGCAGCGGTGGGGAGGCGAGCTATAGCCGAAGGCTAAGGGCGGGAAACAGTGTTGCGCCAGGCGCGCCCGCTGCGTTCGATGAGGCGGTTGGCTTCGGTGGGGCCCCAGGAGGCGGCCTCGTACGTCGGGATCGGGCCGGTGTCCTCGGACCAGCGCTCCAGGATCGGGTCGACGATGCGCCAGCACTGCTCGACCTCGTCGGAGCGGATGAAGAGGGTCGTGTCGCCGATGAGGGCGTCGAGCAGGAGCCGCTCGTAGGCCTCCGGGGACTCCTCGCGGAAGGTCTTGTCGTAGGAGAAGTCCATGCTCGCCGAGCGGACGCGGAACGAGTGGCCCGGGACCTTGGCACCGAAGCGCAGGGCGATGCCCTCGTCGGGCTGGATGCGCAGGATGAGGGCGTCGGGCTGGAGCTCGGTCAGCTGCCGGTTGGGGATCGGCAGGTGCGGCGGGCGCTGGAACTGCAGGGCGACCTCGGTGACCCGGCTCGGCAGGCGCTTGCCGGTGCGGACGTAGAACGGCACGCCGGCCCAGCGCCAGTTGTCGACGTCCAGGCGCAGCGCGGCGAAGGTCTCGGTGCGTGACAGCGGGTCGACGCCGGGCTCCTCGCGGTAGCCGGCCATCAGCTCCTCGCGGGAGCCGCCGCGCGTGTACTGGCCGCGGACCGCGATGTCGTCGATGGCCCGACCGCTGGGCAGGCGGATGGCCTGCAGCAGCTTCACCTTCTCGTTGCGGACCGCCTCGGCGCTGAACGACGCGGGCGGCTCCATCAGCGCGAGCGCGAGGACCTGCAGCACGTGGTTCTGCACGATGTCGCGCATCGCGCCGGCGTGCTCGTAGAAGCTGCCGCGGGTGCCGACGCCGAGCGTCTCCGCGACGGTGATCTGCACGTGGTCGACCCAGGTGCGGTCCCAGATCGGCTGGAAGATGGCGTTGGCGAAGCGCAGCGCGAGCACGTTCTGGACGGTGTCCTTGCCCAGGTAGTGGTCGATGCGGAAGACCTGCGACTCGTCGAACGCGGCGTGCACCGTGGTGTCGAGCTGCTTCGCGCTGGCCTCGTTGTGCCCGTACGGCTTCTCGATGACCAGCCGGGCGAACGACCCTTCGCGGGCCCGGTGCAGGCCGGCGCCGGCGAGGCCGTTGATGACGAGCGGGAACGCCTCGGCGGGCGTCGACAGGTAGAAGATCCGGTTGCCGGCGGTGCCCCGGTCGCGGTCGAGGTCGTCGAGCACGGTGGCGAGCCGCTTGTAGGTCTCCGGGTCGTCGTAGCCGCCGGCGATGTACCGCACGGCGCCGTTGAGCTGCGGCATGCCGGACAGGCCGCGGTCGCCGAGCACGGCATGGATGAACTGGTCGTCGTCCATCGGCGTCCGGGCGACGCCGACCACGGCAAACTGCCCGGTGAGCCGGTTGTGCCTGGCGAGGCTCTCGATCGCGGGGATCAGCTTGCGCCGGGTGAGGTCACCCGAGGCGCCGAAGATGACGACGGTCGCCGGTGGGGCGTGCCGGTCGTCGGACTCCTGCGGGATGGTGACGTGCTCACTGTCGCTCAGCATGGATGCGCGCCTCTCCTCGGACTGCCGCCGTGACACTACGAGTCAACCGCCGCGCACAGCAACGATTCCAGAACGTGACCGGCGTCTCGCGAATCCCACCCTACGGCCCTACAAGCGTTTGCATGACCCTCGATCGCTGCCGGGCGTCCCACCCACCGGGACCCAGGACCCTCATCGAACACAGGAACAACAGTGGGCACCACCCAGCCGGTCGGCTGGTTACGGGCCGCCCCGGCAGGTACCTTAGGGTAGCCAAGAGCATTCGGAGAGTAGTCGTGTCGCAGGACGGGGATGCGCGATGTCGATCACACCGGTAGCAGCCACCACCACCGGTCTCACCGCGACCCAGGTGCAACAGAACCGCCAGATCGATCTGGTCGACCAACAGCGCCTGGAGGACCAGCGGACCCAGGACCGGGCGCAGGAGCAGCGGCTGCAGGACCAGCGCCTGGAGGACCAGCGCAGGATCGACGACCAGCAGGCGGTGCGCCAGGATCTGGTGCGCCAGGACCAGCGCCGCGCCGACGACCTCCAGCAGGCCCGCGACGACCAGTACCGGATCGAGCAGCAGCGGCTGCAGGACGACCGCCGGCTCGAGGACCAGCAGCGGATCCAGGACCAGCTGCGGCTGGAGGACCAGCTGCGGCAGCGGGCGGAGGACGCCCGCCTGCAGTTCGAGCGGACCAACGACGCCACGCAGCGCCTGACGACCCAGACCAACGGCATGTTCAGCGGCCGGGTCGACGTCTACCTCTAGAGACGTCCACCTCTACAGACGTTCACCTGTACAGACGTCCACCTGTACAGACGTCCACCTGCGACCAGGTGGCCGGCGGCTACCTGGCGACGGCGAGGCGGGCCAGGCGCTCCGCGGAGGGCCAGCGCACGTCCCACGCCCACCCGGCCCGCTCGAAGAGCCGGATCAGCGCCGCCGACACGTCGATCTGCCCGGGCAGCACGCCGTGCCGGGCGCTGGTCGGGTCGGCGTGGTGCAGGTTGTGCCACGACTCGCCCATGCTGAGGATCGCGAGCGGCCAGAAGTTCGCCGACCGGTCCCGCGCCGCGAACGGCCGCTCGCCGATCATGTGGCAGACCGAGTTCACCGACCAGGTGACGTGGTGCAGCGCCGTGACGCGCACCAGGCCGGCCCAGAAGAACGCGGTCGCCGCGCCCCACCAGGTCCAGGTGGCCAGGCCGCCGATGACCGCCGGCAGGATCAGCGTGAGGATCGTCAGCGGGCCGAAGAGCCGGTGCACGAGCCGGATGTCGCGGTCGGCGAGCAGGTCGGGCGCGAAGCGCTGCTGGTTGGTAAGGCCGCGGTCGAGGACCCAGCCGAGGTGCGCGTGCCAGAAGCCGCGCACGAGCGCCGCCGGGCCGGTGCCGAAGAGCCACGGCGAGTGCGGGTCGCCTTCCTTGTCCGCGAACGCGTGGTGCCGGCGGTGGTCGGCGACCCAGTGCAGGATCGGCCCCTGCACCGCCATGCTGCCGGTGACCGCGAGGGCGATCCGCAGCCACCGGCGGGCCTTGAACGCGCCATGGGTGAAGTACCGGTGGAACCCGACCGTCGCCCCGAGGCACGTCACGGTGTAGAAGGTCACCGCGAGTGCGACGTCGAGCCAGGTGAGTCCCCAGCCCCAGGCGAACGGGACGGCGGCGACGAGCGCCAGGAACGGCACCGTCACGAACGCGTACACCGCCAACTGCGCGGGTAGCGGGCGCCTAGCGGCCAGCATCGGAAGTGCCACGGCCGCCAGGCTAGGCGGCCACGGTGACCGGCACGCCGCGCGAAGGATGCCAATCGACGACCGCCAGAATGCCGGTCGGCGACGGTCAGATGGCGTGGTTGGCGACGAACAGCCCGGACGGGTCCACGGCGGCCCTGATCGACCGCAGACGATCCCACGCGGCCGGCGGGTAGGCGGACTCGACCGAGGTCGGCTCCTCGGCGAAGTTCAGCAGCCGCGCGCCGGTCGACCACGGTGCCATCGCCGACACGACCCGTGCGGCGTCCCGCACGGCCGCCGCGCCGATCGCCGGCGTGGCCGCGATCCCGGCCGTGTACAGCGCGAACGACCCGTCCAGCGTCGGCAGCGCGCCGGCGCCCGGGGCGGGCCGAGCCAGCGCGCCGCCGAGGTGGCGCAGCTCGGCGGCGACGAGCAGGGACGTCCCGGAGTCCGGGCCGGCGACCGCCAGCAGCGCGTCGACGGCGGCGGGCGGCAGGTCGCCGAGCAGCGCCGACCTCGACACCGTCGGCGTCGGGCCCTCCGGGTCCAGGTGCAGCCGGATCAGCGACGCGGCCGGCGCGTCGTCGAACGTGTCCAGCAACGGCCGCAACGCCCGCAGCGGGGCGACCGTGGAAGGGCCGGCGGGGCCGAGCACGGCACCGTCGATCACGACCAGCCGGCGGCCCCGCAGGGCGGGCGGGACCTGCGGCATCGGCGGGACCCGCAGCAGCCGCAGCGCCGTCGTCGCCTCGTCGGGCGCGGTCGCGGCCCAGTCGAGCCACGCCGGCAGCACCCGCGCGGCCTCGCGCCAGTCCCAGGCGAGCAGCCCCGCGTACGCGGTCCGGACCGGGAACAGGTCGAACTCGACGGCGGTGACCGCGCCGAAGTTGCCGCCGCCGCCGCGCAGCGCCCAGAACAGGTCCGCCTCGGTGGTGGCGTCGGCCCGCACCAGGGTGCCTTCGGCCGTGACCAGTTCGGCGGCGGTGACCGCGTTCGACTGCAGGCCGAGCGCGCGGGCGTACCAGCCGAGGCCGCCGCCGAGGGTGTAGCCGGCGACCCCCACGTCGGGCGACGAGCCGTGCAGCGCGGCGAGCCCGTGCGGCGCGGCCTGCTCGACCACGTCGATCCACAGCGCGCCGGCCTCGGCCCGGGCGGTGCGGCCGGTGATGGTGACGCCCGTCATCGCGGACGTGCGCAGCAGGACCACGTCGTCGAGCGGGCCGAGGGCGGCCGCGCTGTGGCCGGTGCTCTGCACCGCGACCCGCAGCCCGGCGGCGGCCGAGGCGCGGACGACCGAGGCGACCTCGTCGGCGTCGGCCGGGTACGCGACGGCGGCGGGCCGCTGGTCGACCGTGACGTTCCACGGGGTCCGCGCCGTGTCGTACCCCGGGTCGCCCGGGAGGTGCACCGCGCCGCCGCACAGGCCGCGCAGTGAGTTCGCAACAGTGGTCATGGCGTACACCCTGCGGCCGCGCCCTTGGAGCGAACTTGCGGCAGACCTGAGACCTGCGTCAGACGTGCGCGCGCAGCTCCGCGAGGGTCGTGACGCCCAGCTTGCGGCGGATCGCGGCGAGCGTGTCGCTGACGGTGTGCGGGGTCAGGAACAGCGCCTGCGCGATGTCACGGTCGTCGGCGCCGCCGACGGCGAGGGACGCGATGCGCCGCTCGCCGGTGGTCAGCGTCACGGACGGCTCCGCGGGCACGGTCTCGCCGAGGCCGGTGAGCGCGGCGGCGACGACGGCGCGCAGCGGGGCGGCGCCGCACTCCTCGGCGAGGCCGAGTGCCGCGCGCAGCGTCGCCGGGTCGCGGTCGAGCTCGCCGAGCGCGAACAGCGCCCGCGCGTGCTCGAGGCGCGCGTGCGTGCCGGCGAGCAGCTCGACGGCCGCCACCAGGTCCGCCCGGTCGCCCCGCAGCGCCCCGACGGCCCGCAGCGACCGCCCGACGCCCTGCGGCGCCCCCCACCGCCGCATGCCCGCCAGGTCCGCGGACACCAGTGAAAGCGCCTCGGCCGAGCGCCCGAGCGCGGCCAGGGCGGTGGCCCGCAGCGACCGCTCCTCGTACCACAGCGGGTTGCCGGGTGCCCCGACGTCGAGCAGCGCGAGCGCCGGCTCGAACGCCCCCTCGGCGATCAGCAGGGCCGCCTCGGCCTGCCGGAACAGCCGGATCCCGTCGCCGACCCGGGGCCGGCCGCGGTGCTCGTCGACGAACGCGCGGGCCTCGGCCAGCTCGCCCCGGTCGACGAGGGCCCGGACCAGGCACGCCTCGCCGTAGGAGATGCCGAGCGCGGGCGCGCCGCCCCAGCGCAGGCTCTGCTCGTTGGCCGCGATCAGCGAGGTGCAGGCCTCGGGCAGGTCGCCGCGCAGCCACTCCCGCCACCCGCGCCACAGGTGCGCGGCGAGCACGGTGAACAGCGACCCGCGGGTGTGCCCGAGCGTCAGCGCGTCGTCCCAGAGGGTGCCGGGGTCCTGGTCGGCGCCTTCCAGCACGACGCCCGCGATGACCCAGAAGAGTCCCGGGTCGCCGCGCATGAGGATGCCGTCGGCGAGCGCGAACCGGGCCAGCCGCACCGCCTCGTCCAGGTCCACCCCGCGGGCCATCAGCTCCCAGGCGCGGCACGCGGCGAGCATCCGCGCCCCGAGCCCGTCGCCGGAGATCACCGGCACCTCGGCGGGGAACGAGTCCGGGGCACCGCTGTACATGTATGCGGCGATGCGTTCCAGGGCCTGCATCCCCTGCCGCTCGTCGACGAACCCGGCCGCGAGGCGCGCCGACGCCCGCCGCGCGAACTCCGGCGCGTTCCCCTCGGGCCCGGCGAAGATCAGCGTGTGGATGAGCATCCGTGCCACCGCGGCGAACGTGACCGGGTCGGTGATCGGGTCGTCGTACGCGGCCCGCAGGTGCGCGATCGCCGCCGGACCGTCGTTGAGGGTCTCCACCTGCCCGAGCGCGAGCAGCACCGCCGGGCGCTGCGGCGGTGCGGGCGGCTCGGCCAGCGCCCGCCGCAGGTAGGTCGCGGCGCCCTCCGGCGCGCCCCGGTGCAGCGCCGTGTCGGCCGCGGCCCGCAGCACGTCGACGACCCACTGGTCGGCGCGCTCCGGGATCTGCAGCAGGTGCGCGGCGACCTGCTCCGGCGCCGCGGACAGCCCGCTGAGCACGCGGGCGGCCCGCTCGTGGTGCAGCTGCCGCTCGCCGGGCGGCAGGTCCTGGTAGACGGCGTCGCGGACGAGCGGGTGCACGAACCCGACCGGGTACTCGTGCCGCACCACCTCGGCCCGCGCGAGCGCCGCGACGGCCGCCGCGGCGGTGGGCTCGTCGACGCCGGCGAGCGCGGCGATCGTGGGCAGGCCCGCCCCGTCGCCGAGGACCGCGATGGCCCGGGCGACGGCGGTGCTGGCCGCCGGCATCCGCCGCAGCCGGATGAGCACCATGCTGGACACGGCCCGCGAGCCGATGGCCGTCACCGTGCCGGCGTGCGCGTCGGTGGGGCGCACGCCGTTGGCCTCCAGGGCTCGCAGCAGCTGGCGCAGCAGCAGCGGGTTGCCGGACGTGGTGCGGTGGCACGCGTCGACGAACCGCGGCTCGGCGCCGTCGCCCAGCCGCTGCCGCACGAGGTCCGCGACGCCGGCGGCGCTCAGCGGGCCGGGCCGCACCGGCGCGGCCGCCGGGTCCAGCTGCAGCTCGGCGAGCAGCGCCTCGTCGTCGTACTGCTCCCCGGTCCGCAGCGTCGCGACGAGCAGCACGGGCAGCCCGTCGAGGCGGCGCACCAGGTACGCGAGGAACCGCAGCGAACCGGTGTCGCACCACTGCAGGTCGTCGACGACGATGGTGACGGGCCTGGTCGCGGCGACGTTCGCGGTCAGCCAGTAGAGCCCGTGCAGCGCCGCGAACGTGTGGTCGCCGCGCTCGCCGTCCACCGCGAGGTCGAAGACGGACGCGGCGCTCGCGGCGGCGCCCGCCAGGAGCCGTTCCCGCTCGGCCGGGTCGGTGAGCAGCGCCTCGAACAGCTGCCGCACGACGCCGAAGCCGAACTCCTTCTCCAGCTGGCTGCCGCGCGCCGTCAGCGTGAGCGCCCCGTGCCCGTCGGCGATCCTGCGCGCCTCCGTGAGCAGCCGGCTCTTGCCGATCCCGGCCGGGCCCTCGATCATCGCCAGCCGCGGCACCCCACCGAAGGCGTCGGCCGCCGCCATCCGCAGCTCGGCCACCTCCGCGTCCCGGTCGACAAGGTGCTCGTCCGGCGTTTTCCGCGTCTGTACCGCCACCGGGTCGACCTTCGGCGCTGCGCGGACCGGACCCGTGGCCGGCGTACCCTCGCCCGCCGGGTCCTCTGTCACCGGATCGCTCGCGGGGTCCACCCCTGCCGGCGTGCCCTGGTTTGCCGGCGTGCCCTGGTTTGCCGGCGTGCTCTGGTTTGCCGGCGTACTCTGGCTTGCCGGCGTGGTCGGCGCGGCCGGGGCGTCGAGGGACTCCGACTGGGCGAGCACCTCGGCCTCCAGCGCGCGCAGCGCCGGCCCGGGGTCGACGCCGAGCTGCTCCGACAGCGTCTGCCTGGCCCTGCGGAGCGCGGCGAGCGCATCGCCCTGCCGGTGCGCGCGGTACAGCGCGAGGACCAGCAACCGCCAGCGCTGCTCCCGCAGCGGCTCCTCCGCGACGAGCGCCTCCAGCTCGGGCACCAGCAGCGCGCTGTCGCCCAGCGCCAGCCGCGCCGCGAGCAGCTGCTCCCGTGCCACCTCGCGCAGCTGGCGCAGCCGCGCCGCTTCCGCCTGCGCCCAGGTCTCGTCCGCGTACTCCGCGTAGGCCGGCCCGTGCCACAGCCGCAGCGCCGCCTCGAGCAGGTCCCGCTGCGCGGCCGGGTCCGCGGTGCCGAGCGCCTCGGTGACACCCCGGTCGAAGCGCCACGCGTCGACCGCCCCGGCGTCCAGGGTCAGCGCATAGCCGGGCGGCCGCGACACGATCACGTTCCCGCGCGCCCGGGCCGTCGCACCGGGCTCCAGCCGCCGGCGCAGGTGCGACACGTACGCCTGCAGCGCCCCGGCCGCGTTCGCCGGCGGCTGCCCGCCCCAGACGCGGTCGATGAGCCGGTCGGTGGGCACGATGTCGCCCCGGTTGACCACCAGCACCGCGAGCACCGCCCGCTGCCGCCGCCCCCCGAGGTCCACGACCTCCCCGTCGACCGTCGCGGTCATGTCTCCGAGCACACTGACCCACAGCCTGCCGGACAGCGGCGTGACCTGCACCGATCCTCCCCTGCCCGCACCCGTGCCGAGCGATCAACGTACCGCGCTTCACCCGGACGCATCCTCAGCCGTCTGGCGTACTTTCGAGGCTGGTCGTGTGCGGCACCGGATCGGGAGGTTTCCGTCATGCAGGCACGTTCGCCGCGGATCGTGGATGTGAGCTGGGGCAGGCTCGAGGTGGAGGGGGTCGGCGTGGTGAAGGACCTCAAGGCCTGGCCGGGTGGTGGCCGGGCCTGGGACTGGGGCGAGACGGGCACCCGGCACTCCCCCGGCGTCCAGGTCGCCGACGTCGAGGAGCTCCTGGAGCACGGCGCGACGGTGGTCGTGCTGTCGCTCGGCATGGACGAGCAGCTCGGCGTCCCCGACGCGACGGTCGACGCCCTCGAGGCGCGCGGCATCGAGGTACACGTGGCGGAGACCCGGGAAGCCATCGACGTGTATAACAGTCTGGTGGGGTCGGCGGCGGTCGGCGGGTTGTTCCACAGCACGTGTTGAGCCGGGAGCGAATCGGGGGCAGCGGGTGCGGCGGGTGTCGGTGGTGGGCAACTCCGGATCGGGCAAGTCGACGCTCGGCAAGGCGCTCGCGACGCGCCTCGGGGTGCCGTTCGTCGAGCTCGACGCGATCCACCACCTCCCCGGCTGGCAGCCGATCGACGTCACCGCGTTCCGCAAGCAGGTCGGCGAGCTCGCCGACGGCGACGGCTGGGTCATCGACGGCAACTACAGCGCCGTCCGCGACCTCGTCTGGGCCCGCGCCGACACCGTCATCTGGTTCGACCTGCCCCGCCGCACCGTGATGCGCCAGCTCCTGTGGCGCACCCTCCGCCGCGGCGTCACCCGCCAGGTGCTGTGGAACGGCAACCGCGAGCACCTCGGCAACCTCTTCCGCCTCGACCCCCAGAGGTCCATCCTGCGCTGGTGCTGGACCCGCCACCACGTCTACCGCGACCGCTACACCCGAGCCGCCACCGAACGCAGGGACATCGTCTTCATCCGCATCGCCGCCCACCAGGACGCCGCCCACCTCCTGGCCTGAGGGCCGGGTGGGAGCTCATCGGCCGGGTACACCGTCGCGGAGAGCGGCGGCGAGGATGGTGACGCCCTCCTCGATGGCGGGTTCGGCGAGGTGGCCGTAGCCGAACAGCAGGCCCGGCGGGCCGGGGGCCAGGCGGAAGCGGCCGACGCCGTACACGACGAGCCCTCTCGCCAGCGCGGCGGCCTCCACCGCTTCCTCGGACAGGCCGGGTGGGAGCCACGCGACGAGGTGCTGGCCGGCGGCGATCCCGACGGGGCGGAGCCGGGGCAGGTGCCTGGCGAGAGCTGCCAGGAGGGCGTCGCGGCGGCGCCGGTACAGGGGGCGCATCCGCCGCAGGTGCCGGTCGAACTCGCCGCCGGCGAGGAAGTCCGCGAAGGTCAGCTGGTCGATCGCCGGGGAGCCGCGGTCGGCGAGGACCTTCGCCTCGACGACCGGGGCGACGAGGTGCGGCGGCAGGACCATCCAGCCGAGCCGCAGGCCGGGCGCGAGGGTCTTGCTGGCGGAGCCGACGTACGCGACGCGGTCCGGGGCGAGGCCCTGCATGGCGCCGACGGCGGCCCGGTCGTAGCGGTACTCGGCGTCGTAGTCGTCCTCGATGACCAGCGCGCCGGCGGCAGCCCACCGGATGACGGCGGCGCGGGCGGCGGCGGGCAGGACGCCGCCGGTCGGCCACTGGTGCGACGGGGTCAGCACGAGCGCGTCGGCGGCCACGCCCGCGAGGGCCGTGACGTCGACGCCGTCAGGGCCGACGGGGACGCCGGTCACGGCCATGCCGGAGGCCAGCGCGAGGGCGCGGGCGTCGTCGTCGGAGGATGGGTCCTCGACGGCGAGGCGGGTGGCGCCGGCCGCGCGGAGCACCTGGATCAGCAGGTTCGCCGCCTGGGCGTAGCCGCCGCAGATGACGATCGTCTCGGGGCGGGCGTCGGTGCCGCGGACCCGGTTGAGGTACTCGGCGAGGGCGGCCCGCAGCTCGGGGGTGCCCTGGCCGCTGGTGTAGCCGAGCCGGTCGGTGGGCGCGGTCGTCAGGACCCGGCGGACGGAGCGCAGCCACGCGGCGCGGGGGAACCGCGACACGTCGGTGCGCCCGTAGCCGAAGCTGATCCGGGCCGGCGGCTCGGCCTGGCGCGGCGGCGCGGCCGTGGGGGCCGGTCCGGTGGCGATCGTGGTGTACCCGCCGGACCGGCTGGTCAGGTAGCCCTCGGCGGTCAGCTGCTCGTACGCCGTGACGACGACCCCGCGGGAGACGCCGAGCGACGCCGCGAGGGCCCGGCTGGACGGCAGCGCGCTGCCCACGGCGAGCCGGCCGCCGCGGATGCCCGTCCTGATCGCCGTCTCCAGCTGGCGGTGCAGCGGCCCGCCGGCCGGGTCGAGCGCGACGAGCAGCTCCGGATTGGTCCTCTCACGAGCCACAAGAACGGACCTTACCGCGGGGTCCAATCGGCGGGAAGCTCGACGCATGACGACAGGGACAGCAGAGGTGCTCCGGCCCGGCGACCGCGGCTACGACGACGCCCGGCAGGTGTGGAACGCGATGTTCGACCGCCGGCCCGCGATGATCGTGCGGTGCCGGACGGTCCAGGACGTGGCCGGCGCCGTCCGGGTCGCCCGCGAGCGGGACCTGGAGATCTCGGTGCGGTGCGGCGGGCACAGCGCGGCCGGGTTCGGGGTCACCGACGGCGGCCTGATGATCGACCTGACGCCGATGGGGCGGGCGAGCGTCGACCCGGCCCGGCGCCGCGCGTACGTGCAGGGCGGCGCGCTGCTGGGCGCCCTCGACGACGCGGCGCAGCGCTACGGCCTGGCGACCACGGCGGGCAACGTGTCGCACACCGGCGTCGGCGGCCTCACGCTCGGCGGCGGCATGGGCTGGCTCGCCCGGCAGCACGGTCTCGCCTGCGACAACGTCGTCTCCTACGAGCTCGTCACGGCGGACGGATCCGTCGAGCGGGTCTCCGGCGGGGAGCTGTTCTGGGGGCTGAAGGGCGGCGGCGGCAACTTCGGGATCGTCACCGGGTTCGAGTTCGCGCTGCACGACACGGGCACCGAGGCGCTCGTCGTGGAGGCGACGTTCACCGGCCCCGCCCGGCACGCGGCGATGCGCCGCTGGCGCGACGAGCACCTCACCGCGCCGCGGCAGGCGACGTTCACCGCGTCGACCGGCCCCGGCACCCTGACCCTCGGCTATGTCTGGACCGGGCCGGACATTGGTTACCAGCCCTTGTTCACCGAGGGCGGGACCGTGTTGCGGCAGCCCATGTCGTACCTGCAACTGCAGCGACGCGACGACGCCACGGGCCGGCACGCGCTGCGCCGGTACGGGCGCTCGCACTACCTCAAGTCGATGCCCGACGCGGCGGTCGACGCCTTCATCGCCGCCGGCGAGCACTGCGGCGCGGGCCTGCAGGGGTACGGCGGTGCCATCGCCGACGTCGCCGAGGACGCCACCGCGTTCGGCCACCGGGACACCATGTTCGAGTTCGGCGCCGGCTCCTCGTGGACCGACCCCGCTCAGGACGGCGCCCGCCGGGCCGCGGCACGGGCCGCGGCGGCGCTGCTCGAGCCCTTCGCCGGCGGCGTCTACGTCAACTCGCTGGGGGACGAGGGCGCGGCGGGGGTGCGCCGGGCGTACCCGCCCGCGAAGCTGGCCCGGCTGACCGCGCTGAAGGACCGCTACGACCCGGACAACGTCTTCCACCTGAACCAGAACATCCCGCCCTCCGCCGCCCGTTTTTGTCGTACCCCGCCGGCATGATGACGGGCATGACACCCGACGTGCGGGAAGCGATGACCGCGCTGCTCGCCCTTCCGTCCCCGACGCCCGACGACGTCGACTGGGCCGGGTTCGAGCACTTCTACGGCAAGGCCGACGACGTGCCGGCGCTGCTGCGGGGCTTGCCGGACCCCGATCCGGAGGCGGCCGCGCGCAGCCTCGCCACGTTGGGAAACAGGGTGTGCCATCAGGGTGGCAGCAGCGCGCCGGCGGCGCTGGCGGTGCCGTTCCTGATCCGCGCGGCGGCCGACCCGGGCGTCCACGGCCGGGAGAATCTGCTACTGCTGGCGGCTCAGGCCGTCCGCTCCGACCGCACGGGGCAGGCCTTGCGTTCCGACCTGCTCCGGGCCGCCGACGACGGTGACAGCTTCGGCGACCCGTCACCCGAGGCGGCGCGCGCCGCCGTGCTCGCCGGCGTGCCGGCGCTGCTGCCGTTGCTCGGCGACGCCGCTCCCGGCATCCGGTCGGCGGCGGCGTATGCGCTGGCCACGGTGTCACCGGCCGGCTCGCCCGAGGCGGCGGCGGCACTGCGCGGGCGGCTGGCGGCGGAGGCCGACCCGGTGGTGCGGATCTGTCTGGTGCTGGCCGTCGCGCAGCTGGCCCTCGACCACGGCGACGCTGCGGAGGTCGTCGCCTGGGCCGGGGACCTGTGCGGCGGCGAGGTCCATCCGCTCGACGTGCGGTTCGCCGCCGGGCTCGCCTGGCTGTGCGTGACCCCGGCGGCACCGCCGGAGCCGCTGCTGCGGCTGCTGCTGGCCGGCGCCGGCGAGGCGGCGGCTTGGATGCGGCTGGTGCCATGGATGAGCCAGCAGCTGGACCACGGCGTGGGCGCGTGGCTCGTGGCGTTGCTCGGTGACACGCACGGGTTCCCGCTGCGGCCGGACCCGGTGGGCTGGCCGGGGCGGCGGAGGGGCGCGAGGTGGCCGGCCGGTGCACTGCGGCGCTGATGACGCACGCCGATCCGGCGGTCGTGGTGTCGGCGTGCGAGGCGGCGGCACGGCAGGTCAGGATGTGGCGGGACGGGACGGGGGCGATGCTCGAGCTGCTCGCGGAGTGTCTCCACCACCCGAGCCGCGTGGTGCGGTCGGCGGCCGGCTCGCGCCTCGCGCGGTGCGGCGCCGTCCCGGACCGGGTCGCCGACCGGGTCGCGGCCGTGCTCGACCGCGACGACGACCCGGAGCTGCGGGGATGGGCCGCGCTCACCCTCGCCCACCGCGGCGACGCCCGCGCCGTCGCGCCGCTGATCGACCTGCTCACCGCCGACACCTGCGCGCTGCCGGAAGGGTGGATCTGGCTGGACAGCACGCCGCAGCGGCTGCTGGACCTGCTGCGGCCGCACGCGGCCGCGCTGTTGCCCGCGGTCGTCCACCGGCTCACCGCCGAGGACACCGACGGCTGGCGGCACGTCCGGCAGGACCTCGTCGCCGGGCTGTCCGGCTGGGGCGAGGACGCCGCCGGCGCCGCCGAGGCGCTCGCCCGCCTGCTCGGCGACGCGGAGTTCGACCGAACGGCCGGCCATGCGTCCGGGCACAAGGCCGTGGCCATGGCGCTCGGCAGGATCGGGCCGGCCGCCGGGGTCGCGGTGCCCGCGCTGGATCGACTCACCGCCGGCGTTGCGGTGCCCGCGCAGGATCGGCTCGCCGCCGGGGTCGCGGCGCATGCGCTGGATCCGCTCGCCGCCGGGGTCGCGGCGCCTGCGCTGGATCCGCTCGCCGCCGGGGTCGCGCCGGACTCCCTCGGCGTCCTGCTCTGGGCGCGGTGGCGGATCACCGGGGAGGAGACCAGCGCGACCGCGGCGGCCCTCGCCCGGCTCGCCGCCGCCCCGCTGGCCGACGTGACGGCGCTGTCGCTGCTCGCGGATATGGGTCCCGCCGCCGCGGGGCACGAGGCGGTGATCCGCGGCAGACTCAATGACTCCTTCGAATGGGCCCGGGCCGAGGCCGCGAACGCCCTCTGGCGGTGCACCGCCGACGCGTCCGGCGCGCTGCCGGTCCTGACCGGGCTCGTCGACGGGGTTCCGTGGGCTCCGCTGTTCGGGGCCGGCCACGGGACGGTCGTCGGGTGTCTGGCCGACATCGGGCCGGCGGCTGCGCCCGCGGTCCCGGCGATGGTCGCGTTCCTCGACCGGGACCGCAGGCCGGGCACCGACGGGCCGCGGCACGATCCGGTCAGCTGGGACCAGCACGCGGTCGCCACCGTCAGGTCCGCCGTCCACCGGATCCGTGGCGGGCCGGCGCCGCGCGGGGTCTTCGCGGCTGCCGACGGCGGTTGACGTGGTCGACGGCAGCGGTCGGTAGCAGGGCGCGGCAGGCGCGGGACACGACGGGCCACCGGCCGTGCCGGTGGCCACGCGGCGGAGGTTGCGGCGCCGTCGCGTGCGCGCGACCGCGCTCGACCAGCCACGCCGTATGGGCAGGTCCCTGGCGCCCTGTCCGGGTCGTGGACGGCCTCGGTCGCTTGACGAACGTCTGCGTTCGAGGCGGGGTCAGGCCTGCCTGGCGAGGTCGGCGAGCGGCGCGCCGGTGAGCCGGTAGATGGCGATGTCCTCGCCGAGCACGGAGGGGATCTCGGCGCCGATCGAGCGGTAGTACGCGTCGACCGGGTCGTTGGTGGGCCGGCCCCACCACTGCATGTGGCGGTAGCCGCGCTCGGCGCAGACCGCGGCCACGGTGCTCAGCAGGGCGGTGTCGACGCCGGTGCCGAGGGCGTCCTCGCGGATGTAGATGTCGTCGACGTGGATCGCGGTGCCGCGCCAGGTGCTGTAGACCAGCGCCCACAGGGTATACCCGACGACGTCGCCGGTCTTGTCGTCGATCGCGAGGTGGGCCCAGGCGACGGGTGCGGGGCCGAACAGGGCGCGGCCGAGCTCGGCCTCGTCGGTGCTGATCTGGTCGGTCGCCTCCTCACTGGCCGCCATGTCCAGCACCAGCGAGTGGAGCAGGCCGAGGTCGTCGGCGGTGACTTCACGAATCATGGCGGTCGTCCCTGCGCTCGGTCGCCCCGGGACGGGTCCGTCGCGGGGTTCGGAGCGTTCACGATGCCACGCGCGAGTCCGTGGAATTGCCAGTACTGGGGCTTCCCCTAGCATCCGCCGCAACTCCTACCACCACGGGGGGTTCGGTACTGACCATGAGGCATTCGCGGCGACCCCGAGGCATGGCCACCGCGCCCCCGTAGCCCAGAGAGGCGGCCTCCATGGAGGCGGTACGTTTCGATCTCAGCCCCTCGGAGATCCCCGAGACCTGGTACAACATGGCCGCCGACCTCGACTACGTGGCGCCGGCGCTGAGCCCGGCGACGGGCGAGCCGGTGACCCGTGACGACATGCTGCGGACGATGCCGGAGGCGCTGGTCGATCAGGAGCTCAGCCGGGAGCCGGAGTTCGAGATCCCGGGTGAGGTGCGGCAGTTCTACGCGCAGTGGCGGCCCACACCGCTGATCCGGGCCCGCAACCTGGAGAAGGCGCTGGACACGCCGGCGCGGATCTACTTCAAGTACGAGGGCGTGGGCCCGACCGGCAGCTTCAAGCCGAACTCGGCGATCCCGCAGGCGTACTACAACAAGCGGGCCGGCAAGTCGGGTCTGATCGCCGAGACCGGGGCCGGGCAGTGGGGCAGCGCGATCTCGTTCGCGGCGTCGCTGTTCGGCATGTCGGCCAAGGTCTTCATGGTGCGGGTGAGCTTCCAGCAGAAGCCGCACCACCGCTCGCTGATGCAGATGTTCGGGGCGAGCTGCACGCCGAGCCCGAGCACGGAGACCGAGGCCGGACGCGCGGTGCTCGACGAGAATCCGGACTTCCCGGGCAGCCTGAGCGTCGCGAAGTCGGAGGCGTTGCAGGTCGCGTTCGCCGACCCGCGGTGGGGCTACACGCGCGGCAGCGCCCTGAACCACGTGTGCGCGCATCAGACGGTCATCGGCCAGGAAGCCATCGTGCAGATGGAGCGGGCCGGCGACTACCCGGACATCGTGGTGGCGTGCGCGGGCGGCGGCAGCAACCTCGCCGGCCTGGCGTTCCCGTTCCTGCGCGCGCGGATGCACGGCGGGCCGGACGTGCGGCTGATCGCGGCGGAGCCGGCGGCGTGCCCGTCGCTGACGCAGGGCCGGATCGCCTACGACTACTCCGACACCGCCGGGCTCACCTCGCTGACCCGCACGCACACGCTGGGCCACCGGTTCGTGCCGCCGCCCGTGCACGCGGGTGGCCTGCGGGCGCACAACATCGCGCCGCTGGTCAGCCGGGTGGTGGAGGAGGGCCTGATGGAGGCGGTCGCGCTGCGCCAGCGGGACTGCTTCGAGGCGGGGGTGCTGTTCACCCGGACCGAGGGCATCGTGCCGGCACCCGAGTCGACGCACGCGATCCGCGGCGCGGTCGACGAGGCGGTCCGGGCCCGCGAGGAGGGCGTGGCGAAGACGATCCTGTTCGGGCTCTCGGGGCACGGCAACTTCGACCTCAGCGCGTACGAGCGGTATCTCGGCGGCACGCTCGCCGACGACAGCATCGACCCGCGGGCCCTGGAGATCGGGCGCGACAGCATCCCGGTGCTGGCCGGAGCGTCGTCGTGAAGGGGATCAGCGCGCTGCAGTTCCTCCTCCTGGGCGTCATCTGGGGCTCCAGCTACCCGCTGATCAAGCTCGCCGGCGAGGACCTGAGCCCGGGCCAGCAGGTGCTCGGCCGGCTCGTGCTCGGGTCGGCGGTGCTGGTGGTCGTGGCCGCGGTCACCCGGTCGCGGCTGCCGCGCTTCGGCTTCGTGTGGGTGCACATCACCGTCACCACCGTGCTCGGCATGGTCGCGCCGTTCCTGCTGCTGGCCTGGGGCGAGCAGCACACCAGCGCGTCGCTGGCGGGCGTGCTGACGGCGGCCACCCCGCTGCTGACGCTCGCCCTGGCCACGGTGCAGCTGCGCAGCGAACGCGCCACGGTGCGGCGCACGGCCGGGGTGGTCCTCGGGTTCGCCGGGATCGTGCTGGTGATGGCGCCGTGGTCCGACCTGGGCGGCACCATCGGCGGGCAGCTCGCCTGCCTCGCCGTCGCCGGGATCTACGCCGCGCACGCCGTGTTCGTCCGCAAGTTCCTCTCCGACCGGGGCATCCCGCCGGTCTCGTCGGCGACGGCGCAGACCCTCGTGGCGACGGTGCTGCTGGCCGTGCTGCAGCCGTTCCTCGGCTGGCACACCCCGTCGGCGGTGAGCTGGCAGGTGGTGCTGAGCATCGTGTCGCTCGGCGTGTTCGGCACCGGCCTCGCATACGTGCTCTACAACCGCCTGATCGCCGACATCGGCGCGACCGGCGCCTCCGCGGTCAACTACCTGGTGCCGTTCATCAGCCTGCTGCTCAGCGCGGTGTTCCTCGGCGAGGCGATCACCTGGAACGTGCTGGTCGGCGGCGTGGTGATCGTGGCGAGCATCCTGCTCGGCGAGGACCAGCTGCGGCCCGGCGCCTGGCGGACCCCGTCCGGCGACGCGGAGCCACCGGACGAGAAGGAGCCGGTCGCCCAGACCGCACCCGCCGGCCGGGAGGTCTCATGACCGGGCGTGCGCTGGCCGACGCCGTGTACGCCGCGGCCCGGCTCGCTCCGGAGCGCACCGCCGTGTCGTACGGTGGCGGCGGGACCACGTTCGCCGAGCTCATCGCCGCGAGTGAGACGGCCCTGGTGGCGCTCGACGAGCTGGACCTGCCGGCGGGGCAGCCGATCGCGGTCCGCGCGGCGAAGTCGCCGCAGACCGTCGCCCTGATCCTGGCCTGCTTCACCGCCGAACGGCCGGTGCTGCTGCTCTCCGTCGATCTCGGCACGCAGGTGGCTGGCAGCCTGGTCCAGCGGGCCGGGTGCGCCGGCGTCGCGGAAGCGACCGGCGACGGCGCCCTCGACTGGTCCCCAGCGCCGGTCGCGGCCGATGCGCCGGCCCTGCCGCCGGACACGTGCCTGATGCTGACCACGTCCGGCTCGACCGGCGTACCGAAGATCGTCCCGCTGGGCGGGCCGGCGGTGGGCCGCTTCACCGGCTGGGCCGCCGGCACGTTCGGGCTGGGCGCCGGCACCCGGGTGCTCAGCTACGCACCGCTGAACTTCGACCTGAGCCTGCTCGACGTGTGGGCCACCCTGGCGCACGGCGGCACCGTCGTGCTCGTCGACCCCGACCGGGCGGCCAACCCCGCCTACCTGCTGGACCTCGTCACCACCACCCGGCCGCACGTGGTGCAGGCCGTGCCGATGTTCTACCGGCTGCTCCTGGACGCCACAGCCACAGCCGCAGCCGCAGCCGCAGCCGCAGCCGCAGCGGGCGGCGGGGACGTGGTGCCGGACGTGCGGCACGTCGTGCTGACCGGCGACCACACGCCGCCCGCGCTGCGCGCCGCCCTGGCGGACCTGTTCCCCGCGGCGGTCCTGCACAACGTGTACGGCTGCACCGAGACCAACGACAGCTTCATCCACACGTTCGGCGCGGACGAGGCCCGGGACGGCGAGCCGCTGCCGCTCGGGGCACCGCTCCCCGGCGTGCGGGCCTACCTGGCCGGCGACGACGGGGAGCCCTTCGACGGGCCCGGCACCGGCGAGCTGGTGGTGTCGACGCCGTTCCAGACCGTCGGGTACCTGGCCGGCGACCGCTTCCCGGTCCGGGACGGCCACGCCTGGTACCGCACCGGCGACCTGGTCACCCGCGACGACCGCGGCCGGCTCGTGCTCGTCGGCCGCACCGACTTCCAGGTCAAGGTCCGCGGCGTGCGGATCAGCCTGGAGGAGGTCGAGCAGGTCCTGCTCGCCCACCCCGACGTCGCCGAGGCGGCCGTGGTCGCGCTGCCCGACACCGCGGCCGGGGTCCGGATCACCGCCGTCGTGCGCCCCCGCTCCGCCGGGCTGACCGGCCTGCAGGTGCGCACCTGGTGCGCGCAGCGCCTCACCCGCGCCGCCATCCCCGCGGTCTTCGACCTGCGCAGCGTCCCGCTGCCGGTCGGCGTCACCGGCAAGGTCGACCGCGCCCGCCTCAAGAAGGAACTGACCGTATGAGCACCCATCAGCGCGAGATCAGCGAGTACCTCGTCACGCGGTACCTGCCCGGGACCCCGGCCACCGAGCTGCCGGGCGACTACGACCTGCTCGACAACGGCGTCATCGACAGCCTCAGCCTGCTGGAGCTGGTCGGCTGGGTCAGCGAGCGGTACGCCGTCGCCCTCGACCAGATCGACCTGAACCCGGACGACTTCCGTTCGGTGGCGGCGGTCGACCGCTTCATCGCCCGCAACACCCGGGTCCGCGACGCCGCCTTAGCGGCAGAGAAGGAGTGACTCCATGATCGTCCGGGACCAGAGCCAGGCCAAGACGGTCGACTGGGGCAACGGCCTGAGCCGCCGGTACCTGCTGGAGGCCGACAAGATGGGCTTCACCGTCTGCCACACCACGGTGCGCCCGGGCACCAAGTCGCGGCTGCAGTACCGCCGGCACCTGGAGGCGTGCCTGTGCATCCGCGGCACGGGGCGGGTGGTCACCGCGGACGGCCAGGAGTTCGAGATCACCCCCGGCGTCATCTACGCCCTCGACGCGCACGACGCGCACTTCCTGATCGCCGACCCCGACAGCGAGCTCGAACTGATCAGCGTCTTCAACCCGCCGCTGATCGGCGACGAGGTCCACTCGCTGGACTCCGACGAGTACTCCCAGTACTGAGATGGCCTGGTCCCGGGAGCAGCAGGAGCTGCACGACGCCGTGCTCGCGGTCGCCGCGACGCTGGGCACCGACCACGTCGAACGCGACGCGGCGGGCACCTTCGACACCGAAGGCTGGAAGAAGCTCGCCGAGCTGGGACTGTTCGGGCTGCCATTCGCCGAGCAGTACGGAGGACTGGCCCAGGACCTGCCGACCACGATGTACGCGCTGGAGGCCCTCGGCACGGCGTGCCGCGACGGGGGCCTGAGCTTCTCGGCGGTGACCCACCTGGTCAGCACCGGGGTGGCCCTGCACCGGTTCGGCTCGGCCGAGCTCAAGCAGCGGTACCTGCCGGACGTCTGCGCCGGCAGCGTCATCGGGGCGCACGCCGTCACCGAGCCGGCGGGCGGCTCGGACATCACCCCGATGCGCACCACGGCGGTGCCCGACGGCGACGGCTTCGTCCTCAACGGCAGCAAGGCGTTCGTCAGCAACGGGCCGATCGCCGACGTCATCCTCGTCTACGCCCGCACCGGCAAGCTCGGCAACCCGGCCGCGATCAGCACGTTCCTGGTGCCGCGCGGCACCCCCGGGCTCAGCGTCGGCCGGCCGGTGGACAAGATGGGGCTGCGCACCTCGCCGCTGGCCGAGCTGTTCCTCGACGACGTCCGGGTGCCCCGCGCGAACCTGGTCGGCTCGCCGGGCGCCGGCCTGCTGATCCTCGACGCGGTGATGAAGTGGGAGATCCTCTGCGGCTTCGTCGTCAACCTCGGCGAGATGCAGCACCGGCTCGACCGCTGCGTGCAGTACGCCCGCACCCGGCGGCAGTTCGGCGCGCACATCGGCCGCTACCAGTCGATCTCGCACCGGATCGTCGACATGGGCACCGACGTGGAGACCGCTCGCATGTGGCTCTACGGGACCGCCCGCAAGCTGGCCGCGGGCGGCAACGTGACCACCGACGTCGCCCGCACCAAGCTGATCGTCAGCGAGAGCAACGTGCGCTCCGCCCTCGCGGCCGTGCAGATCTTCGGCGGCTACGGGTACACGACGGAGTACGGGCTGGAGAAGGAGCTGCGCAACTCGGTGTCCGGCACGATCTACTCCGGCACGTCGGAGATCCAGCGGGAGCGGCTCGCCGCCCTGATGGGCCTGCACCGCCCGTTGGAAGTGTCATGACAGCGAACCCGACGGCACCTACGTTCTTCCTGGACCACGACCACCCCGCCGTCGCCGCCTTCGTCGGCAATGCCCTGGCCGGCCTGGACGAGGGCGCCACCGACGTCGACAAGGCGGTCCGGCTCTACTACGCCGTGCGCGACGGCATCCTGTACGACGTCTACCACGCCGACCTGAGCCGCACCGGCCTGACCGCCAGCGCCGTCATCGGCCGCGGCCGCGGCTTCTGCCTGCACAAGTCCATCGTGTACGCGGCCGCGGTGCGTGCGGCCGGCATCCCCAGCCGCATCACCTACGGCGACGTGCGCAACCACCTCGCCTCGCCCCGGCTGCGCGACCTCGTCGGCGGTGACGTGTTCTTCCACAGCCTGACCACGGTGCACCTGGACGGGCGGTGGGTCAGAGCCACGCCGGTGTTCAACAAGCTGCTGTGCAGGCTCTACGGGATGGCGCCGCTGGAGTTCGACGGCCGCGCCGACAGCCTCTACCACCCGTTCGACGGCGACGGCAACCGGCACATGGAGTTCCTCAAGTTCTACGGCGACTTCGACGACGTGCCGTACGACCTGGTCATCTCAACCATGCGCAGCAAGCACCCCAGGTTCCTGTCGAGCGCGTCCACGACCCCGTCCGGTTCGCTGGTCGCCGAGGCTCCGTAGGGACCGCCCACGGCCGGCACCGGGGAGAAACAGCGACGGGCGCCACGGTCCGCCGGCGGAAAACGGGTTAATCCGGATCGCGAAGAAATACTAGGCTCCGGCGATGGCACTTGTGGAGGCTCGAGAACTGACCAAGGTCTTCCGCAGGCCGGACAAGGATCCGGGGCTGCGGGGGGCCGTCAAACATCTCTTCGTGCGGCGGTTCGTGGACAAGACCGCCGTCGATCACGTCGACCTGACGATCGAGGCCGGTGAGGCCGTCGCGTACGTGGGGCCGAACGGCGCCGGGAAGTCGACGACCGTGAAGCTGCTCAGCGGGATCCTGATGCCGACCTCGGGTGAGGTCCGCATCGACGGGTTGTCGCCGCAGAAGGACCGGATCGCGATGTCGCACCGGATCGGGGTGCTGTTCGGGCAGCGGACGCAGCTCTGGTGGGACCTGCCGGTGTCGGAGTCCCTGGCGGTGCTGCGCGACGTGTACGGCATCGACCACGGCACGTTCCGCAAGCGCATGGCCAGGTTCGAGGACGTCCTGGAGCTCGGCGAGGTGCTGCCGGTCCTGGGTCGGAAGCTGTCGCTCGGGCAGCGGATGCGGGCCGACCTCGCCGCGGCGCTGCTGCACGACCCGCCGGTCGTGTACCTGGACGAGCCGACGATCGGGCTGGACCTCGCCGTGAAGGACCGGGTCCGGGAGTTCTTCCGGACGGTCCGCGACGAGGGCACCACGGTCATGCTGACCAGCCACGACCTCGGCGACATCGAAGGGTTCTGCCGGCGGCTCGTCATCATCGACGAGGGCAGGATCATCTTCGACGGGGACCTGGAGGCGGTGAAGGACGCGTTCGCCCGCGAGCGGATCCTCAACGTGCAGACGGAGACGGCGGTGCCGCTGGACGACGTCCGCGCCGCGCTGCCGGGCGCGACGATCGAGCCGGGCGAGACGCCGTTGCAGTTCGCGGTGCGGTTCGACCGGTTCGCGATGACCGCGGGACAGGTCGTCACGGCGCTCGCGCCGCTGGCGAACCTCGTCGACTTCGGTGTCGACGAGCCGTCCATCGAGGATGTCATCCGGCGGGTGTACAGCGGGGAACTGGTGCTCCAGTCATGAAGCCGTATCTCGCCCACGCCCGGGCGACGGCGTTGAGCGCGCTGGCGTACCGCGCCAACTTCCTGCTGTCGCTCGGTGGCGTCGCGTTCCAGCTCATCGCGCTGCTCGCCGTCTGGCGGGTGCTGCTCGCCGACGGCCCGGTCGGCGGGTTCGCGTGGCCGCAGATGCGCGCGTACCTGGTGGTCGCGTTCGCCTCCGGCGCCCTCGTCGGCGCGTTCGTCGACTTCCGCATGTCGCACCGGATCCGGTCCGGGCTCGTCGCGCTGGACCTGGTGAAGCCGGTGGACTACCAGCGGGCCAGGTTCGCCGAGACGGTCGGCGGCGTGTGGATCGAGGTCGTGGCGGTGGCGGTGGTCGTCGCGGTGACCGTCGCGGTCGGCGGGGCGCTCGACCTGCCGCCGGGGCCGATGCTGGCGCTGTTCGCCGCCAGCATGGTGCTGATCGTGCCGCTGAAGTTCGCCGTGTCGTACCTGAGCACGCTCGCCTGCTTCTGGACGGAGAACTTCGTCGGCGTGATGTGGGCCAGGCAGGCGCTGACCGGGCTGCTGTCCGGTGCGCTGGTGCCGCTGGTGTACTTCCCGGGCTGGATGGCCACGGCGGCGCAGTGGTCGCCGTTCGCCGGGCTCACCTCCACGCCGGCGCTGATCTTCATCGGGAAGGCGTCCGGGTCGCACGCGGTCCTGCTGGTCGCCACCCAGCTCGGCTGGGTCCTCGTGATGTGGTTCGGCGCCCGGCTGCTGTTCCGGCGGGGGCTGCGCCGGCTGACCGCGAACGGGGGTTGAGATGCGCACGGTCCGGCTCTACGTAAGGCTGCTCGGCGCGCACCTGCGCTCGCTGCTGGAGTACGAGAGCGACTTCTGGATCATGATGGCCGGCACGGTCGTCATGCAGGTCGTCAACGTCGCGTTCCTGGCGGCGATCTTCGCCAAGGTGCCGCACATCAACGGCTGGTCGTTCTGGGCGGTCGTGGCGATGTTCGCGATGGTGGCGATCGCCGAGGGCGTCGGCTCGCTGTTCTTCGAGGGCATGTGGAACCTCGCCTGGCAGATCAACCAGGGCGACCTCGACTACATGATGGTCCGCCCGTACCCGATCGTCCTGCAGGTCAGCAGCATGCAGATCGGGATCAACGGGCTGTCCAACATCGTCACCGGCGGGCTGATGCTGGGCGGGGCGCTGACCCACCTGGACATCGACTGGACCGCCGGCCGGGTCGCGGTCGCCGTCGTGGTGCTGGTGTCCGCCATCGCCATCAAGGTCGCCATCAACCTCGCGACCAACGCGGTGTCGTTCTGGATGCAGAGCCCCAGCCCGCTGTTCGCGTTCGCCGTGCACCAGGTCGGCGACCTCGCCCGCTTCCCCCTGTCCATCTATCCGCTGGCGCTGAAGGCGGCGCTGGGCTTCGCCCTGCCGTTCGCGTTCGTCAGCTTCTTCCCGGTCAGCCTCCTGCTCGGCGGCAGCTCCGCGTGGGTGGGCCTGCTGACCCCGCTCGTCGCCGCCTACTGCCTGGCGGTGGCGTGGTTCGTCTTCTCGCGCGGCCTGCGCCGCTACGAGAGCGCCGGCAACTGACCCTTCCGCAGCAGCGGAGGGTGGAGCACCGGGGCCGTCCCGCGCGTGAACAGCTGCGCGGGGCGGCCCCGCTCGCCGGCCGTGCTGCGACCCGTCGCCTCGACGAACCCCTCGGTCGACGTGACCTTGCGGTGGAAGTTGCGCGGGTCCAACCTGGTGGCCCACACCGCCTCGTACACCTGCCGCAGCTCGGCGATGGTGAACTCGGGCGGGCAGAAGGCGGCCGCGAGGGGCGTGTACTCGAGCTTGGCCCTGGCCCGCTCGACCCCGTCGGCGAGGATGCGGTCGTGGTCGAAGGCCAGGCCCGGCAGCCCTTCGAGGGGCACCCAGTCCGCGGCGGCGGCGTCGCTGCCGGCCCGCGGCGCCGGCGCGTCGGGCAGCAGCGCCAGGTAGGCGACGGTGACGACCCGCCCGCGCGGGTCCCGGCCGGGCGCGCCGTAGCTGCCGAGCTGCTCGAGGTGCCCGGCGCCGCGCAGGCCCGTCTCCTCGGCCAGCTCCCGCTCGGCGGCCTCGCCGAGGTCCTCGTCCGGCAGCACGAAGCCGCCCGGCAGCGCGTACCCGCCCTGGAACGGGGGGATCGCCCGGCGGATGAGCAGCACGCTGAGCGCGCCGTCGCGGATCGTCAGCATCACCAGATCGACGGTCACGGCGAACGTCATGTATTAATCACCACATTGACGAGAAAGGGCGACGACGGTTATCGTCAAGTCGACGATAACTCATCCTGGGAGTGCCGACATGGCCGACGTGACCACCCGCTTCTTCCTGCGCCACCTGCGTGGCGCGCCGACCTCGTGGGTCCGCCACCACGTCAAGGGCAAGGTGCGGCACGAGGGCATCGGCCAGTCGTTCTACTACCGGCCGCTGACCGCCGTGCTGTCCGAGGTCCCGGTCGACGACCGCGAGCTGCCGCTGCTGTTCCACGCCCGCACCGCCGACTTCGCCGACGTCACGGTGCAGGCGACGGTCACCTACCGGATCAGCTCCCCCGACGTCGCCGCCGCCCGCCTCGACTTCTCCGTCGACCCGCGGTCCGGCGCGTGGCGCGGGCAGCCGCTCGACCAGGTGGCCACGCTGCTGGCCGAGCTCGCCCAGCAGCCCGCCCTGGACCTGCTGGCCCGGCTGCCGCTCACCGACGCCCTGACCGCCGGGATCGCGCCCGTCCGCGAGGCCGTCAGCGTGGCGCTCGGCGGCGACCCGCGGCTCACCGACACCGGCGTCAGCGTCGTCAGCGCCCGCGTCGTCGCGATCCGCCCCGAGCCCGACCTGGAGCGGGCCCTGCAGACGCCGACCCGCGAGGCCGTGCAGCAGGAGGCGGACCGCGCCACGTACGCCCGCCGCGCCCGCGCCGTCGAGCAGGAGCGCGCGATCGCCGAGAACGAGCTGCAGAACAAGATCGAGCTGGCCCGCCGCGAGCAGGCGCTCGTCGAGCAGCACGGCGCCAACGCCCGCCGCAAGGCCGAGGTCGACGCCGCCGCGGCGCTCGTCGCGGCCCAGGCCGTCGCCGAGCGCGAGCAGGTCGCGGCCACCGCGGCGGCCGAGCGCTCGAAGATCACGGCCCTCGCCGACGCCGAGCGCCTGAAGGTCACGGCGGCCGCGGACGCGGACGCCGACCGGGCCCGCACCGAGGCCCGGGCCGAAGGCGTCCGCGCCGTCGGGCTCGCCGAGGCCGAGGCGGAGGCCGCACGCCTGGCCGCCTACCGGGACCTCGCACCCGGCGTCCTGCAGGCCCTGGCGCTGCGCGAGCTCGCCGGCAACCTGCCCGAGATCGGCCAGCTCACCGTCACCCCCGACGTGCTGACCGGCCTCGTCGACCGCCTCGGCGGCGGCCGCTCCCTCGGCGGCCCGGCGTGACCGCCGTGTCGAGCCGGACGGTGATGGCCCGCCGCTGGTCCGCGCAGCACCGGATCCTGCGGCCCCGCCACCGCCGCCTCGTCCGCCGCCGCATCGTCGCATCGGGCACCGGCTGAGCCGCCGGCGCCGTACCAGCGACGCAAACGCTTGACAGCATTGGAGAGGGGCTCGTCATGAGCGCATGGGCAGGGCCGTCGTGAGCACGCTCGCGCCACGGGTGGTGCTGGTGTCGCGGCGCAGCGAGCTCGACGAGCTGCTCGCCCGGCACGGCACCCGCGCCGCCGCCGCGTACTTCCTGCGGCAGCGGGGCAGGGACCTCGACGAGGTCGCGGCCCGGCACGCGGCGCAGCAGGCGGCGCTCACCGTCGCCGGCGCGGCCGTCCCCGCCGACTGGCGGCGGGGGCACCTCGACCGGGGCGACCTGTCGCGGTTCCTGTTCTCGCCCGAGGACGTCGTCGTCGCCGTCGGGCAGGACGGCCTCGTCGCCAACGTCGCGAAGTACCTCGACGGGCAGCCCGTCATCGGGGTCGACCCGGCGCCGGACAGGAACCCGGGCGTGCTCGTGCGCCACCAGCCGCAGGCATTGAAGCAGCTGCTGCGGGACCTGCCCGGCCTGCCGGCGCAGGAGCGCACCATGGTGTCCGCGACGCTCGACGACGGCCAGGAGCTGCTCGGCCTCAACGAGGTCTACTTCGGGCACGTCACCCACCAGTCGGCGCGCTACACACTGTCCACATCGGACGGAGCGCGGGAGCGGCACTCGTCGTCCGGCGTCGTCGCCGGAACGGGTACCGGCGCCACCGGATGGTGCTCCTCGATCGCCCGGCAGCGGGCGGACGCGCCGGCGAGCCCGGCCCCCGGCGAGGCCGCGCTGACCTGGTTCGTGCGCGAGGCGTGGCCGTCGCCGGCGACCGGTGTCACTCTGACGAGTGGCCGTCTGGACGGTGCCGAGACCCTGGAGCTGGCGAGCGAGGGCGAGGGCCTCGTGGTGTTCGCCGACGGCCTGGAGGCCGACCGCCTGGAGCTGTCGTGGGGGCAGCGGGTCACGATCGGCGTCGCCGCCAGAAAACTGCGTCTCGTCATGTGACCTGTGGTGTGACACCATCTGCGGGCATGATCCGTGAACGGCTCCACGACCACGCGGTCCTGTTGCACCGCCAGGGCAAGGACGACCCGCTGCCCGCAGGCGGCGAGCCGTTCCCCGACGACCAGCGCCCCCGCACCGGCATCGGCCGCGACGCGCGGCGGGTCGGTGCGGACGTCGCCGCCATCCTCGACGCGCACTTCGCCTCGCCAGCCGCGGCGCCCAGGGCGCTCGTCGGGGCGTTCGACAAGGTGTACGTGCCGACCGCCGACAACGAACACGTCGCCGCCGCGGCGCTACGGGCCGGGCGCAAGCGCGTCCGCCGGACCGGCCGGTGGCTGGTGCGCTTCGGCGTCGACCGGCGCGAGGTGGCCGTCGGCCTGGCGCTGCTCGGCACCGAGGCGACCACCTCGGACAAGGACATCGAGCTGATCCGCACGATCGGGCTGCTGTCCGCGGAGTTCGGCGAGCTCGCCGCCGAGTCGCTGCGCCACCGCGGCCCGGCCGGCATCGAGGCGCTGCTGTGGCTGGCCGCCCGGACCTCGGGCTGGGGCCGGGTCCACGCCGTCGAGGCCCTGTGCACCGTCGCCGTCCTGCCCGAGGTGCGCGACTGGCTGCTGCGGCACGCGTGCGCCGGCGACGACCTCGACGCGGTGACGGCCGGCGCCGTCGCGACCGCCGCGCACCTGCACGCCGCGATCATCGCCGACGAGGTGGACGACGCCCTGCTCGACCACGCCGGCGCGCTGCTGCGGGCGATGGCCGACGGGTCCGGCCAGGGCATGACGCTCGCCGACTACCCGCCGGCGCGGTTCGTGCTGGCCGCCTACGCCCGCCACCTCGCCCGGCGCAAGCCCACCTGGGCCCGCTACGCCACCGCCGCCGTCATCGCCGACCGGATCGCCCACCTCGAGCCGGAGGACCTCGGCTGCACGAAGAAGGAGCGCGAGCGGCTCGTCGAGCGGTTCGAGAAGATCCTCCGCCAGCGCCGCTGGCAGGCCACCGTCCCGCGGCGCAAGGCGAAGAAGGCCAAGCCCGCCGCCACCCGGCGCCGGACCGCCCGGCGCCGGGGCAAGGCCAAGGGCTAGCGACCGCGCGACCCCGGCCCCTGCCCCGGGCGGGGGCCGTAGCGATCGCGGCCCCGGCCCTGCCCTTCGTGCCGGCCCCGGCCTTCGTGCGGGGCCTGGTCCCGGCTTTCGTGCGGGGCCGGGCTCAGCGCCGCAGGTCGTCGGTGACCGCGCGGCCCTGGCCCGACAGCAGCGCGTCGAACGAGGTGGTCAGGGCGAACGGGTCGGCGACCACCGGCGACTCGCGCCGGCCGGCGAGCTCGGCCAGCTCGCGGCCGGCCCGGTCGATGCGCCGGTGCAGCGTCGCGTCGCCGCCGCCGGCCCAGTCCTCGGTCGCGGCGAAGACCGAGGTCGGCGCCACGACCGCGTGCAGGTAGGTGAACATGGGGCGCAGCGCGTGCTCCAGGGCGAGCGAGTGCCGGGCGGTGCCGCCGGTCGCGCCGAGCAGGACCGGCTTGTCGGCGAGCACGTCGTCGCCGAGGACGTCGAAGAACGACTTGAACAGGCCGCTGTACGAGGCGTTGAAGATCGGCGACACGGCGATCACGCCGTCGGCGGCGGCGACCGCGTCGAGGACGTCCTTGAGCGCGGGCGCCGGGAAGCCGGTCAGCAGGTGGTCGGTGATCGCGTGCGCGTGGTCGCGCAGCTCCACCACCCGCACGTCGGTGTCCACCCCCAGCTCGCGGACGGTCGCGGCGGCGAGCCGGTCCGCGAGCAGACGGGTCGACGACGGCTGGCTCAGCCCGGCGGAGATCACCACGAGGCGCTTCACGCGTCCACCTTCTCGGTCTGCCGCGCCTTCAGGGCGGCGTGGGTCGGGGCGTCCGGCACGTGCGCGGGCCGGCCGACCGCGAACTCCTTGCGCAGCACCGGCACGACCTCCTCGCCGAGGATGTCGAGCTGCTCCAGGACGGTCTTCAGCGGCAGGCCCGCGTGGTCCAGGAGGAACAGCTGGCGCTGGTAGTCGCCCACGTACTCGCGGAACGACAGCGTCCGGTCGATGACCTCCTGCGGGCTGCCCACGGTCAGCGGGGTCTGCGCGGTGAAGTCCTCCATCGACGGCCCGTGCCCGTAGACGGGGGCGTTGTCGAAGTACGGCCGGAACTCCCGCTTGGCGTCCTGCGAGTTCTTCCGCATGAACACCTGCCCGCCGAGGCCGACGATGGCCTGGTCGGCGGAGCCGTGCCCGTAGTGCTCGAACCGCTGCCGGTACAACCCGACCATGCGCTGGGTGTGCTCCTTGGGCCAGAAGATGTGGTTGGCGAAGAAGCCGTCACCGTAGTACGCAGCCTGCTCGGCGATCTCGGGGCTGCGGATCGACCCGTGCCACACGAAGGGCGGCACGCCGTCGAGCGGGCGCGGGGTCGCCGTGAAGCCCTGCAGCGGGGTGCGGAACTTGCCCTCCCAGTCCACCACGTCCTCGCGCCACAGCCGGCGCAGCAGCGCGTAGTTCTCCACCGCGAGGGCGATCCCGTTGCGGATGTCCTGCCCGAACCACGGGTACACCGGCCCGGTGTTGCCGCGCCCCATCATGAGGTCCACCCGGCCGTCCGCCAGGTGCTGCAGCATCGCGTAGTCCTCGGCGATCTTGACCGGGTCGTTGGTCGTGATCAGCGTGGTCGCGGTCGACAGCTGCAGCGTGCTGGTCTTCGCCGCGATCCACCCCAGCATCGTGGTCGGCGACGACGGCACGAACGGCGGGTTGTGGTGCTCGCCGAGCGCGAACACGTCCAGCCCGACCTCCTCCGCCTTGAGCGCGATCGTCACCATCGCCTTGACCCGCTCCGCGTCCGTCGGCACCCGGCCGGTCGTCGGGTCCTGGGTGACGTCACCGACGGTGAACACTCCGAACTGCATCTCGCACGCTCCAAGCTCCTGGGTCTGACGCGCAGTAGAACATAGCTGCCGAGTCAAACATTCCGCCGGTGAACTATCGCACGCCCCGCCGCCCCGCGGTGTAACGCACGCCTCACCGGGCCCCGTGGCGGGCGACCCCGACGCGAGTGCCGTGCCGGTGCTGGACCTGCGCTCAGCGTGAGATGGGGAAGGGGTTGGCGCCGGGGCGGGTGAGGAGTTCGGGGACGGAGCCGCCGGGGAGGGAGTTCAGGTCGAGGGCGACCTTTGCCTGGTCGAAGGCCTGCGGGACGGGGCGGTGGAAGGCGAGTGCGGAGTAGAACGCGGCGGCGAAGACGGCGGCGGACCCGTCGTCGATGGGGGCGCGCATGCCGATGACGTGGTCGATGTGCTGGCTGATCGCCTGGGCCTGGGTCGTGGAGTAGCAGGCGTTGAGCACGACGATGCGGGTCTCGTCCCGCACGGTCCGGAACAGTTCGGCCAGGGCGGCGGTGCTCACGCGCTGCTCGCCGCGGGTGCCGGCCGACAGGACGATCTCGCCGGAGCGGTTGCCGTGGCCGCTGAAGTGCACGATCTGGGGGCGGTGCTGGTTGAGGTGCTGCAGGACGTCGGACGGCCGGACCGCCCAGCGGGTGATGAGGTCGAACTCGTCCCGGGCCTGGGCCAGCTGGAGTTTCTCGGTGATCTCGCGGGCCTCGATGTCGAGAGCGAGGCGCTGCGTGCCGGCCGGGTTCGCGGCGAGCATCAGGATCCGGGTGCCGGCCTGGGACCGGCTCCGCGGGTCGACGGCACGGGCCGGGTCGCCGGGCAGGCCGTTGAAGGTGTTCGTCGTGTTGTGCTGGTCGCGCCCGACGATGCTGCCGCCGCGACCCACCCGCGCGCCGGACTGGTCGGACCAGCTGAAGGAGCTGCCGTTCGTCACCCTGTGGCCTGCCTTTCAGCGTCGGTCGCCCATCAGCCGCTGTCTGACGGACGGCGAACGGACGGCGCCGCAGCGGGGTCCCGTCCGTCAGAAGGGGCGGACGGGGCTACGACACCGGAAGGCGGGCACCGAGATGACGAACGACAACTCCTCCACATGGTCCAATCAGGCCGGGGCCCAGGCGGGCAATGGTGGCAGCGTCGTCGGGCGGGACCAGTACAACAACCAGCGCAACACCAAGAAGACCCAGTTCGGCGGGCTCGTCGCGGTCGTTGCCGTGATCGTCGTGGCGATCGTGGCCATCCTCGCCGGCCGGGCCATCTACGCGAAGATCCAGTCCAGCGACCTCACGGCCGAGTCGACCTGCGCGGAGTTCCTGCAGGCGCCGGAGGACGAGGAGCGCAGCGCGATCCGGAAGATCGGCATCGAGAAGGGCGTCGGCGGCACCGGGAGTCCCCTCGCGCTCCCGGCGATCTCGTACGCGTGCAGCAGCCACCCCGACATGCGGCTCGGCGACGTGATCGTGAAGTTCAAGGGCCAGTTCTGAGCGGTCGGGTCAGGCGGAGGCGCGGAGGATCAGTTCCGGGTTGAAGATGACCGAGCGCGGGGAGCGGCCGGGTTCGCGGATCCGGGTGAGCAGGAGCTGGGCCATCTCGCCGGCCATCTCCTCGACGGGCTGGCGGACGGTGCTCAGCTGGGGGTGGCACTCGAGGGCGGCGGTGCTGTCGTCGAAGCCGATGACCGCGACGTCGTCCGGGACGGTGCGGCCGGACTCCTGGATGACGCGGAGCGCACCGTCGGCCATGAGGTCGTTGGCGACGAAGATGCCGTCGACGTCGGGGTGGGCGGCCAGCAGCGCGCGGGCGGCGCGCTCGCCGCCGCCGCGGGTGAAGTCGCCCTCGACGTGGGGGGCGTCGGCCTGGCCGTGGGCGGCGACGGCGGCGTGGAAGCCGGCGAGGCGGTCCTGGGCGGCGGGCATGTCGAGGGGGCCGGTGATGGTGGCGATGCAGCGGCGGCCCAGGGCGGCCAGGCGGTCCACGGCGAGCCGGACGCCGGCGCGCTGGTCGACGTCGACGAAGCTGGTGTGGACGGGCCGGCCGGGGCGGCAGGACAGGACGCAGGGCACGCCGAGGTCGACGAGCTGGCTCGGGAGCGGGTCGTCGACGTGGCTGGAGATGAGCAGGGCGCCGTCGACGTGCCCCTGCCGCAGGTAGCGCATGACGTGCTCGCGGGCGGGCGGGTCGGCCAGGAAGATGACCAGGTGGATGCCGAGCGGGCGGAGCACCTCCTGCGCCCCCGCGGTGACCCGGCCCAGGTAGGGGTCGGTGAACGTACGGGTGAGGAACGGCGTCTCGTAGCCGCGGTTCTCCGGCTCCGACACCACGAGCGCGATCGAGTCGGTGCGGCGGGTGACGAGCGAGCGGGCGGCGAGGTTGGGCACGTAGCCCGTCGCGGCGATCGCCCGCTCGACGGTGCGCCGCAGCTCAGGGTCGACGGTCTGCACCCCGTTGATCACCCGGGAGACCGTGGCGCGGGAGACCCCGGCGTAGTTGGCGACCTGTTCCAGCGTCGGTGGTCGCGTGTCGCTGCCCGTCATGGTTCTCACGGTAGATCGTGCCCCCGCGCGGTGAGAAAAGGGAGCCGTGGATGGACGGCGCTTGCGTCTCGTCCATCCACGGCCAGATTCAGAAACTTACGCGGTGCCGTTGGCGCCGCACTTGACTTTCAGGCGGATGCAGTACGCGACCCGGCGCTCCATCTCGGCCTGCGGCCAGGCGTTGAAGAAGTCGCCGTGCATCGTGAACCCGGCACCCGAGCTGAGCCGGATCCTCGACGGGTCACCGTTCACCGGGTACCGCAGGACCTGCCGCAGCTTGGGCACCGGCACCGGGTGGGTGGACGGGCAGGCGCCGTTGACGGGGTAGGCCATGTGGCTCTTGTGATCGGCCGAGTCGAGGTCGCGGCCGTTCCAGCACTGCGGGAAGTCGAGGTACGACTCCAGCATCGAGTCGGCCGGGCAGTTGATGAAGTCCTTCCCCGCGCCTGACTCGTTGTGGTGCAGGCAGGACCAGCGGGAGATGGTGGTCGCGTCGGGTGCCGTCGCCTTCGCGTTGCCGGCGACGATCCGCAGCCCGAAGGGCAGCGGCTGGGTCTGCTCCCGCACGGCGTCGCTGACGCCTTCACCGAGGTAGTAGAAGGTGGTGATCACCGGCTCCTTCGCGACCCCGTCCTGGTACAGGGTGGGCACCCAGTACGAGGACTTGTCGACGGCCGGGTTGCAGTTGCTCGGGCCGTTGGCGAGGTCGTTGACCGTCGAGTTGCCGTTGGTGACGGTGCTGCCGAAGAAGCTGTGCATGTGCGACGCGCCGGGCAGGCCGGGGAAGACGATCGGGTCGTCCGGCAGCCGGTGGCTGAACGGGCAGTCGGCGAGGAACTCCGCCACCCGGACCGCGCCCGGCGGGATGGTGGTCGGGTTGTTCGTCGGCGTGCTGCCGCCGGTCCCGAACACCTGGAACTCCCACAGCGACACGCCGTACTGCGTGGCCCGCCGGGTCGTGTTCAGCTTCACGTACCGGCCGGAGCCGGACACGTTCAGCGTCTGCACGCCGCCGGTGCCGTTGACGGTGGTGTTGATCGTCGTCCACGAGGTGCCGTTGGCCGACGTCTGGATGGTGAAGTCGCGGGCGTACGCGGCCTCCCAGTTGATCACCACCCTGGTGATCGTGGCGGGCGCGCCCAGGTCGACCTGCAGCCACTGCGGGTCGCTGAACGCGCTCGACCACCGGGTGCCCCCGTTGCCGTCCACCGCGTTCGCGGCGGCGGCGCCCCCGTTCTCCACGGACGACGCCGTGACCGGCTTCCCTTGGGAAATCGGGATCTCAGCGGCGTCCGCGGAGAACGCACGGACCGAAGCGTACGTGCCAACCAGTGCGGTGAGCGCCAGCCCGATCAGGAACTTCCTGGTCAGGCCCCTCCCCAGGACCCGGGCGCTCACTTGTAGACCCGCACGTAGTCGACGTACATCCGGGACGGGAACGGCGTGGTGGCGTCGATCGGGCCCGGGAAGTCACCGCCGACCGCGAGGTTGAGGATCAGGTAGAACTGGTGGTCGTACACCCACGGGCCGCGGGTCGTCTCGACCGTGTCCTTGTCGGCGACCAGGATGACCTGGTTGTCGACGCGGAAGGTCATGTGCTTGCTGTCCCACTCGGTCGAGTAGACGTGGTAGTCCAGCGACAGGTCGACCGTGGAGATCTTCTGGCCGTAGCCGCCACCGCCGTTGTAGGCCGGCGCGTGCAGCGTCGAGTAGATCTCGTTGGTGTTCTTGCCGAGGATCTCCATGATGTCGATCTCGCCGTTGTACGGCCAGGGGCGGCCGGTCAGGAAGTCGGTGCCCATCATCCAGAACGCGGGCCAGAGGCCGTTGCCCTTCGGGACCTTGATCCGGGCCTCGACCCGGCCGTACTGGGTGGAGAACTTGTTGCTGGTGTTGATCCGGCCCGAGGTGTAGTCGCGGCCGCCGAGGGTCTGCTTGCGGGCCTCGATGACCAGCGAGCCGCCCTGGATGCTGGTGTTCTCCAGGTTCGTGTAGTACTGGATCTCACCGTTCTGGCCGGTACCGGGGTCGATCGTCCACTTGGAGGTGTCGACGTTGGTGCCGGTGTTGAACTCGTCCGACCACACCAGGTTCGTCGCCGGGAAGATCGGGTCGGCGGGGTTCGCCGGCGGCTGGACCGGCTGGCCGCCGGTGCCGTACACCTTGAACTCCCACAGCGAGTAGCCGTAGCCGTTGGAGCGCTGCGTGCCGTACATGCGCACGTAGCGGCCGGTGCCGGTGACGTTCAGGGTCTCCTTGAAGCCCTTGCCCGTCGTGGTGTTGTAGATCGGCGTCCAGTTGGCGGCGTCGTTGGAGGTCTGGATCTGGTACGACACGGCGTACGCCGGGTCCCACTGCAGCACGACCTGCTTGATCTGTGCGGTCGCGCCGAGGTCGACGTAGATCCAGCCCGGGTCGACCCAGCCACCGGTCGGGTTCGTCGCCCAGCGGCTCGCCGGGTCGTTGTCGAACGCCTTGTCCGGCGTGCACGGGTTGCAGTTCGCGTCGTTCTGCGAGGTCGACGCGAAGCCCGGCTTCTTGTACGACAGCAGGACCGTGTTGCCGGGCTGCTGGCTCTGGCTCGGGCTGCTGCTCGGGGTGTCGTTCGTGGTGGGCGGCGCGCCCGTCACGCGGACCTGGACCTCCCACAGCGAGTAGCCCCACTGCGTGGCCCGCGCGGTGCCGTTGATGCGCACGTACCGGCCGGAGCCGGTGACGGTCAGCTCCTGCACGCCGCCGGTGCCGGTGGTCGTGCCGTAGATCTGCGTCCAGGTCGTGCCGTTGGTGGACGTCTGGATCTGGAACGCGGTCGCGTAGGCCGCCTCCCAGTTCAGGGTCACGCCGCAGATGGCCTGGGTGGTGCCGAGGTCGACCTGCAGCCACTGCGGGTCGGACGCGGCGCTGGACCAGCGGGTGCCGTTGTTGCCGTCGAACGCGGACGCGGCGGGCGTGCCGGCGTTCTCCGTCGAGGAGGCGGTGGCCGTCTTGCCCTGCGCCACGTTGGCGGTGCCGCAGCCGGACGGCGTGCTGCCGCCGTACACCTGGAACTCCCACAGCGAGACGCCGTAGGCGGTCGCCCGGGCGGTGGTGTTGACCCGCACGTAGCGGCCGGAGCCGTTGACGGTGAGGCTCTGGTTGCCGCCGGTGGAGGTCGTGGTGGCGTAGATCTGCGTCCAGGTCGTGCCGTTGGCGGAGGTCTGGATCTGGTACGCGGTCGCGTAGGCGGCTTCCCAGTTGAGCGCCACGCGGGTGATGGTCTGCGTGGAGCCCAGGTCGACCTGGATCCACTGCGGGTCGCTGAACGCGCTCGACCAGCGGGTGCCGGTGTTGCCGTCAGTCGCGTTGGAGGCGGGGGTGCCGGCGTTCTCCGTCGACGAGGCGGTGGTGGGCTTGCCCTGCGACAGCAGGGTCTCCGCGGCGTCGGCGCGGGTCACGACCAGCACGATGTAGGTGCACAGCATCGCGGCCACCGCGGTGACGATGGCGCCGGTGCGCATGGCGCGCCGGCCGGTCGTAAATCGTGAGAGACGTCGATGGCCGGGGGCGGGTGCCGACCAAGGCATAGGGAGCTCCATTCGTGTCGCTCGGGTGACCAGTGTGTTACGGGGTGATGAGAGAGCGCTCTCTCATCCGGTCACTGTGGACCCTTGGTCGAGTCGTGTCAATGCTTCAGCACGAATGGGAGAGCGCTCTCCAAACATCGACTACCAGCAGCTCACGGGCCGTCGACGCTGCGTGGAGCAGTGACGAACCCTGATATGCCCGGCGCGGGGAGCGCTCTCCCCAGGTCAGGCCCGCGGGCGGCGCATGATCCAGACCGGCAGCCGGCCGTCGACGGTCAGGTGCTCGACGACGTCGAACCCGGCCCGGCGGTACACCTCGACGTTGCCGGGATTGGAGGTCTCCAGCAGCGCGGGCAGCCCGTCCTCCGCCGCCCGGCGCAGGGCCGGTGCCATCGCGGCCCGGGCGAGGCGCCGGCCGCGGTGCTCCGGGTGGCAGGCGAGGACCCCGAGGTACCAGCGCCGGTCCTTCGGCATCACGGCGGCGACGGCGTGCTCGTACACGGCGAACCGCCCGGTCGGCACGTGACCCGACGGCGGCGCGTCCGGCCCGTCCCACATCGCGACGGCCGCTCCCCCGTCGGCGACCCAGACGGTGCCGTGGCCGACCCGCGCGTCGAAGAGCCCGCCGGCCAGCGCCGCCGCGTCGCCTTCGAAGGTGGCGTCGTCCGGGTAGAAGAAGCGGAACGCGGGGTCGGCGGCGAACGCGGCGACGACGGTGGCGACCACCGCGTCCCGGTGCGCGGGGGTCGCCACCTCGATGACGGGCTGGGTCAGGGGTGTGGTCACGTCCAGGTCATACCACGCAGCACCGCGTCGAACCCGGATTTTCCGATCGCCGGATCGACGGCCGTGATCGTGTACCAGACCTGGTGGTCGTCGGACCACCAGCCCGCCGACCGGTCGCCGGGACGGTCGTAGACGGCCGCCGTCCGGCTGCCGAGCCGCAGCGTGTGGTCGGGTTCCGAGAGGACGACGCCCGCGCTCAGCCGGTAGGCGCGCAGCGCGAGGTCCGGGCCGCCGGGCCGGGTGAAGCGCCACGCCAGGACCCCGTGCAGCCGGACCGCCGGGAGCTCGGTCCAGCCGCCGGCCGCCAGGTCGGGCAGGTCCGCGGCGCGGACCAGGACCCGCGGCTCCAGGGGCTCCCGGCCGTCCACGATGCCCCGGCCACCGACCGCCTGAGGCAGCTCGAACGTCCGCGACGCCGGTTGGCTGTCGTCGCCGCAGCCGGTGTACGAACCGGCGAGGTGCAGCGTGATCCGGTTGTCCGCCCACTCGACCCGGTCGTCGGCCGGGTCCCGCTCGACGCACTTGCCGGGCAGCGGCGCCGCGTACACGGTGATCCGGGTGCCGGTGCGGTCGATCTGCGCCACGTCCCACGGGACCTGCGGCACCCACGCCCGGCCCGTGGACGCGGACGGTCCGCCGGTGGGCACGTAGGGCGCCCCGCCGGTGGGCGCGGCGGCGAACCCCGCCAGCACCGCGAGGGCGGCGGCCACCACGGCCCCCGCGCGGGTCATGCGACGCCGGCGGATCCGGCGGCGGATCCCGGCGTGCGGCGCCTGCAGCAGCGCCGGCGGTACCTCGGCGACCGCCCGCTCCAAGAGGTCGGTGACCTGCTCGTCGGTCATCGGCGCACCCCCTCACTCAGTAGCGCCAGCAGTTGCGGATCGTTGCGCAGCGCAGCCAGGGCCCGGGCCGTGTGCGACTTGACGGTGCCGAGCTTCAGACCGAGGGCGCGCGCCGTGTCGGTCTCGGTGAAGTCGCCGTGGAAGCGCAGCATCAGCACGGCCCGCTGCTGCCTCGGCAGGCGGGCGAGGGCACCGGCGAGCAGGTGGCGCAGCTCCACCCCCTCGAGCTCACCCCCGCCCGCCGGCAGTTCCGGCAGCCGCTCCGTCGGCAGCTCCCCCCGCCACTTGCGGCGCCACCAGCTCAGGTACGTGCTGGCCAGCATCGCCCGCAGGTACGCGTCCGGCGCGCCGTCGCGGATCCGCGGCCAGCGCCCGTACGCCCGGGCCAGGACGGTCTGCACCAGATCCTCGGCCCGGTGCCAGTCGTGCGTCAGCAGCCAGGCCGAGCGCAGCAGCCGTGGCCAGGCCGCGCTCACGTACGCCTCGAAGTCGTCCACCGGTTCCCTCCCCCGGGGCGGTCCCCCGCGGTCAACGACGCCGTCCCGGCGAAAGGTTGTCCTCCACCTTCTTGAGATACGCGGCAATCGCGTCGCGGTTGCGCGCCAGGCACGCGATCCGCGCGTCCATCCTGTCGCGCTCGGCCGTGAGCAGCGCGATCAGCTCGTCGCTGGCGTCGGAGACCGTGATCGTGCACGGGTTGTCGGTGCACGGCAGCACCTCCCGGATCACCCGGGTCGGCAGGCCGGCGTCGAGCAGCCCACGGATCTGCTGCACCCGGTCGACGAGGTGTTCGGCGTAGTCGCGGTACCCGTTGTCCTTCCGCTCCGGCGTCAGCAGGCCCTGCTCCTCGTAATAGCGCAGCAGGCGGGCCGGGATACCCGTCCGGCGGGACAACTCACCTATGCGCATGCTCACTCACCCTCGCGTTCCGCTTGACCTTCACATCAGTGTGAACCTCCGACGATGCGGGCATGCCACTGCTCCTGCTGTCCCTCGCGCAGTTCCTCCTGGCCCTGGACTACTCGATCGTCTACGTGGCGCTGCCCGCGATCGCCGCCGACCTGGACCTGTCGCTGACGGCCGCGCAGTGGGTGGTGAGCGCGTACGCGGTGCCGTTCGCCGGCTTCCTCCTCCTCGGCGGCCGGCTCGCCGACCGGGTCGGGGCGGGCCGCCTCTTCGTCGCGGCGACGGTCCTGTTCGGCGCCGCCTCGGTCGCCGGCGGCGTCGCCGGGAGCGGCGAGGTCCTGCTGGGGGCCCGCCTCGCCCAGGGGGTCGCCGCCGCGCTGCTGCAACCGGCGATCCTCGGCCTGCTCGGCACCCTCTTCGTCGCGCGGGCCCGGGCGCTGTCCGTCTGGGGTGCCGTCGGTGCCTCAGGTCTCGCCGCGGGTGTCGTACTGGGCGGCGCCCTCACCCGCGTGTCCTGGCGCTGGACCTTCTTCGTCAACGTCCCGGTCACCCTGCTGTGCGCCCTCGGCGGCCTCGCGTGGCTGCTGCGCCCCTCCCCGCGCGGCGGCAACCGGATCCCGCTGCCGGGCGCGCTGCTCGGCACCGGCGCGGCCCTCGCCGCGGTGCTGGCGCTCACCTTCCCGGGCTCCGCGCTGCTGCTCTGCGCCGTGGTGGCGGTGCTGCTCGGCGCCGGGTTCGCGCTGCACGAGCGCACGTCCCGCACCCCGCTCATCCCGCTGCCGCTGCGCCGGATCCGCAGCCTGCGGGTGGGCGTGGCGGCGACCGCGCTGTACATGGCCAGCGTCGGCGCGGAGTTCTACGTCGTGACCCTGCTCCTGCAGACGTCCCGCGGCTACCCTCCGCTCCGCGCCGGCCTGGCGTTCCTGCCGCTGGCCGCCCTGGTCACCGTAGGTAGCGCCGTGACCGGCCGGGCGGTGCGCCGGTTCGGCTCCCCCGCCGTCCTCTCCGCCGGCTTCGCCCTGGCCGCCGCGGGCCTGGCCTGGCTGGCGGCGTTCGCCGGCGGCTCCTACGCCGGCGGCCTCCTGCCCGGCCTGCTGGTCACCGGCTTCGCCCACGGCATGGTCTACACCGCGATGTTCGTCCTCGGCGCCCGCGACGTCCCGGCGGCGCACCAGTCCTCGGCGGGCGCCGTCCTGACCACGTCCCAGTACCTCGCCGGGGCGGTGACGATCGCGCTGCTCACCCCGGTCCTGACCAGCGGCTCGTTCGCGTGGGCCTTCCTGCTGACCGCCGGGGCGGCCGCGGTGGGAGCGCTGATCGCCGTCGTCGCTGTGCCCGGCTTTTGGCCACACGGTATCCGCGCGGTCCGTGCTGAGTGACACTGATGCGGTGATCGACCTCGATGCCGCCGGCCCGGTGCGGCCGGCGCCGGCCCGCCGCCGCCCCTGGTGGTTGCCGGGGTTGCTCGCCGTGGTGCTGCTCCTGCCCGGCAGCGGGCCGATGACGGCCGACCCCGCTTCGGGGCCACCGCCCCCGTCGGTGGTGCTGGAGGGCGACGGGATCGGCGACATGCGCGCCGACGGCGACACGCTGGTCCTGCTGATGCGCACCGCCGTGGCGGCGTACCGGATGCCGGGCGGCACCCGCCGCTGGAGCGTCCCGGTCGAGCCCGGCGCGCGGCTGCTGGCCGCCTCGCACGGCCGCGTGGTCCTCGCGGTCGAGGAGCCGGCGACCGGCACGGCCGCCCTCGTCGGCCTCGACGCGACGACCGGCACCGAGGTCTGGCGGCGCGACGGGTCCGTGCCGTCGCCGCCGACCGGCGAGGGCCCGCCGGGGCTGCTGCTCGCCCGCGCGGACGACGTGATCGACGGGCGCCTCCTCGGCCTCGACGTCCGCACCGGCGAGGTCCGCTGGCAGCTCGGCACGCCCTCGGTCCGCCGCGTCCTGGCGGCGGCCGGTGGCCGGCGGGAGATCGCCGACCTCGACCCCGACGGCACGCTGCTCATCCGCGACGCCGGCTCGGCCTCGGTCGTGCGCACGGTCGCGCTGCCCGGCCTCGGCGCGGTCGACGGTTTCGACGTCGCCGGCGACCGCCTGCTCGTCTACCACTTCGAACGCACCACGCTGCTGGACAGCGCCGTGTACGACCTGACGACCGGCCGCCGCCTCTGGCAGCGCACCGCCATGGCGGCCGCCGGCGGCCTGTGGTGGTGCGGGACCCTGCTGTGCACCGGCACCGTCGGCCGGACCACGGTGGTGGACCCCGACACCGGCGACCCGCGGTGGAGCATCACCGGCTGGACCGACCTCGGCCCGTTCGGCGACGGCCTCATGTGGGCCACCGAACCCACCCCCGACACCGCCGACCCGGCGCTCGGCGCCGTCGTGCTCGACGCCACCACCGGCCGGGTCGTGCGCCGCTTCGGCCCGTGGGACGTCGTCGCCGCGCTCCCCGGCCACGCCGCCCTGGTCACCGGCCGAAACCCCGGCGGCTCGCTGGTCGCCCGCCTCGACCTCACCACGGGCGCGGTGACCGTCCTGGGCCGCACCGAGCACTGGCCGGCCCCGCCGAAGTGCCTCGCCACCGCCACCCTGCTGGCCTGCCACCGCGAGCGGGTGTCGGTCTGGCAGCTGTGACGCCGGCTACCGGTCCGTTTCGAGGGGGTACCCGCACGTGGCGTCGAGCGTGCCACCCCGGGCCGCTGAACGCGGGCTCGGCGGCCAGGGCCTCGAACTCCTGGGGAAGCCCGTCGAGCAGCCCCGGCCACAGCCCGCCGTCCGTGTACCCGAACATCGACGAATCGTGGTAAGCACCCCGGAGGAAGGCACCCCCGCCGGCGGTGAAGACGATGTCGTACTCCTCACCGCTCCCGTTGCGCATCGTAAGCCGCAGCCAACCAACGGCCGGTCAGGCGCTTCCTTCGCGGCTGCGGATGTACGCCTCGATCTCCTCGTCGGTCGGCGTCCGGAAGTAGTCGTACGGCGCCACCGAGACACCCTCGCACACAAGGCGGGGATCATCGTCCGCAGCCGCAGGGTCGAGGTCCCACGCGCCCAGCGACGCCATCGAGAAGATCGCGAATCCCGGCTCGAAGCGAAAGCCGATGTCGATCGGCTCGTACCGGTGCCCCTTGGCCGCCAAGTCAGCCACGACGTCGTCGAGGAACCGGAAGGTCAGCTGCACCCCGTCGAAGTAGACCTCCTCACCACCGCCGCCGGAGTACCCGATCTCGACCACCTCGACGGTCTCGTCCTGCGCGTAGGTCAGAACGAGGCACGGGCTCGTGTCGTACACCGCCCTGCTGGAACGACCAGGGTGAACGGGGCCACCGATGCGGCTCTCCACGTCCGCACGGCGCTCGCCGACCTTCGCCACCGCCACACCTTCCCCGGGAACGATCTCCATCCGGGCGATTGTGCCAGGGCGGTTTCAGCTGGTGGCGAGGCCGGGCAGTGCCGCGAACCGGGCCCGGATGCCGACCAGCCGGGCCGGGGGCGGCGCGGACGGCGGGTGACCCGCCCGCTGCGCAGCGCCCCGCCCTGAACGAGCCTGAGCATGGCGAACAGGACGTCGCAGCGGCGGCGGGCAAGGCAGATGAGGGCGGCATTGTGGCGTTTGCCTTGAGCTCGTTTGCGGTCGTAGTAGGCGCGTGATGGTGGGTGGGCCAGGGACGCGAACGCGGCGAGGAAGAACGCGCGTTTCAGCTGTTTGTTGCCGCCCTTGGGCGGGCGCTCGCCGCGGATGGAGGTGCCAGAACGGCGGGTGACCGGGGCCGGCGTAGGCGGCCAGATGCCCGGGTGTAGGAAGGCGGTGCCGTCGCCGACTTCGAGCAGGATCCGGGCTGCGGTCCTGACCCCGATGCCGGGCATCGACGTCAGGACCTGGGCAAGAGGGTGAGCATCGAGTATCCCCTCGACCTCACCGGCGACCTGGTCACGCTGCAGCAGGACGTCGCGGAGGCTGTCAGCCAGTCGGGGCAGGACCTTCTCCGCCGCGCTCGTGCCGGGCACGGTCACGGTCTGCTCGTCCAAGGCGGTCATGATCTGCTCGACGAGGCGCTCTCCCAGGCGAGGTGCGTTCTTCGAGGCGATCTCCAGAAGCGTGGAACGGCCGGCTTTGCGCAGACCAGTCGGCCCGCCGCAACGCGAGGTAACGGGGTAAGAACGCCGGACCGCCACGCTGGTGGGACTGGATGGCGTGGCGGTCCGGAAGAGGGCGGGTCAGTCGGGTGCGGGAGTGAGCGCACCGCCGGGGGTGGGGGCCGGCGGCGCGGGCGGTGCTCAGCTGACGGTGCAGGCGGCTCCGTTCACGGTGAAGGCCGTCGGGCGGGGGTTTGTGCCGGTGTACGAGCCGTTGAAGCCGATCGACACGGTGCCGCCGGCGGGGAGGGCGCCGTTCCAGGACTCGTTGCGGGCGGTGACGGCGGCGCCGGTCTGGGACCAGGTTGCCGACCAGCCCTGGGTGACGCGCTGGTTGCCGGGGAACGTGAACGCCAGGGTCCACGCGGAGAGCGGGGTGCCGCCGGTGTTGCGGATCGTCACCGCGCCGCCGAAGCCGCCGCCGCCCCACTCGCTCGCCGTGTACGTGACCGCGCAGGTGGCGGTCGGGTCGGTGCCGCCCGGGGTGGTGACCGTCGCGGCCGCCGAGGCGGGACCCGTCCGGCCGGCGGCGTCGACGGCGACGATCGTGTACCGGGTCGTGGTGCCCGGCGTGAGGCTGGTGAGCTGGTACGACAGGCCCGCGACCGTGGTCAGCAGGGTGCTGTCGCGGTACACGCGGTAGCCGGTCGGTGTGCTGCCGGAGGTCGGCGCGGTCCAGGTCAGCGTCGCCGACGTCGAGGTGACCGCCGACGCGACCGGGGTGCCGGGCTGGCCGGGCGACTCGACGGTGCCGGTGTAGGTCAGGCCGAACCCGAACGGGAACAGCGGTGTCTTGCCGTCGCCGTCGTTGATGGGTTCCTGGGAGGCGGTCTGCATCCAGGTCACCGGCAGCTTGCCGCTCGGGTTGTGGTCGCCGAAAAGCACGTCGGCGACGCCGGCGCCCTCGGTGCCGGGCAGCCACGCGGCGAGCAGGGCGCGCCAGTCGGGCAGCTGCGCGGCGATGTCGAGCGGGCGGCCGGAGACGAGGACGACCACGACCGGGACGCCCGACGCCTTGAGCGTGTTGAGCGTCTGGAGGTCGGTCGCGTCCAGGCCGAGGGAGCCGGGCCGGTCGCCCTGGCCCTCGGCGTAGGGGGTCTCGCCGATGACCGCGATCGCCGCCGTGTAGGAGCCGTCGATGCCTGCGCCGGTCGCGTTGTACTGCACCGTCGAGCCGGGCGCGGCGGCGCGGATGCCCTGCAGGATCGTGGTGCCTGTGGTGGTCTGTCCGCTCGCGCCCTGCCAGCTGATCGTCCAGCCGCCGCTCTGGTTGCCGATGTTGTCGGCGCTCTTGCCGGCCACGAAGTAGCGTCCGCCGCTCTTCGCGAGGGGCAGCACGTTGCCGGTGTTCTTCAGCAGCACCTGCGACTCGCGGACGGCCTGGCGGGCGACGGCGCGGTGGGCGGCGCTGCCGACGGTCGGGGTGAACGTGCGGTCGGCGAAGGGCTTCTCGAACAGCCCGTACTCGAACTTCTTCGTCAGGATCCGCCGGTTGGCGTCGTCGATGCGGGCCGTCGTCACCCGGCCGGCCTGCACCTCGGCGCGCAGCGTGGTGATGAACGACTTCCACTCGATGGGCACCATGACCATGTCGATGCCGGCGTTGACCGCGCGGCGGACCTCGGAGGCGGTGAACCCGGTGCCGCCCTCGATCTGGTCGATGCCGTTCCAGTCGGACACGACGAAGCCCTTGAAGCCCAGCTCGCCCTTGAGGACGGAGTTGATGAGGTAGTCGTTGCCGTGCAGCTTCTGGCCGTTCCAGGAGGAGTACGACACCATCACCGACGCGACGTTGCGCCGCACGGCCTCGGTGAACGGCGGCAGGTGCACGGCGCGCAGCTCCGCCTCGGACAGCTGGGTGTCGCCCTGGTCGACGCCGCCGGTCGTGCCACCGTCGCCGACGTAGTGCTTGGCCGTGGCCAGCACGCCCTTGCTCTGGTAGCCGTCGATGATCGTGGCCATCTGCACGGGCAGCTCGGGCTTCTCCCCGAACGACTCGTAGGTGCGGCCCCACCGGTCGTTGCGGGCCACGCACAGGCACGGCGAGAAGGTCCAGTCGACGCCGCTGCCCTGCACCTCCTCGGCGGTGGCCGCGCCGACCTGCTGCACCAGCGCCGGATCGCGGGTCGCGCCGAGGCCGATGTTGTGCGGGAAGATCGTGGCGCCGGCGAGGTTGTTGTGCCCGTGGACCGCGTCGGAGCCGTAGATCAGCGGGATGCGCAGCGGGGTGGCCAGGGCGCCGTTCTGGAACCGGTCGACCATGTCGGCCCAGCCGGTCGCCGTGTTCGGCGAGGGCGCCGAGCCGCCGCCGGAGAGGATCGAGCCGATCTTGTACTGGGTGACCTCGGCCGGCGTGATCGACGCGCGCTCGGCCTGGGTCATCTGCCCGATCTTCTCGTCGAGCGTCATGCGTGACAGCAGGTCCTCGACCCGGGTGGCGACCGGCAGCGACGGGTCCTCGTACGGCACGGCGGCCAGCGCCGGCCGGGCGACGATGAGGGTCACGGCGACGGCGGCGACGGTCACCGCGCAGGTCGCGGCGAAGGTGATGGCGGAGCGGCGCATCCGGGTGTTCCTCCTCGGCGGCAGGGGGCTCCGACGCTAAGCCGCGGCCGCCCCTGTACGCCGTTCACCGCCCCTGCGGGAGCGCGAAATCCCTGCTCACCGCGCCGCCGGGAATGAAAGCTACAAAGCCGCACCGGGCCGGCGGAAACCGTCGGCCCGGTGCAGTGGTGGGGTGTGTCAAACAAGCGGGTGTCGAACAAGCGGGGTGTGTCGAACAAGCAGGGTGTGCCGAACAAGCGGGGTGTGCCGAACTACCGAAGTGTCAGAAGCCGAGCTTGCCCGCGCCCGCCTTCGCGGACACCAGGGCGGGGACCGCCGTCGCGGGGTCCGGGGCCGCGGCCCGCAGGGTCGGCACCCAGGTGCCGGCCGTCAGGTCGGGGTCGTGGGTGGCGTTGTACTCGTCGACGAGGCTGACCGCCGAGACCGGGCCCGTGCCGATCCGGGTGGCGGTGCCGACCTCGGTGATGGTGCCGGGGGCGGTGCCGCGCCAGTCGTACACGACGGACGACAGCGGAATGTCGGCGCTGCGGAGCAGGAAGTTGTTCTCCGCGTACAGCGATGCGTAGACGCCGACGCCCCACGAGTAGCTGTAGCTGTCCTCGTCGGTGGCGTAGAAGTAGTTGGAGTAGACGTCGACCTGGCCGAAGCGGACCCGCGGCACGCGCTGGCCGACGTTGGCGAAGCGGTTGTGGTGGATGGTGACGCGGAGCTTGCCGACGTCGGCGCCGACGGTGTTCGAGGAGCCGATGAGCATCGTCTTGTCGTGGTCGAAGAAGTTGTTCCACGAGATGGTGACGAGGTCGGAGGCGCGGATCACGTCGAGGGCGCCGTCGTGGACCTGGTACGGGCGGCCGAAGTACAGCGGCTGCGTCTCGTCGGTGTTGTTGCCGTCGCTGAAGTTGTTGTGGTCGGCCCAGACGTGGGTGGAGCCGGTGACGGTCACCGTGTCGTACAGGGAGTTCCAGTTGCCCAGGGCGCCGTCGGTCGGGTCCCACGAGGGGAAGCAGTCGTGGGCGTCCTCGAGGCGCAGGTTGCGCAGGATGACGTTGTCGACCTTCTCGACGAGCAGGTTGGCGCCGGTGATCTTCGAGCCGCCGAGGCCGACGATCGTGGTGTTGCCGCCGACCTTGATGTTGACCCGCGCGCCCTGGTTCTTCGCCGACCGCGCCCGGGCGTCCTCGAGCGGGCCGGTGGGCTTCGTGGCGCGGCCCCAGACGGCCGGGTCGTACGCGGCGAGGAACGCGTCCAGGCTGTACGCCGGGTCGGCGTAGTCGGCGCACGTGAAGCCGGCGTTGGCGTCGATCCCGCCGGCCACGAAGACGATCTTCGGGGTGTCGCCGGCGACGGCCGCGGCCAGCTCGTCGCGGGTGCGGACGGTGAAGACGTGGTCGGCGTCGGCGGCGGAGCCGCCGGTGGTGCCGGTGGTGTCCGAGGCCCAGCCGTCACCGGCGGGCAGGGCCTGGCGGGCTAATGCGAGTGCGGCGGAGGGCGTGCCAGCCGCCGCGGACGCGGTGACGGCCGCGCCCGCGAGCAGTGCCGCGCCGGCAACAGCGGCGACGACGACGGTGGTCTTGCGCATGCAGACTCCAAAGAGGCGAGGAAAGCGCATTCCTAGCGTCAACGTGCCACCCGGTACAGAGTGGAGTCAATGCTCTGCGTTTGCAGGAATGTTGCAGTCAGGACGGCTGGATGACCCAGTCCGGGTGCTGACGGGCGAACGCGTCCAGCGAGTCCGAACAGGCCGCGGCGAACAGGTCCAGCGTCACGGGGTCCAGCTGCTCGAACGCCGTGCCGTTGCGGGTCGCGGCGTTGAACTGCCCGCCGTTGGTCCGCAGCATCGTCACCGCGTCGGGGCGCAGCCCGCGCAGCTGAAACATCCAGTCGGTGACGGACCGCCCGTTGCCGTCGAAGGTCAGCGACTCGCCGACCGCGGTCAGCGTCCGGTCGATCGCGAGGGGGTTGCCCAGCACGCCGGCCGAGGTGACCCGGCGCGCGAGCGCGGTGAGCAGCTGCTGCTGGTGGCGCTGGCGGCCGTAGTCGCCGTCCGGCAGCAGCTCCCGCTGCCGCACGTAGTCGAGGGCCTCCCAGCCGGCGAAGTGGCGGCAGCCCACCTCGTACACCTGCGGCCTGACCCCGGGGATCCGCTCGGGGCGGAACGTCGGCGGGATCAGGCGGAACGGCGGGGTCTGCCGGCCCTGCGCGTCCCACCCGATGTGCACGGACACGGTCCGCACGTCGACGCACAGGTCGACGCCGCCGACCGCGTCCACGACCCGGCGCAGCCCGGCGAAGTCGATGATCGCGCCGGCGTCGAAGGCGAGGCCGGTGAGCTGCCGCACGGTCGTGGCGAGCAGCGCGAACCCGCCGGCCCGCCCGCCGCCGCCCTGCGACCCGGCCGCGAACGCGGCGTTGAGCTTGTCGGTGCCGTGCCCGGGGATCTCGACCCGGGTGTCCCGCGGCAGCGACACCAGCCAGGCCCGGTCGCCGCCCGCCGACACGTGCAGCACGATGATCGAGTCGGCGCGGGCGCCGGCCTGGTCCTCGCCGGGCCGCGCGTCGATCCCGACGAGCAGGATGTTGCGCCCCGGCTGCTCCGACGCCGGCGGCGGACTCCACCGGGGCGCCGACTCGATGGTGATCTGCCGAGGGGGCGGGCGGTCCCGCGCCGCCTCGCCGAGCAGGTCCACCTGGTCGACGGCGCCCTCGTAGTGCCGCCACGCCACGGTGCCCCCGCCGACCAGCGAGACCAGCGTGACGGCGGTGACGATCAACCCGCGCCACACACTGGACCCATCGGCCGGGCGGCGCCGGATGTTAGGAGTCGCGGTACCCGTACCGGCGCCGCAACGGCACGGTGAAGGCCCCGGTCAGCCGGCGGTGCCGCGGCGCCATCCCCGTCGTCCACTCGTCGTCGAGCCGCAGGTGGACCGGCCCGGAGCGGAACCGGACGGGGTTGCCGGAGACCTGGTGGGTAGGGCGCACGAACACCTCGCCGCGGTCGCCGACCGGCACCGCCGCGGCGGGGACGCCGCTGAGCCGGGTGACGGCCCGCAGCGTCGCGTCCGGCGCGGCGACCAGGTCCTCGTAGCGGAACCGCAGGTACGGCAGGCCCGCCCGGCGGGTGATCCGCTCCGTCGCGAGGTTCCACGCCGACCAGTACAGCGCCGTGGACGCCGGGTGCATGCGGGGCATCAGCTCGCCGTTCGGCGCGTCCGGGTCCTTCTTGTGCCGCTGCCACGAGTACGCGACGGCCCGCGGATCGCGGACGATGTGCGCCACCCGCACGTCCAGGCCGGGCGCCTGCAGCAGCGCCGTCAGGTAGGACGGGAACTTCGAGGAGTCGACGACGACGTCGGCGCCGCTGACCTTCGCCACGGCCCGGTACAGGTCGGCCAGGGCCTGGTAGTACCAGCGCAGCTCGTCCGCGCCGGGCGGCCGGGTCGGGCGCAGCGCCAGCCCCGGCAGGTGCCGGGTCCGGAAGCGGCGGGACGCCTCGTCGAGCTCGCGCAGCTCGTCGTCGTCCGGGATGCGGCCGAACGCCTCGTGCAGGACCTCCACCCAGAACTCGCACGAGCGCAGCGGCGTGCCGCAGCTGCACCGCCGGTTCTGCAGCAGGCCGCGCTCCCAGAGAAACTTGATCTCACCGACGCCGACGAGGCCGGGCACCTGGTCCAGCATTCCCTCCGCGAGGGTGCTGCCGCTGCGGCCCCACCCGGCGAGGTACAGCACGCGGGTGGTCGGCGGCTCGTCGGTATGCACCTTCGTCCAACGTTGCGCCGCCATCGCGGGTTACGACCTGGTTGGACCGTTTTGCCGGGGCGTTTGACCCGCCATGGATCGGGGGTACCACGGCGTGATGCGACGCGGGTTGGTCATCGTCGCCGTGGTCCTCACCCTGGTCCTCGGCTGGGGTGCGTTCGCTTCGACCCAGCCGCCGGGCCGGCACGAGTTCCGCGCGACGGCGGTCGAGGCCGCCCAGTCGGCGCACGACGCCCTCGAGTCCGCGTATGTCGCCGGTACCGAGCTGCGGCAGGGCCGGGTGACGACGCTCTACGTGACCGTCCTGCTCGACGGCGGCACCAGGCGCACCGCCACGCGGATCGACAAGCTCGCCCACCTGCCGCCGCCGGACGACGACATGCGCGCGCTGCGCGACGAGCTCGCCCCGATGCTCACCGAGAGCATGCGGCGCCTCGGCGCCACCGCCGCCGAACCCACCGAGGTCGGGGCGCTGCCCCCGCTCACCGAACGCCTGTCGGTGTTCCTTGAGCAGTACGGGTGAAGCGGTCCTTCCCGCATCACCCCCCGCTACGGCTCCTGGACGCTCCTGGATCCTGGAACCCGCCGCCCGTGCCGTGCCGGGGCGCAACAGCAGGCGGGTAGCCTGGTCCGACGCGCGCTTCGAACCGAGATCCCGGGGTAGTGATCGCCGGTCGGGGCGAGATCGTCTTTGACTGGAGAGGTTCCGATGTCCGACCTTGCTCAGATCGGCGTGACCGGTCTCGCGGTGATGGGACGTAACCTGGCCCGCAACCTGGCCCGCAACGGTTACGCCGTCGCCGTGCACAACCGCTCCTACGAGCGGACCCGCCGCCTCGTCGACGAGTTCGGGCACGAGGGCACGTTCGTGCCGAGCGAGTCGATGGCCGACTTCGTCGCGTCCCTCGCTCGCCCGCGGGCCGTCATCATCATGGTGAAGGCCGGCGGCCCCACCGACGCCGTCATCGACGAGCTGATCCCGCTCCTGGAGCCCGGCGACATGATCGTCGACGCGGGCAACGCCCACTTCGCCGACACCCGCCGCCGCGAGCAGGCGCTGCGCTCCGCCGGTCTGCATTTCGTCGGTACCGGCGTCTCCGGCGGCGAGGAGGGCGCGCTGCTCGGCCCCTCGATCATGCCCGGCGGCTCGCCCGAGTCGTACCAGACCCTCGGCCCCATGTTCGAGAAGATCGCCGCGGTCGTCGACGGCACCCCGTGCTGCGTGCACGTCGGCCCCGACGGCGCCGGCCACTTCGTGAAGATGGTCCACAACGGCATCGAGTACGCCGACATGCAGCTCATCGCGGAGGCGTACGACCTGCTCCGCGCCGGCATCGGCGCCACCCCGGCCGAGATCGCCGACATCTTCCGCACCTGGAACACCGGCGACCTCGAGTCCTTCCTCATCGAGATCACCGCGGACGTCCTCGGCCACGTCGACGCCGAGACCGGCCAGGCCTTCGTGGACATCGTCCTGGACCAGGCCGAGCAGAAGGGCACCGGCCGCTGGACCGTGCAGAGCGCCCTCGACCTGGGCGTGCCGATCACCGGCATCGCCGAGGCCACCTTCGCCCGCTCCCTGTCCGGCCACGCCGAGCAACGCGCCGCGGCCCGTGCGGCCTTCCCGTCGACCTCGGGCGGCTTGTCGGTCTCCGACCGCGACCAGTTCATCGAGGACGTGCGCCTGGCCCTCTACGCCTCGAAGATCGTCGCGTACGCCCAGGGCTTCGACCACATCGAGGCCGGCTCCGCCGAGTTCGGCTGGGACATCGACCGCGGCGCCGTCTCCACCATCTGGCGCGGCGGCTGCATCATCCGCGCCCGCTTCCTCAACCGCATCCGCGAGGCCTACGACGAGAACCCGTCGCTGAAGAGCCTCATGGTCGCCCCGTACTTCGCCGACGCCGTCAACTCCGGCGTCCCCTCCTGGCGCCGCGTCGTGGTCGCCGCCGCCCAGGCCGGCATCCCCACCCCCGCGTTCTCGTCCTCGCTGGCCTACTTCGACGGCCTGCGCGCCGAGCGCCTGCCCGCCGCCCTGATCCAGGGCCTCCGCGACAACTTCGGCGCCCACACCTACCGCCGCACCGACCGCGACGGCTCCTTCCACACCCAGTGGGCCGGCGACAAGAAGGAACACACCGCCTGACCCACCCGCTATCTGGCGGCCGCCACGCTGCGCTCCCGGCTCGGCGTGGCGGCCCTCGGCGGCAGTGCTACCGCTCGAACTGATCGAGGTAGCGCTGCCGCACGGTGTCGAGCCGCTCGCGGGTCCGCTCGACCTGCCAGAAGGCCCAGCCGTTGCTGGCCACGCCGACCGCGTGCTCCATGGCTTTGGTGGGTGAGGTAGCCCTGGCGTCGGAGGCGGTCTCGAAGTAGAAGCGTCCGCGCGCGTCGATGAACGGTTCCAGTTTGGTACTCGCGTCGTAGGTGGCGACCATCTGGAGCAGACCGTGACCACATAGGAACTCCCGAAGCCGGACGTTGCTCCGCTCGAAGAAGTCCGGATTGAGCATCCCGGCCAGCAGGGTGTCTTTCCGATAGCGCACCAGCTTGTCTTCGAGGAGCATCCCCCCGTAGGTTCCGTTGTCGCGTCCGTCCAGGAGCAGCAGGGCCCCGATCCGGTTGCGCAGGTAGCTGTAGTAGCCCTCATCCGGCACCTTGTGCGCATACTTCGACGCCGTGCCGGTGAAGCGATGTTGAAAGCGTTGTACCGCACAGCTTTGAGACCCGGTTTCAGCTCGGAAGGGCCATGACCAGGGGAGCGATCGCGGCAGGCGCCGACGCCGGCAACAGGGTCCCCGCAGCGTCGGGGTGCCGCTGGTGGCCGGATGTAGAGGCGAACCTAGTCGGCGCTCTCCCACCGGTCCGGCGTGCAACGGGGAGAAAGTCGGGCGGGTGGTCCGACGGGTCCACCATGCCACCGCTCATACCCGTCGGGGAACCTCTGCGTGGGAGTGGATCACGCGACTCACGACACATGTGTTCTGCAACGTTCGACATAGAAGTCTGGTGCGGAGCGGGCGGATGATGGCGGCTCCATCAATGTCGATGCGGCGGGACGGTCCCATCCTCCAAGACCGAACCGTCCCGCTGCTCCCCGTGAGGAGCCCCTCCATCATGTCCTATGAGACGCTGAGCCGGTCCGTCGTTTTCGTGGTGACGCTCGTGGTCCTGCTCGTCGGGCACTCGCTCGGTGATCACGTGGCGCAGACCGACCGGCAGGCGACGCACAAGGCGACCCGCGGCGCCGCCGGCTGGCGGGCCCTCGCTGGGCACCTGCTGACGTACCACGTGACGATCACCGCGGCGCTGCTGCTGACCTGCGCGGCGCTGCGCCTGCCGCTGTCGCCGGCCGGTGTGACCGCCGGGGTGGTGTTCTCCGCGCTGACCCACGGCCTGCTCGACCGGCGCTGGCCGGTGCGGGCGGTGCTGCGGGCGACGGGCTCGCCGCGGTTCGCCGACACGACCAGCCCGGTCTGCGGCATGTACGTCGCCGACCAGGCCCTGCACCAGGTCTCGCTGCTGATCTCAGCACTGCTCGTCGCCGGCCTGTAGATCGGGTGCAACAGATCGGTGGGTTCAGGCGTGATACCGGCATGCCACGCCCACCGGAAGATTTCGCGGAGCTGTACCGGGCCCGGTTCGCCGGGATCGCGGTGCAGCTCTACGCGTACCTGGGCGACCATGCGGAGGCGCAGGACCTGACCCAGGAGGCGTTCTGCCGTGCCCTGGAGCGCTGGCCGGCGGTGTCCGGCTACACCGACCCGGCCGCGTGGGTGCGGCACGTCGCGTGGAACCTGGCGACGAGCCGGCTCCGGAGGTTGCAGCACGCGGTGCGCTTCCTGCAACGCCAGCGCGTCCCCGACCCGGTGCAGGGCCCGTCGCCGGACCGGGTCGTCCTGGTGGAGAGCCTGGCGAAGCTGCCCGCGGCGCAGCGCCGGGCCCTGGTCCTGCGGCACCTGGCGCAGCTGACGACGGCGGAGATCGCCGAGCAGGAGGGTGTCGCCGAGGGCACCGTGCGGTCGTGGCTGAGCCGCGGCCGGTCGGCGCTGGCCGCCGAGCTCGACCGGGAGGTGTGGCATGCGTGAGACACAGGTCGAGGAGGAGTTCGCCCGGTTCGCCGAGGAGTTCACCGGCACGTTCCGGCCGCTGCCGGTGGAGGACCTGCCGGTCCGGGTCACGCCGGGGTGGATCGTCCACCGCCTGCGCGGCTGGCTCGCGGGGATCCTGGTCGCCGCGGTCACGATCGGCGGCGGGCTGGCGCTGCGCACGGCCGGCGCCGGCCGGCCCATGCCGAGGCCTTCCGGTTTCCAGCTGGTCGAGCGGCCGGTGGTGCTCGACGGCGCCACCGGCCCGCGCCAGCTCATGTTCACCGACAGCCGGCACGGCTGGGTGCTCTACAACCGGTGCGTCGCGGACGTGTGCGACCCGCTCCTGGGCTACACCGACGACGGTGGCCTCACCTGGCGGGCGCGGCAGCTGCCGCGCCTCGGGGCCGCGGGCGTCCTGTACCACGCCCTCGAGCGGGAGGTCTGGCTCACCGACGGGCAGGGCGCGTGGTCGTCGTCCGGCGGCGGCGGCACCTGGACCGTGCGGTCGCGCGACGACGGCCCGTGGACGCGGTCGCCGGTGATGCTGACCACGACCTGCCCGCAGCCGCCGGCCGACAGCTGCACCGGCCGGCTGCTGCGGGGCGGTGCCGAGGACGTCGGCGCGGTGCCGGCCCGGGCCGGCTGGATCCCGGCCGCGGGTGTGCGCACCGCCGACGGCCACCTGTGGGTCGTGATGAAGCGGCACCTGATGGACGCCCCGTCCCTGCTGGTGCACTCCGCCGACGGCACCACCTGGACGGACGTGCGGGAGGTGCGGGAGACGATCCGCCTGCTGCTGTCGCCGGACCAGCGCGAGCTCTGGTACTCCAGCGACCAGACCGGCATCGTCGCCCGGCTGGTGGACGGCCGGGCGGTCGACCAGCCGCCGCTGCCGGCGGACGCCCGCGACGCGGCCGCGCTCGGCGGCGGGCGCCTGCTGTGGCTGTCCCGTCAGGACGGCCGGGACGGCCTCGACGGGCTGCGGCTGCGGGGCGCGGACGGCACCGAGGAGTGGATCTCGATACCGCTGAGCACGATCAACAAGCCGACGCTGCAGGTGCTCGGCGACGGCTCGGCGGTCGTGGGCGGCGACGACGGCAAGGTGACGACGGTGGGCACGGTCGGTGGCATATGGGTCACGTACACGTGAGCCGGACTCACGTACACGTGAGCCCGATGAGACCGGGCGCACAATTGAACGCGTTCAAGAACGGGGCTACCGTGAGCGTAGTTGAACACGTTCAAGAAGGGGCCGGTCATGGACCTCAAGCTCGGCACGTACCTCATCTATCTGGCGGTGAGCATCGTCCTCACCGTCTGGGTGGCGCGGACGCTGCTCAAGAACGGCCAGGTGTTCCTCGACGACGCGCTCACGGACGAGCGGCTCGCCAAGTCGGTCAACCATCTGCTGGTGGTCGGCTTCTACCTGCTGAACCTCGGCTACGTGGCGGTGGCGCTGAAGATCGGGCAGCGACTGCCGGACGGCAGCTCGGCGATGGAGGCCCTGGCGTGGAAGCTGGGCCTGGTGCTGCTCGTGCTCGGCGGGCTGCACTTCTTCAACCTGTTCGTGCTGAGCCGGTTCCGCCGGCGGCGGATGCTGGACCAGCTGCCGCCGCCCGTCCCGCCGACCAGGATGATGCCCGCTCCGTATCCGCCGCTGCCGCCGTACGGGATGTCGCCGCGCCCGGCCGCCCCGCACGGCTACCCGAAGCCCGCCCCGCAGCCGGTACCGCAGCAGGCACCGCGGCCGGAGACCCAGCCCGACGAGCCGCTGCCGCCGCAATGATCACGAAGCTCACTGTGCTCTACGACGCGGGTTGCGGGCTGTGCCGGACGGCACGGGCGTGGCTCGCGTCGCGGGCGCAACTGGTGCCGCTGGAGTTCGTTCCGGCGGGTTCGGATGAGGCGCGCCGCCGGTATCCGGCGCTCGATCCGGCAGAGACCCTGGCCGACATCACGGTGGTCGCCGACGACGGCGGCGTCTACACCGGCGACGCGGCATGGATCATCTGCCTGTGGGCGCTGGAAGGTTATCGGGGGCTGGCGGCGCGCCTTGCCCGGCCAGATCTACGCCCGACGGCGCGGCGGATGGTGGCCGCGGCGGCCGCCGTACGCCGGGGAACAACGCCACAAGGATATGGTGCGGACTGTGGTGGAACCTGCGACGTCTGACACCGAGCCGACCGCGAAAGGCGAACAGACCCGGCGGCTGATCGTGGACACCGCGGTGCGGCTCTTCGGCGAACAGGGCTACGACAAGACCACCATGCGCGCGATCGCGACGGCCGCCGGCGTCTCGGTCGGCAACGCGTACTACTACTTCCCGTCCAAGGATCACCTGGTCCAGGCGTTCTACACCACGGTCCAGGACGCCCACGCCGAGGCGTGCGAGCAGCTCCTGGCCGCGCCGGGGACGTTCGTCGACCGGCTGCGCGCCGCGATGCTCGCCGGCGTGGAGACGATGGCGCCCTATCACGGCTTCGCCGGCACGTTCTTCAAGACGGCCGCCGAGCCCGGCTCGCCGCTGAGCCCGTTCAGCGCCGAATCCGCGCCGGCGCGGGAGCGGTCAGTGCGGATGTTCCGGTCCGTCGTGGACGGCGCCACCACGAAGATCGACCCCGAGCTGCGGGCCGAGCTGCCGGAGCTGCTGTGGCTCGCGCAGATGGGCGTCACGCTGTACTGGGTGCACGACACCTCCCCCGGGCAGGAGAAGACCCGGCTGCTGGTCGAGCGGTCCGCCCCGCTGATCGACCGGCTGGTCGCGATGTCCCGCTTCCGGATGTTCAAGCCCGTCACGCGGGAGATCCTCGGCCTGTACCGGTTGCTGCGCTGAGGTGTCGGCGTTCACTCGGGCGGGTACACCTACGGTTCACGACCAGCAGGTGTTCGCCCAGTTCGAACGCGTGTACGTAACGGATCGGTAACCACTTGTTCAACGTGAACGTTCGCCGACGGCCGGATCCTCGGGTAGCGTCGGCTCGCATGGCGACCTTGCGTATCGACCGCACGGCCGCCGACTCCGATGCGGTGATCTGTGCTATTGAGCAGGCCGAGGGCTACATTGCATCGATCTGCTTCAAGACGGGACCACCGGAGACGGTCGGCGTCGAGCTCGAGTACACCGTCCATGCCAGCGCTGACCCGACGACATACGTCGATCCCGATCGAATGTGTCAGGCGCTCGGCGACCACGCACCGCCCGCCCTGCACGCCGGCACGGCACACCTGCCGTTGCGGCACGGGTCGGCCGTCACCCTCGAGCCGGGTGGCCAGGTGGAGCTGTCCACCGTCCCGCAACGCTCCCTGACGGACCTCCACGAGGCCGTCAGCGCCGATCTCGCGGAGCTCACCGGGCGACTCGCCCGCGCCGGGCTGGAGCTCGGCGGCACCGGCATCGACCCGCACCGCCGGCCGCGGCGGATGCTCTCCACTCCCCGGTACGACGCGATGGCGTCGGCGTTCGCGCGCCGCAACGACGCCGGGCGCACCATGATGTGCAGCACCGCGGGCCTGCAGGTCTGCCTCGACGCGGGCCCGCCGTCACGCTGGGCCGCGGTGCACGACCTCGGGCCGCCGCTCATCGCCCTGTTCGCCAACTCGCGGCGCCACGCCGGGCACGACACCGGCTGGGCGTCGGCGCGGATGCGCACATGGCTGGCGATCGACCCGTCCAGGACCCGTCCGGTCCCCGCCGGCTCCGACGGAGCGCTCGACTGGGCCCGGTACGCGCTGGACGCGCAGCTGCTCTGCGTCCGGCGCGCCGACGGGCCGTGGACCGCGCCGGCGGGGGTCACGTTCGCGGACTGGATCGGCGGGGCGCTCGGCTCGCCGCCGACCTGGGCGGACCTCGACTACCACCTGAGCACGCTGTTCCCGCCGGTGCGCCCGCGCGGCTACCTCGAGGTGCGCTACCTCGACACGCTGCGGGGGTCCGACTGGTTCGCGCCGGCCGCGATCCTCACCGCGCTGCTCGCCGACGAGCCGACCGTCGACCGGGTGCGTGAGCTGTGCGCGCCCGTCGCCGGCGAGTGGGCCCTGGCCGCCCGCCTCGGCATGGCCGACCCGGCCCTGGCCCGGGCCGCGACCGCGGTCCGCGACCTGGCCCTGTCACGGCTCGACCTGCCCGACGACCTGCTGCTGGACGTCATCGAAGGGAGCACCCGCCATGAACGGTTCGAAGCGTAGCGTCTGGTCCGTCCGTCGCCAGGGCGCCGCGGAGACCGGCCGTCGCCGGAGCGCGGCTCGCCGGGGCGCCGCGGAGACCGGCCGTCGCCGGAGCGCGGCTCGCCGGGGCGTCTCGGGGGTGACGGCATGAGCCTGAGAGAGCGCGTGGCCGCCGAGCTGGAACGCACCCGCCGGCGGTCCGAGATCCTCACCGACGCCGTCGACGACACCGACCTCGTCCGGCAGCACTCACCGCTGATGTCGCCGCTGGTGTGGGACCTGGCGCACATCGGCAACCAGGAGGAGCTGTGGCTCGTCCGTGACGTCGGCGGCCGCGAACCCGTCCGGCAGGACATCGACCACCTCTACGACGCGTTCAAGCACGCCCGGCGGGACCGGCCGCAGCTGCCGCTGCTCGGCCCGGCGGAGGCCCGCGCGTACGTCTCGACCGTCCGCGACAAGGTGCTCGACGTCGTCGACCGCCTGCCCGCCGACCCGGCGCGGCCGCTGCTGCGGGACGGGTTCGCGTTCGGGATGATCGTGCAGCACGAGCAGCAGCACGACGAGACGATGCTCGCCACCCACCAGTTGCGGGCGGGTTCGCCGGTACTGGCGGCAGACCCGCCACCGTCCGCGGTCGTCGCCGTGGGCGGGGAGGTGCACGTGCCGGCCGGACCGTTCGACATGGGCACGTCGGCCGAGCCGTGGGCCCTGGACAACGAGCGCCCCGCGCACCGCGTCGACGTGCCCGCGTTCTGGATCGACGCCGCCCCAGTCACGAACGCCCAGTACGCGGCGTTCATCGACGCCGGCGGCTACGACCAGCCGCGCTTCTGGTCCGCCGCCGGCTGGGACCACCGTGTCTCGGCCGGGCTGGAAGCACCGCTGCACTGGACGCGGGACGGCGGCGACTGGCACGCCACCACCTTCGGCCGCACGGCTCCGATCGTGCCGGACGCGCCGGTGGTGCACGTCTGCTTCCACGAGGCCGCGGCGTACGCCGCCTGGGCCGGCCGGCGGCTGCCGACCGAGGCCGAGTGGGAGAAGGCGGCCAGGTTCGACCCCGCGACGGGCCGTTCCCGGCGGTACCCCTGGGGCGACGACGACCCGGCGCCACGCCACGCCAACCTGGGGCAGCGGCACCTGCAGCCGGCACCCGTCGGCGCCTACCCGGACGGTGCGTCGCCGCTCGGCGTCCACCAGCTCATCGGCGACGTCTGGGAGTGGGTCGACAGCGACTTCCTGCCGTATCCGGGGTTCAGCGCCTTCCCGTACCGCGAGTACTCCGAGGTGTTCTTCGGCGGCGACTACAAGATGCTGCGCGGCGGGTCGTTCGGCACCGACCGGGCGGCGTGCCGGGGCACGTTCCGCAACTGGGACCACCCGATCCGCCGCCAGATCTTCAGCGGCTTCCGCACCGCCTCCTCCTCGGGGCCCGCCTAGTGTGCCGTCACCTGGCGTACCTGGGTCCGCCGATCCCGCTGTCGCGCCTGCTCTTCGACCCGCCGCACGGCCTGTCACACCAGTCGTGGGCGCCGCGCGACATGCGGGGCGGCGGCACCATCAACGCCGACGGCTTCGGGCTGGGCTGGTTCCCCGGCCCCGTGGTGTACCGGTCGGCCCGTCCACTGTGGACCGACCCGGCGCTGCCCGCACTGGCCGCGGCGACCTCGTCGGGCGCGGTGCTGGCCGCGGTGCGCTCCGCCACGGTCGGCATGCCCGTCACCGAGTCGGCAGCCGCGCCGTTCACCTCCGGGTCGTGGCTGTTCAGCCACAACGGGCGCGTCGCCGGGTGGCCCGACAGCGTCGCCGCGCTCGCGTCCGAGCTGCCGGTGCGCGACCTGATCACCCTGGACGCCCCCACCGACAGCGCGCTGCTGTGGGCCCTCGTCCGGGCGCGCCTGCGGGCCGGCTCCTCCGTCGGCGACGCGGTGACCTCGGTCGTCACCTCGGTGGCGGCCGCGGCGCCCGGTTCCCGGCTCAACCTGCTGCTCACCGACGGCCGGTCCGTCGCCGCCTCCGTGTACGGCCATGCGCTGTCCGTCCGCGCCGTTCCCGACGGCGGGGTGCTCGTCGCGTCCGAACCGCTGGACGACGACCCCGGCTGGCGCGCCGTCCCCGACTTCTCCCTGCTCGTCGCGGACCCGTCCGCGGTACACATAACGGAAGGTGCCTTCTCGTGACACTGCACGATCCCGACCTCGACGTGTACCTGCTCGACTCCGACCTCACCGCCGCCCTGCGCGCCGACGCCCGGGCCGGTCTCACCGCCACCCCTAAGACACTCCCGCCGAAGTACTTCTACGACGCCCGCGGCAGCGAACTGTTCGAGGAGATCACCCGCCTGCCCGAGTACTACCCGACCCGCGCCGAACGCTCGATCCTCGCCGACCGGGCCTCGTCGATCGCCCGCATCACCGGCGCGAAGACCCTGGTCGAGCTGGGCTCCGGCTCCTCGGAGAAGACCCGCCTGCTGCTCGACGCGCTGCGCGACGCCGGCACACTGGGCTCCTTCGCCCCGCTCGACGTGTCGGCCTCCGCCCTCCGCGACGCCGTCAGGACCCTCCGAACCGCATACCCTGACCTGCACATCCACGGCATCGTCGCCGACTTCGTCAACCACCTGGAAACCCTGCCCGACACCGGCGACCGCCTGGTCGCCTTCCTGGGCGGCACGATCGGCAACTTCACCCCCGCCGAACGCGCCCCCTTCCTCGCCGCGCTCCGCGCCCGCCTCAACCCCGGCGAGTGGTTCCTCCTCGGCGCCGACCTCGTCAAGTCCCCGTCGGTCCTCGTCCCCGCCTACGACGACGCGGCCGGCGTCACCGCCGAGTTCAACCGCAACGTCCTGCACGTCCTCAACCGCACCCTCGACGCCGACTTCGACGTCGCCGCCTTCGAGCACGTCGCCCTCTGGGACCCCGCCAACGAGTGGATCGAGATGCGCCTGCGCTCCACCACCGCGCAGCAGGTCCACGTCGCCGCCCTCGACCTGACGGTCACCTTCACCGCCGGCGAGGAGCTCCGCACCGAGGTCTCCGCCAAGTTCCACCAGTCCGGCCTGACCGCCGAACTCACCGCGGCCGGCTTCTCCGTCCGCCACTGGTGGACCGACCCCGCGCAACGGTTCGCCCTGACCCTGGCCACCGCGGCGTAACCACTCCCACCTTCCGGCGGCCGCGGCGACGCACTCCTGTCCCGCGGCCGCCGCCTGGCCGCTCCTCTCCACGGCTGCCGCCGGGGACGCTCCACTCAGCCGACCGCCGCCCGGGACGCTCCACTCCACGCTGCCGCCTGGGCGCTCCTCTCCACGGCTACCGCCGGGGACACTCCACTCAACCGACCGCCGCTGGGACACTCCACTCAACCGACCACCGCCGCGACCCTCTACTCCACCGGCCACCGCCGGGACACTCCGCTCCACGGCCACCGCCTGGAGGTTTTTCTTCTCCGGCCGCCGCCTGGACGCGCCACTCCACCGGGCCACCGCCGGGACGTTCCTCTTCACGGCCGCGCCTGGGATGCTCTCCCGTCCCGCAGTCGCCGCGGCGCTGCACTCCTGTCCCGCGGTGACCGCCGTGTCGCCCTCGTGTCCCCGCGGCATCCCGCACCCAGCCACCGCCCCGCTCGATCCACCCTCCTAGCCGCTCTGGTCTTCTCGGTGGTGTCCGCTCCCCCGCGCCCTGCTGGCTCGCCGATTCGCTGAGGTCGCACTGTCCATCGGACCCCCGCCCGCGGCGCACGTGCGTCCTCGGGCGCCGCTGCTCAGCGCCGGCTGCTCAGCGCCGCTTCAGCGCCGTTTCAGCGGACCGCCGCATGCTTCTGGCATGACCGCATCGCCCCCGGCACGGACCGTCTTCGTCGGCACGCCGGCGTTTCTCGGCCGGATCGACGGCGTGACCCGTTGCGCCTTCTGGACCACCGAACCCGTCGAGCACGACTTCGACCCCGCCCGTCTGATCAGCGTGGACCTGGCCCGTGCCCCATCCGCCGCCGTCGCCGAGGAGATCTCCTGGGCGGACGTCGACGTCGACGACTGCTTCAGCGCCCCGGACGGCGACACCGGCGGGTCCACCCTCGGCCCCGCGTGGCCCGAGCTCCGCCTCACCGGCGCCGTCTACCTGGCAACCGCCTTCATCGACCGCCTCCCTCCTTCACTGCGCCCCACCCCGGCCTCCACCGGCTTCACGGGCGCCGAATACGAGTGCCAATCCGTCGTGTACTGGCCCGGCACCCCCGACCCGCGTTCCGGCAACCGCTACGCCGGCCACTGCGCCGAAGTCCTCGAGCAGCGAGGCACCCTCGCCCGCGTCGCCGTCTTCCCGCCGGGCCGCTCCACCGACCCGGCCACGTCCCCGGTCACGATGTGGCTCGACCTCGCTTCCCCGGAACACTGCGACGCCGGCCCAGCCAGCCTCACCACCATCGGCGGCCCGGTGACCCGAGGCCCCTTGTTCCTGATCGCCGGCCGTGTCCCTTCCCCTTCGACTACCAACGGGAGCACCGAATGACGAACCATCACCTGCTGCACACCACCGTCCCCACGAGCGCGATCGCCCCGAAGATCCCACCGTGGGCGGGCCCCAGCCGCCTCGCGCCGTCGGCCCTGGTCGCCGGCCCGCGCCCGACCTCGACCGCCAACCACTCGCCGGCCCTGGCCTCCGGCGCCGCGCGCACAGCGTCACCCTCCGCCGGCACGGCTGCGGCGACACTCCGCCGCACGTCGGTGGTGATCTCCGCGCGGGCCGGATCGCTGCAGGCGATCAAGTGGCCGGACGCGCTCGGCGATTGACCGGCGGACCGGTGTCCCTCCCTTCGCTGAACGTCGCCTCGCCGGACTGCTCCGAGCCGTTCTTCGCCAGCCGCGTCGCCAGGTGCGTGCAGCTGCATCACGCCGCCTCCCTTACCGAGCTGCGTGACGTGCTGACGACGGCGGCGTGGCCGGCAGGACCGGTGCACCTGGACCTGATCGGCCACTCGACCCGCGGGCACCACCTGCTGCGGCTCGGTCGCACCCCGATCGACATGCTCGAACGCGACGTGGCCCGATTCTTCACCCACTTGGCCGCCGACCGGATCCTGGACCGCCACGACGTGGTGGCGGTCCGGCTCCTCGGCTGCCAGACTGCGGTGACCGACCCGGGCCGCCGCACGCTGCGGATGCTGTCACGGGTGCTGGGCATTCCCACGTACGGCACGCTCGTCCCCCTCCTCAAGAGCCACTCCGACACGTCGGGGCTGTCGCCCCGGTTCGCGCACGTGCTTGCCTCCGGCTGACCCTCCACCCCACCGAAGGACCACTACATGCACCGGCTTCCAACCGTTCCGCCGCCATGCCACCCACGACGGCCCGGCCCACACCGCAGGACCTGGTGCCGCCGCGAGCGCCTCCGCCGCACCTGGCACCCACGAACCTGGCACCGCAGGCAGTAACCCGGCAGCCGCCGCCCGCAGACACCTGCCAGGTCCAGCCCACGGGTGCCAGCAGACACCGCCCTCAGCCGCAGGCGTACGCAGTCTGCAAGCACCGAGCGCAGCGACCGAGCAGACGCAGCCCGCAGACACCCTGGCAGCTCAGCCCACAGGCGGTCGGCACGCACCACCGGACGGGTGGCTGCCCGCACCCGTTCCGCGACTGCAGTGGGTGCGACTTCAGTCCGCGGGCGGCCTGCGATCAGGCAGCATCACCGCGCCGGTGGGTCACGGCCTCACGGGGTCGAGGGCTGTAAGCCGAGCGCCTCGCCCGCCGGTGGCGCGGAGTACACGATCCTGATCTCGGTGGTGCGATACCCGGCCCGGGCGAAGGCGGCTGCCATCGGTGCGTTGGCAGCGTCGGTGGTCGCGGTGATGACCTGGGCGCCGTCGGCGGCATGGATGCGCGTGATCTCACCGAGGATGTCGTCGACATAGCCGTGGCCTCGCATCTCGGGCACGACGCCGAGATACCCGACATTGCGGTGGTACGGCGTCGCCGACGGCACCGCCAGCCCCACCAGCACCCCGTCCCCCGTCCTGACGATCCGCCACCACGAACGGTCCCCCGGGCACCCGAGATAGAAGTTCATCTCGGCGCGTGCCGTGGCGTCGACGCCGTCCGCGGCCACGCTGCGCCGCGTCTGTGCGTCGAGGCTGCCCGACGCGACCCGGCGGAACGCGTGCAGGAACTCCTCGTCGCTCGCCTCCTCGAACACCAGACGGTCGCGCGCCTGCCCGGCCACTCCCGAGGCGACCGGGCCGGGCGTCCACTCGAACCGCAGCCGCTCCACCTCGTCGGTCAGGCCGGCGGCGATCGCCGCGTCCCGCCGCCAGCCGACGGCCGCCACCGTCGCGGGGTCGTCCCGCCAGCCAGCGGCGACCGACACCGTGAACTGCGGCGCCACCGGCGCGCCCAGCGCCGACATCCCCGCGCCGAGCAGCGCGGCCGCAAGCGCCGCGCGGTCGGGCACCGACGGGTCGACGCTGAGACAGTCGAGCGCGACCGGATGGGTGTCGCCGGACAGTCCCCACCACAGTGCCCTGGCGATGATCTGGCCGTCACGCTCGGCGATCCAGGTCCACTCGGGGCGGTACATCCGGGCGGCGAGATCAGACCGGAAGCGCTCGGCACTGATCCAACCGACCGGCTCATCGACGACGACAGCGGCGACCCGGTCGATGTCGCCGGGCGTCGCAGCCCGGATCATGGCGTCACCCGCTCGTACGTCATGAACGCGACACCCGTGTCGAACGTGCGCGTGCCCGCCAGCCGGAACGGTATGGGCTTGAACGGCGCGGCGAACAGCGGTACACCGGAACCGATCGCGACCGGATTGACCTTGAGGATCAGCTCGTCGATCTCGCCGACCAGCTGCGATGCCAGCGCGCCGCCGCCGCACAGCCAGATGTCGAGCCCCTCGCGCCGCTTCAGGTCCCGGACGAACTCGGCGGGATCGGTGTCTGCGCCCAGGAACGTGACCGTCGGGTCGACGTCGGTGAGCGTCCTGGAGAAGACGAACTGCTCCAGATGTCGATAGGGACTGGTGATGCCGATCGCGAGGCCGGGCTCATAGGTGCCGCGGCCCATCACGACCGTGTCGAACCGCTTGTTGGGCACGTCTTCCAAGCCGAGCGGCACGCGGGCGTGCGTGGGCAGGGTCTCGGGCCAGGAGGCGATGATCGCCGCCGCCGAGTCGTCCTCGAACCCGAGGAAGTCGAACTGTCCGTCGGGGCCGGCGATGAAGCCGTCGAGCGTGGCGGCAACCAGGTAGGTCAGCTTTCGCATGTCAACCACTCACTCCGTTTGATTCACTGTGGATGAAGTGGTTTGAATGTAGTACTGTGCTTGCAGTGGTGTCAACCAGCCCGCACGGAAGGACTCAGCGATGCGTCAGAACCCCGCCAGACGGACCGCCCTGCTCGACGCCGCGATCGAGGTCCTGGCCGACGAGGGATCACGGGGGCTGACACTGCGCGCGGTGGACCAGCAGGCAGAGGTGCCGACCGGCACGACGTCCAACTACTTCAGCAACCGCGCCGATCTGCTGGAGCAGCTCATGGTCCGGGTGCGCGAGCGGCTCACGCCTGACCCGGCGGAGCTTGCCGAGACGATGCGCGCGACACCGTCCCGCGATCTCGTGAAGACGCTCATGCACCAGTTACTGGACAGGACCCGCCGGGAGCGCAGCAGCCACCTCGCTCTGCTGGAGTTACGACTGGAGGCGACCCGCCGGCCCGAGCTCGACACCATGCTGACCCGGTTCTTCACGGCGGACCTGGAGGCGAATGTCGCGTTCCACGTCGACGCGGGCCTGCCCGGCGACAGCGGTTCTGTGTTGCTGCTGTATCTGGGCATGCTCGGCCTGATCGTCGACGACCTCACCGTGCCCGAGGTGCTGCGGCCGCACGGGGTGGAGGCGCTCGTCGACAGCCTGGTCGACCGCGTGTTCCCGCCGCCCGCCGGGGCGGAGGTGGTCGACCAGGGCTGAGGCGTCAGGGGGCCAGCCGGGTCAGCCGGGGCCAGGCGAGGTCAGGCGGACGTCCCGGCCGCGCGGTGACGGGCACGGACCGAGGAGGGCTGCAACGGCGACGGATCGGTCACGGGGGCGAGCGCCATCCGCATCGAGGGCTCGATCGGGGGCGAGGACGTGATCGTGTCGAGGTTCTGCGACGGTACGACACCCCGCAGCCGCCGGGACGAGTGCCGTGACGACGACGAGTCGGTCCGGTCATGCACAGCGGGTTGATCGCCCGTCCAGGCATGCGCACGGGCCCACTCCTGCGCGCTTGACGGGTGCTGCGAAGCGAAGGGCTCCGGCGAGGGCGCGAGGCTCGAACGAGAGGAGAGTGACGGCGACGGCTGGAGGTGGTTCGCGGAGCCCTGGAACCGGGCGGTGATGTGGTCGTCCAGGGCGGGGCGCGGCGCGGGGACGTTGTGCGGCTGCGGGGCGGGGACGTTATGCAGTGGCTGCGGCGCGAACCGGGGCGGCGTCGGGAACGCGGGCGGCGGGGCGATCGCGTGCCCGTGGAACCGCCGCTGGGCGGCGGGCGTCGCCAGGTGGGCAGGGGCCGGACCGGTCGGCGCCAGGACGGCCGTGGTCAGGTGCGCACCCGAAACCGGGGCCGAGTGAGCACCAACCGGGAACAGGTGAGCGCCGAGCGAGGAGGAACGGGTGGCGGGCGAGGGCAGGAACGGGTCGGCCGGGGCAAGGTGAGTGGAAGGCCAAGGTGCGTGAACGGGGACAGGAACCACGGGCGGGAACGGGGAGTTGGGCTCGGTGTACGTCCGGGCGGCTGCCGGGTGCGGCCGGGACAGGCGGGTCGGGGCGTGGCGGCGGCTGTACGCGCGGCACGTGCCGATGATCGCGATCGTCGTCAGCGACAGCGGGGCAAGCAGGACGGCCAGGCCGATGAGCATCGGGCCGCCGGTGAAGAGGACCTTGGCCGACCAACCGGCGAACGCGAGGCCGAAGGTGACGCACACGAGGCGGAGCCGGGAGGCGTTGCCGGGGAGGAAGCCGGCTGCGGCGGTGATGACACCGGCGATCACATAGCAGATGAGGAACAGGGTCCCCGCCGTGCTGCCGAGGTGCGAAACGTTCTGGTGCACAAATCCCTCCGAGCCGTACAAACCGTTCCGCCGATAACGGTAGGTGATCGGTTGCGGGGCGGTTGTCAGCAGTTCGGGCGGGTTTGGGGGCAGTGGGGGCGACGGGTTGCCGTGGCGATGGCGGCAGGTTGCACGCGGGTGGCAGCCGTGATCCTCACGACGGTCCGGGTGCGGTGCGGTGTGCCGATTGCGTGCTTGGGTGAGCGATCGGGTACACCTTTGTGCATGACCGCCGCGCCCGCCTTCGTCGCCGACCGATATCGCCTTTTTGAACCACTTGGGGCGGGCGGGATGGGCAGGGTGTGGCGGGCCCGCGATGAGACGCTCGGGCGGGACGTCGCCGTGAAGCAGATCATCCTGCCGCCGGAGCTGCTCGACAACGCGCGGGACGTCGCGATGGAGCGGACGTTGCGGGAGGCGCGGGCGGCCGCCAGGCTCACCCATCCGAACGTCGTCCGCGTGTACGACGTGCTCGCGTTCGACGGGCAGCCGTGGCTCGTCATGGAGTACGTGCCGTCGCGGTCGCTCGACCAGACGCTGCGTGCCGACGGGCCGCTCCCGCCGCGGCGGGTCGCCGAGATCGGCCTCGCCGTGCTCGCCGCGCTGCAGGCGGCGCACCGCGTCGGCGTCCACCACCGGGACATCAAGCCGGGCAACGTCCTGCTCGGCGACGACGGCCGGGTCGTGCTCACCGACTTCGGCATCGCGCGGATCGAGGGCGACGGCCACGTCACGCGCACCGGGCTGGTGCTCGGTTCGCCGGAGTACATCGCCCCCGAGCGCGCCCGGGACGGCACAGCGGGTGCCGCGGGTGACCTGTGGTCGCTGGGGGCGACGCTGTACGCGGCGGTGGAGGGGCGTTCGCCGTACGGGCGCGGGTCCGCCATGGAGACGCTGATGGCGCTGGCGTCGGACGAGCTCGACCCGCCGCAGCGGGCCGGGGCGCTCGCGCCGGCGCTGCGTGGGCTGCTGCGCAAGGACCCGCGGGCACGGGCCGGGTTCGCCGAGACCGAGGAACGCCTCCAGGCCGTCCTCACCGCGCCCACCGAACGCCGCCGCCGGTCCTGGCTGGGCGGCTGGGGGCGTTCGACGCCCGCTCCGGCCGCGGCACCCGCCACGCCGGCGCGTCCGGCCCCTCCGGTCCCCGCACAGCGCCCCGCCCCGGAGCCGCCGACGGTCGTGCAGCCCCGCACCCGGCCCGACCCGCCGACGGTGGTGCAGCCGCCGATCCCGGTGCCGGCACCCGCTCCAGCGGCGGAGTTCGCGTCGGTACCGCCAGCGCCCGCCGACCCCGCCCCCGTGCTGAACGAGCCGGCGGCCTCCGAGCCCGCCCCGCGACAGGAAACCGCGGCGGACGGTTCCGGGGCGTCCGGCGGCGACCTCCGGACGGAGCCCGCCGACGAGCCGGCGACGGACGCTGAGCCCGAGGCCGCACTGGACCCGGAGCCCGAGCCGCACGCCGAGGCCGAGGCTGTGCTCGCGCCTGCCGGCGAGTCTGAGGCCGAGCCGGAGACTGAGCTCGCGCCTGCCGACGAGTCTGAGGTCGAACCCGAGGCTGTGCTTGCGCCCGCCGACGAGTCTGAGGTCGAACCGGAGGCTGTGCTTGCGCCCGCCGACGAGTCTGAGGTCGAACCGGAGGCTGTGCTTGCGCCTGCGGGTGAGTCTGACGCCGAGCCGGACGCCGGCCACGCGACCGGGGCGGAGCCTGAGCCGGTGCAGGCGTCGGAGGCGGCGCTCGAGTCCGCGACCGAGCCGGAGAGTGAGCAGCTGCCGGAGCCGGTGAGCGCGGCCGGACTGGTCACCGGGGGTGAAGACGAGACCGACCTTGAGCCCGCGCCGGAGGTTGCGGCGGCGGAAGCTGAAGTCCAGCCGGAGCCTGCGGTCGTGCAGGCTGAGGTCGACCCCGCGACAGAGGCGGAAGCCGAGTCGCAGCCGGAACCGGAGAACACGGCCGGACTGCGCGCCGGGTCGTCGTCGGAGTCCGGGAGTGCGGCTGCACTGCGCGCCGAGTCGGAGGCTGCGTTCGCGGCCGTGGCGGAGCCCGAGACCGGCCGCGCCGACGAGGAGCCCGAGGCGACGTACGTCGTGGCGGAGCCCGAGGCAGCGCACGTTGAGACGGAGCCCGGGGCAGCGCACGTCGAGGCAGAGCCCGGGGCAGCGCACGTCGTGGCGGAGCCCGAGGCGGCGCGCGTCGAGACGGAGCCGGAGGTCGTCGCGGAGCCGGCGACCGAGCGAGTCCCCGCGGAGCCGGCGACCGAGCGGGTTCGCGCGGAGCAGGAGACCGAGCGGGTTCGCGCGGAGCAGGAGACCGCGCGACTGCGTGCCGAGCCGGAGGTCCAGGGGCTGCCTGCCAAGGCGGACGGACGCGAGGCCGGGTCGGCGGGCGGCGGGAAGAGCGCGCCGGCTGTCACGTCCAAGGCGACCAGCAGGCAAGAACCGGTTGTGCCGTCAGTTGGGGGCGCTGCCAGTACAAACGCGAAACCGCGGGCCAAGGTCCTTGCGGCGATGGCAGGTGCGCTCGTGATCGTCGTGCTGGCGGCGTGGCTGGTGCTGCGGTCGGGTGGGGATGACAGCAACCGGACCGCGGCGTCGGCGAGTTCGGAGGGTGCGACGGCGACGGCGACGGGCGGGGGGACGAGCGCGCCGGCCGGGTCGCCGAGTGTGGCGCCGTCGAGTGAGGCCGCGGGGGGTACGCCGTCGGCGACCGTGCCCGCCTCGCCTCCCGGTGGCGGGAACGCGACGGGGCAGTTGCCGCCGTTGCCCGCCGGGTGGATCGACTATCACGATCCGTCGGGGTTCTCGGTGTACGTGCCGGCGGGCTGGCGGCAGAGCAAGGACGGCTCGATCGTGTACTTCCGCGGGAACGGGCGGGTGCTGGGCATCGACCAGACCGACAAGCCGAAGTCGGACCCGGTGCGGGACTGGCAGGCGCAGCGGGACTCGCGGCGTGCGGCCGGCGACTTCCCCGGGTACGTTGAGGTCCACATCCAGCCGGTGCCGTACTTCGTGACGGCGGCGGACTGGGAGTTCACATTCGTGCGGGGCGCGCGCCAGCATGTCAACAACCGTGGTGTGGTGACGTCGCCGACGCAGGCGTACGGGTTCTACTGGCAGACCGCCGACGCCGACTGGGCCGCGGCCCGGCCGGATCTCGACCTGGTGTTCGCCAGCTTCCGTCCGCGCGTCTAGGAATCAGCGCAGGTAGAGGGGGGACGTGGGCGAGTTGTGGCCGGCGGACACGCCGGGGTTGCTGCGGCTGCCGTCGGGGTTGACCGTCCGGGGGCGGCCGCTGTCCAAGCCGGTCCCCGACGGGCCGGTGCCGACGCTCGGCGTGTACGCGCTCGGCCGCGAGCCGGCGCCGACGAGCTGGCCGGCCCGCTGGGTGCGCTGGCCCGACTTCGGCCTGCCGAAGGACCGGGACGAGCTGCGGGCCGCCCTCGACGCGGCGCTGCTGGAGGCGCGGACGGGCCGGGTCGAGTTCGGCTGCGGGGGCGGCCGCGGCAGGACCGGGACCGCCCTCGCGTGTCTGGCGGTGCTGGACGGCGTGCCGGCGGGCGAGGCTGTCGCGTACGTCCGCCGGCACTACTCCCGTCACGCCGTCGAGACGCCGTGGCAGCGGGGGTTCGTCAAACGGTTCAGTTGACCGCCGCGGACAGCTTCTCGATGGCCGCGGGGCTGAACGCCTCACCGGCGAACACGGACAGGCGCGCCAGCGGCAGGCTCCCCATCAGCGTCAGCATCTCCGGGTCGGCGGCGGTGTGCGCCATCACGCCCGCCTCGCCGCTGCCGGCCAGGGCCGCGAACACCTCGCCGAGCGCCTGGGCGCCCCGCGGGTCGCTGAGCCACTCCGCGATCGTCGACTCGCCGGTCAGCGGCACCCGGGCGTCGTCGCCGGTGACGGTGGCCGTGGCGGTGACGCGCAGGTCGCGCGACGAGGCGCCGATCTCCACCTGGTACGTGCCGCCCTCGACCACCCAGCGGGACAGCCGGGTGTCCCAGTAGGCGAGGTCGTCGCGGGCGATCGGCAGCTCCACCTCGACGGTCTCGCCGGCGGCGATCGCCACGCTCGCGAACGCCTTGAGCTCCCTCGGGGCGCGGCGGACCCGTGAGCCGGCGAGGGCGACGTACGCCTGCACGACCTCGCGGCCGTCGCGGTCGCCGGTGTTCGTGACGCTGAGCCGCACGCTCAGCCCGCCGTCGGTGGCGGTGACGGTCGCCGGGCCGTACTCGAACGTGGTGTAGGACAGGCCGTGGCCGAACGGGTACGCGACCTGCTGGCCCCGGGCGTCGAAGCCGCGGTACCCGATGTGGACGCCCTCGCCGTAGCGGACGTGCCCGGCCTCACCGGGGAAGTCCAGGTAGGACGGGTGGTCGGCGAGGTGCAGCGGGATCGTCTCGGTGAGCCGGCCCGACGGGTTGACCCGGCCGAACAGCACGTCGGCGATCGCGCCGCCGCCGGCCTGGCCGAGCAGCCAGCCCTCGACGATCGCGGGCACCGCCGCGTCCCACGGGCCGGTGCGCAGGACGGCGCCGTTGGAGAGCACGACGACGGTGCGCGGGTTGGCGGCGGCGACCCGTTCGATGAGCTCGACGTGCGCGGCCGGCAGGTCGATCGACTCGCGGTCGGCGCCCTCGGTCTCGCGGTCGGTGCCGGCGAAGACGACCGCGACGGCCGCGTCCCGGGCCAGGGCGGCCGCGGCGTCGACGTCGTCGTAGCCGGACGCGAACGTGACGGGACCCTCGGCCAGGGCGGTGATCTCGTCGAGGGCGTTGTCGAGCCGGGTCGGGTTGATCTGCGAGCTGCCGCCGCCCTGGAAGCGGGGCGTCCGCGCGAACTCGCCCAGCACCGCGATCGTGCCGTCGTGCCGCCCGAGCGGCAGCACGCCGCCGTCGTTCTTGAGCAGGACGATGCCCCGACCCGCCACCTCACGGGCGAGCGCATGGTGCTCGTCCTTGTCGTAGGCCGCGTCGGTACGGGAGGCGAGCGCTGCCTGTACCAACGAGGAAACCCGCGACACGGCGGTGTCCAGCGTCGACTCGGGCAGGTGTCCACTGCGGACCGCCTCGACGAGCCGGCGGTCGCCGTCGGGGTCGGGGCCGGGCATGGTGAGGTCGAGCCCCGCGCGGACCGCCTCGACCCGGTCGGCGACGGCGCCCCAGTCGGACACGACGAGCCCTTCGTAGCCCCACTCGCCGCGCAGCACCTCGGTGAGCAGCCAGTGGTGCTGGGAGGCGAGGACACCGTTGATGCGGTTGTACGAGCACATGACGGTCCACGGCTTGGCCTGCGTGACGACACGCTGGAACGCGCGCAGGTAGATCTCGCGCAGCGTGCGCTCGTCGACGTCGGCGGAGACGCGCATCCGGTCGGTCTCCTGGCTGTTGACCGCGAAGTGCTTCAGCGAGGCGCCGACGCCGCGGCTCTGCAGGCCCTTGACCCACTCGGTGGCGAGGATGCCGGTGAGCAGCGGGTCCTCGGCGAAGTACTCGAAGTTGCGGCCGCCGAGCGGGCTGCGCTTCAGGTTGATGCCCGGGCCGAGCAGGACCTGGACGTCCATCGCGCGGGCCTCGTCGCCGAGGGCCTCGCCGACCCTTCTGGCCAGCTGCGGGTCCCAGGTCGAGCCGAGCGCGACGGCGGGCGGGAAACACGTGGCCGGCTCGCTGTCGAGGATGCCGCCTCCCGGCGTGGCCTTCCGGACGCCGTGCGGGCCGTCGGTCAGCATGATGTCGGGCACGCCGGTGACGGCGGTGCTGCGCCAGAAGCTGCTGCCGCTGGTGACGGCGGCCTTCTCCTCGAGGTCCATGGCGTCTCGTCTCCCACGTCTCGCGCTACTGAGTACTTGTAAAGTAATAGGTACCCGGTAAGGTAGCGCTACGGGCCTCGATGCGACAAGAGGGAACGACTGGGATGGCACGGCACGACAGGACCCGCCTGCCCGCGGCCGAGCGACGCCGGCAGATCATCACCGCCGCCACGCGGCTCGTGGCGGAGCGCGGCTTCTGGGGTCTGTCGATGCAGGACGTCGCGACCGCCTGCGGTCTGACCGTGCCTGGCCTGCTGCACCACGTCGGATCGAAGGACGGCCTGCTCATCGCGATCCTCGAACACCGCGACGCCGAGGACGCCCGGGCCCTGGACTCGCTGCTCGCCGGCCCTTCGGGTTCCGCCGGTGCTGCGGATTCCGCGTGCGCTGCCGGTCTCATCGGTGCTCCGGGGGCGACGTTGCGGGAGGTGTGCGCGGCCGTGGTGCGGCGCAACGCTTCGCAGCCGGAGATCGTGCGGCTGTTCGCGGTGCTGCAGGCGGAGTCGCTCACCCCCGATCACCCCGCGCACGACTACTTCGTCGAGCGGCAGCAGCGCATCCTGAACGAGATCACGGCCCTGGTGAAGACCGCCGGCACCACCGTCCCGCCGGAGACGACGGCTCGGCGGATCATCGCGCTCATGGACGGGGTACAGCTGCAGTGGCTGCGCTCCCCCGGCTCCGACCTGGTCCAGCTCTGGGCCGCGACGGCCGACGGTCTGCTGCCCGACTGACCCGGTCCTGGGTCGCGCGCCGGTCAGGGTCGGCCGGGGCCGGTCAGGGCCGGCCGGGTCGCGTCGTAGGCTCGGGGTCGTCCGGCGATTCGGGGGTGAGGGCTTGGACGAGGTCCGCGATCGCGTAGCGGGGCAGGTCGAGCAGCCGGGCCTCGAGCCACGCCGGCGGGACGAGCTCGGCGACCTTCGCCCTGGCTTCGTTCTTCGTCAGGCCGTGCTCGCGGACGAGCCCCTCCCGAAGCACATTGCCCAGCTTTCCGTGCGCGTGCCCGAGCAACCATCCCACCGCGGTCCGCGACCCGTCACGCACCGCTGCCGCCTCGACGATCGCGAGCCGCGGAGACGGCGTGCTACGGCGGTATCGCAGCGTGTACTTTGCGGCGACGACTGCGCGTAGCGAGGCCTGACTCTTCGCATCGATGAGGTCGGGGGATTTGTTGGGGACCTGTAAGCTCAGGGAAGAAGCATTGAGCGCCAGCAGCACCCGCAGGAGCCATGGGCCTGGATCGCCTGTGAGGTCGACCTGTCCCGGCACCGACTGCACCGGCCCCGCCAGCAGCTCCGCAGGCCCGCGCCCGACCACCTCGCCCTCCAGCGAGTGCTCACCGTGGGTGTACATGTTGACGGCCGCCCCGCTCAGCCGCTTCTCCAGCACCTGCCAGGTCCGCGCCGTCGGCCTGCACACGTAGAGGTCGCTCGCGGACCCGACGGCCTGCGCGCCGTGGTACCGGTTGAACGCCGGTAGGATCGCTTCGACGGCGAGGTCGAGGTCGAGCACGGCCCGCTGCACCTTCACCCCGAGCGCCGGCGTGAGCGGGCTGAAGCCGTAGGCCATGACCAGCCGCCCGTTGACCCGGTCCCGCAGCGCCTGCGCGCCGCGCCCGAGGAACAGCTGCACACCCTCCGGCGTGTACGGCGGGTCGGTGAAGACGAGGTCCGCGGACTCGGCGACGACCGGGGGCAGCCCGAACCGCAGGTCCGCGTGCCAGCACTCGACGGCGTGACCCCGCTCGGCCGCCCGCTCCGCGATGAACTCCAGCAGGCGCTCGTCGACGTCGATCACCGTGACTCGCACGTCGGACCTGACCGCGAGGACCGCGAGCGAGGTCAGGTCATGATCGCCGATGCAGACGAGGTGGGCGCCGGCCAGGTCGTACGTCTCGTCCAGCCAGCGCGCCCGTTTTGCTGCGGTTTCGGCGGTTGCGGAAACGTGGTCGAGGGCGCGGTCGGTGGGGACCTCGGCGATGAGGCGGGTCATGTCGGCGATCAAGGCCTCGTCCGAGATGCCCGACAGGCCGGATGAGATGACCGGCAGACCAGAATCGGCCGGCTTGGGCGATTCAGCCGGATTGACCGACTTATCCGGAGATAGTGGCGAATGTGGCTGAAATTGGGCGGTGAAGCGGGTGCGGTAGGTGGCGGGTAAGCGGAGGGCGCCGTTGCGAAAGGTGTGGAGGTCGGGGCCGGCGGCGCGGAGGAGGTGCTCGACAGTGCGGCGGGGCAGGGCGTGCTCACGGATCAGGTCGTCGAGGGTGGCCGGGGTCGTCGCCAGGTGAACGAGGGCCTCGCGAAGGCGGCGGGCGGTGATGCCCGCGGACTTGACCAAGTCGGTCACCGCGTCCAAGGGCGTCGGGCCCGCCGGAGCATCGTCGGACTGAGCCACCGGCGCAGCGGCCGGGCCCGCCGGAGTGACAGCCGAGTCCGCCGCGGCAGCACCCGAATCCAGTGAAGCCGCGGCCGCGGGGGACGAGGGCTCGCCGGGAGCGGGCCGCGGCAGCGGGGAGTCCGATGAGAAGGAGGCGGCTGGCGGCGTCATCGTCGTTCACCTTACGGGGCCGGGCTCAGCGAGCAAGACCGGTAAAGGTCATCGATGAGTTAAAAGTTAATGACCTGCAGTTATTCAACGACGGAGGCGTGAATTCAGTTAAACCGTTTCGGTGGTGTTTCAGGGCGGCGGTGGGGTTGAAGTACAGGGTGGCGGCAAGGGTGGGCAGAGGGCATCAAGTCTTGTCCCGGCGATTCCGGCTGTGTGATCGTCCTGAAATCGCCAAGAGTCGATGAAGCTCGCGGTTGGCCGATCGGCGCGCGCACGCCGGCCGTTGCTCCTGTGATTCGACGCTTGCGTGTCTCGATTGGTTCCGGCGCACACCCGACGTTGCACCCCCGGCACAGTGCGCCGCCCCGGAAAGAAGGCACCCTTGAAGCTGTCCCCACGGTTCGCTACAGCGGCCGGAGTGCTCGCGGTCGGGCTGGTAACAGCCGGCACCGCCGCAGCCGTGCAAGCCTCGCCCGCGTTGCCGTCGGCGCCCACAGGCGTCGAGGCAGCCAACGCCGTCGCGGCCAAGTCGGCCGAGACGTTCGTGTCCAGCCGTCCGAGCGTGCTGCAGCCCAGCAGCGACGACGCGTACGTGCAGAAGTCGGTGACCGCGTCCGGCAGCGCGAAGTACATCGCGTACGAGCGGACGTACAAGGGTCTGCCGGTCGTCGGTGGTGACTTCGTGGTCGTCACGGACGCGGCGGGCGCGACCAGGTACACGTCGGTCGCTCAGACGCAGTCGATCGGCGCCCTGTCGACGACGGCGAAGATCAGCTCGGCGGACGCCGAGGCGGCCGCGCGCAAGCTGCTCACGTCGGTGAACGCCGTCGAGAGCACCAAGCTCGTCGTCTACACGCTGGACGGCGCGGCGAAGCTGGCGTACGAGACGACGCTCAACGGCACCGGTGCGGAGGGCGCGAGCCGTCTCACCGTGAACGTCGACGCCAGCACGGGCGCCGTGCTCAGCAAGCGTGAGCGGGTCATGCACGGCACGGGCACGGGCTGGATCGTCGGCAACGTCACCATCAACACGTCGTTGTCCGGCAGCACGTACAGCATGAAGGACCCGAGCTACCCGACCATCGCCTGCCAGAACGCCACCGGCAACGCGACCTTCACGGGCACCGACGACGTCTGGGGCAACGGCGACGGCACCAACCGGGAGACCGGTTGCGTCGACGCCCTGTACGCGGCGCAGAAGGAACTCGGGATGCTGTCGTCGTGGCTGGGCCGCAACGGCTTCAACGGCAGCGGCGGCGGCTGGCCGATCCGCGTCGGCCTGAACGACCAGAACGCGTACTACGACGGCACGCAGATCCAGATCGGCAAGAACACCGCCGGCAAGTGGATCAGCTCGCTGGACGTCGTCGGCCACGAGGTCGGCCACGGCATCGACGACACGACCCCGGGCGGCATCTCGAACAACGGCACCCAGGAGTTCGTCGGTGACGTGTTCGGCGCGGCCACCGAGGCGTTCGCCGCCAACGCGAACGACCCGGCCGACTACCAGGTCGGCGAGGAGGTCAACCTGGTCGGCAGCGGCCCGATCCGGTACATGTACAACCCGTCGCTCGCCGGTGACGACAACTGCTACTCCAGCAGCACGCCGTCGCAGGAGGTCCACGCGGCCGCCGGCCCCGGCAACCACTGGTTCTACCTGCTCGCCGAGGGCACCAACCCGACCAACGGCCAGCCGTCCAGCACCACGTGCAACGGCTCGACCGGCCTCGTCGGCATCGGCATCCAGAAGGCCACGAAGATCTTCTACAACGCGATGCTGATGAAGACCTCGTCGTCGTCGTACCTGAAGTACCGCACCTGGACGCTGACCGCGGCCAAGAACCTGTACCCGGGCAGCTGCACCGAGTTCAACGCGGTCAAGAACGCGTGGACGGCCGTCAACGTCCCGGCGCAGTCCGGTGACCCGACCTGCACCGGCGGCACCACCCCGCCGCCCACCACGTCGAACCCGCCGACCTCCAACCCGCCGACCGGCAGCTGCTCCGGCCAGAAGCTGCTCAACCCGGGCTTCGAGTCCGGCGCGGCGTCGTGGAGCGGCACCACCGGCTCCATCGGCCAGTGGGCCAGCCAGGGCCAGGCCGCGCACGGCGGCACCTACAGCTCCTGGCTCGACGGGTACGGCTCGACGCACACCGAGGCGATCCAGCAGTCGGTGACCATCCCGGCCGGGTGCAAGGCCACGCTGACGGCCTACATCCACATCGACTCGGCCGAGACGACCACGACCGTCGCGTACGACAAGCTGACCATCACGGCCGGCTCGACCACCCTGGGCACCCTGTCGAACCTGAACAAGGCGTCCGGATACGTCCTGCGCACGTACAGCCTGAACGCGCTCGCCGGCCAGACCGTGGTGATCAAGTTCAGCGGTTCTGAGGACTCGTCCCTGCAGACGTCGTTCGTCCTCGACGACCTCGCAGTGACCCTGAGCAACTAAGTACCGCAGCACGACGCAAGCAGCAACATCCAGGGAGGAAGCCCGGGTCGCGCGCCGGCCCGGGCTTTTCCCTGCGGCACGGTTCCACCCGGGCTCCACCCGTGGGTGGCGGCGCTCCACCCGGCCCGAAACCTAGCGTCATCCTCATGAATCTCACCACGATCCTGCTGATCGCCGCCGCCGTCCTGTACGTGCTGATCCGCCGGTTCACGGGCGAGCCGTTCGAGGTGCGTCATCTCGTGCTGCCGCCGGTGCTGCTGATCGCCCTGGGCGGCTACCAGGTCGCACACACGTCCGGGCAGCACCCGGTCCTCGACGGCGCCGTCCTGGGGGCGGGCGCGCTGCTCGCCGTCGCGGGCGGGATCGTGCGGGGGCTGACGGTCAGGGTCTTCGTCAGGCAGGGGCGGCTCTGGTACCGCTACACGGCGTGGACGGTCGTCGTCTGGCTCGTGGTCGTCGGGCTCCGCTTCGCCGAGAGCGCGGCCGGGACGGCGCTCGGCGCGGACACGGCCGTCGTCGTCGCCGCGCTGCCGCTCATGTTCGGCCTGAGCCTCCTCGGTGAGGCGGCCGTCATCGGCCGCCGCGGCATCGCCACGGGCGTCCCGTTCGGCGACTGGTACCGCAGCAGCCGCCGCGACCTGATCCACCGGTGAGCGCCGCTGCGGTGGAGACTGGCACGGTGTTCACGGTCACCGACACCGCGGTCGCCCGCTGGCGTCAGGCGCGCAGCATGGCGTTCCTCGTCTTCATGAGCGCCGCCCTGGTGCACACCAACCCCCGGCCGGACCTCACCGGCCGGGGGATCGCCGTCCTCGGGTTCGGCGCGGTCGCCGCCGCCGGATGGATCGCGATGACGTTCCTGACCGGCACCCGGCAGGCGGCCGGTGTCGGGGGGTGCGCGGCGGCCGGGCTGGCGGTGGCGGCGCTGGACACGCGGGGGTTCGCGCCGCTGTACCTCATCGCCGCCGGCACCGTCGCCGTGGCGGCGCTGCCGCTCAGGGAGGTGGCGGCGGGCACCGCCGTCGCGGCCGGCACGCTGACGCTCATCCTGTGGGCGCAGGGCGAGGGCTGGCGGGAGATGCTCGTCTGGGCCGGGTCGCTGCTGCTGGTGCTGCTGCTCGGCGTGGTCCGGCGGCAGCGGGAGGAGCAGGCCCGCCAGGCGGAGCGGGTCGCGGCCCTCGACGAGCGCGCCAGGGTGGCCCGGGAGATCCACGACGTGCTCGCGCACTCGCTGTCGGCGCTGTCGGTGCAGCTGGAGACGGCGGCGGCGCTGCTGGAGAAGGACCGGACGGCGGACGCGGCCGTGCTGGTCGAGCGGGCCGGCCGGCTCGCCCGCGACGGGCTCACCGAGACGCGCCGGGCCGTCGGGGCGCTGCGCGGGGACCCGGTGCCGCTCGGCGAGCTCGTCGGCGCGCTCGCCGACGGGTACCGCGCCGACCTGAACGCACCCGCGGACGTGACCGTGACGGGCACCCCGCGGCCCCTCGCCGCCGAGCCGGGCCTGGCGCTGTTCCGCACCGCGCAGGAGGCCCTGACCAACGTCCGCAAGCACGCGCCGGGCAGCGCCGTCACCGTCCACGTCGACTACCAGCCGGACGGGGTGCGGCTCACGGTCCGCAACGACGGCGACGCGACCGAGGGCCGGAAACCCCCGGAGGGCGGGCACGGGCTCGCCGGGATCCGGGAGCGGATCGGGCTCGCCGGCGGCACCGTCACCGCGGCGCCGGACGGCGGCGGGTGGCTCGTCGATGCGAGGATCCCCGGATGATCAGGGTGGTGGTGGCCGACGACCAGACGGTGGTCCGGGAAGGCCTCGAGGTGCTCCTCGGCCTGCTCGACGACGTCGAGGTCGTCGGTACGAGCGGCGACGGCGACGGGGCCGTCGAGCTGGTCGCCGCGCACGATCCCGACGTGGTCCTGATGGACCTGCGGATGCCGGGCTGCGACGGGGTCACCGCGACCGCCAGGATCCGGGCCGCGCACCCACGGACGCGGGTGGTGGTGCTGACGACGTACGCCGACGACGCCGACATCCTCGGCGCGATGCGGGCCGGCGCGCTGGGCTACCTGACCAAGGACGCCGGCCGGGCGCAGATCGCGCAGGCGGTGCGGGCCGCGGCGGCCGGGCAGTCGTTCCTGGACCCGGTGGTCCATGCGAAGCTCGTCGCCGCCGCGACCGGACCCGCGACCGGACCCGCGGCGACGAGGGAACCGCCGGCGCCGGTCGTACAGACGCCGCAACCGCTGCCGGACGGGCTGACGGCACGCGAGGCGGAGGTCCTCGGCCTGATCGCGGCCGGGTTGTCGAACCGGGAGATCGCGAAGCGGCTGTTCGTGACCGAGGTGACCGTCAAGTCGCACGTGAACCGGCTGTTCGCCAAGACCGGGGTGCGGGACCGGGCGCAGGCGGTGCGGTACGCGTACCAACACGGTCTGACCGGCTGAAGTGGCCCTCAGGCGATAGACTGGCGTCGACCTCCGGGGAGGTGCGCCGCTCGCATGACCGACAACGGGGACGACGACCGTCGTGCGGCACGTCCGCTGGTGTCCGTGCTCGTGGTCATCTCCGGCGGGCTCGGGATCTCGCTGCAGCAGCTGTCGACCGGCACGCCCGAGTCGACCGGGCGCTGGGTGATGCTGATCGCCGGGGCGTTCATCGGCGGCGCCGCGAGCATCCTCGCCACCGGGCTGTTCGAGCGGCTGCTGACGTGGTTCGGGTTCGGGTGGACGTTCCTGTGGACCCGCACCAGGCTGCGGACCGTGGTCGCCGGCGTCGTCGCCTGCGTGCTCGCGGTGGCCGCCGGGCTCGTCATCCCCGTCCTGTACGAGGCGCTGCACCGCCGCCTCTACGGGTGCCCGCAGCCCGCCGCGGTGCGGGTCATGACGTCCGCCGAGCAGCTGGGGGCGGCGCTGCGCCTCGCCGACGCCTACGAGACCGCCACCGCCGAGCACCACCACGGCTGCCCGACCGCGGACCTGTACGTCTACGGCGCGGGCCCCACCGAGGCGCGGGCGGCGGTCGCCAGCGGGTGGCTCAACGACGCGCTGCAGCGCATCGGGCCGCGCGCCGACGTGTGGCTGCCCGACTCGACCCTCGACGTGACCGCCGCCGTCGCCGCGTCGGCTCGCTTCGGGGTCACGGTGCCGGTCGCGGAGCAGCGCGGCGTCGGCTCCTCCCCCGTCGTCCTCGCCACGCCGCCGGACCTGTCATCGGCGCTCGACGGCGACCTGAGCTGGCGGCAGCTGTGGGCGGAGACGGGCCGGCTGGGCCTGGACGTCGTGCGGCCCGACCCCGCGGTCTCCACCGTGGCCGGCCAGAGCCGGCGGCCGGCGGCGGCGCGGGCGCTCATCGAGTTCCTCACCGGCGAGCGCAGCCAGCAGCTGCTGTTCGAGCGGGGCGGGTTCGCCGCGACCCGGGAGATCGTGTACCGGGACGCGGCGGTCGTGAAGCTGTACCGCTACGCGCCGACGCTGCTGGACGCGATCCGGTCCGCGCACAGCCGGCCGGTGACGGCGCATTACGCGCAGTTCTCCGAGACGTTCCGGCAGGTGGTGCGGGCGGCCCTCGCCGACGGCGGCCGGCTGCCCGCGGACGCGAAACCCCGCCTGCAACGGGCTTTACAGGGCTACAAGTAGGCGAAGAGCATCGGGTTCGCCGACGCCGCCGCGTGCACGGGAGCGGCCAGCCGCAGTTTGTGCTTGAGCCCGACGAGCCGGTCGTGGGTGTCCGGGTCGGCGGCCGGCGACGCCGTCAGGTGCCCGATGCCGTGCCGCCGCAGCCAGCCGAGCACGACGGCGCCCTCGCTGACCGGCCACGGGCGCCGGCCGTGGAACACGTCGTGGACGGCGACGGCGGCACCCGGCCGGAGGCGTTCGAAGAGCGTCGTGGTGTACCAGCGGGCGAACCGCGCCGTGTGCGCGGCGTCGACGAGGACGAAGCCCGGGTCGTCGGGCAGCGGCCCGTCGCGCACGTCGCCGCGGGTGAACCGCCACCGGTCCGCGGCGAGCTCCCGCGGCACGGCCGCCGTGGCGTCGCCGGTGAGGTCGAACGTGTGCAGCTCCCCGGCGCCGTTGTCCCCCAGCGCGCGCAGCAGCCACGTCGTGGACCAGCCGCGGGCGGAGCCGATCTCCAGCACGGCCCGCGGGCGCAGCGCCCGGATCGTCAGGTAGCTGATCTCGGCCTCGAGGTCGTCGAGCCGCGGCCGCATCGGCCGCTGGGCGAGCAGCTCGCGCTGGGCGTCGCGGGCGGCGCGGAGGTCGTCGGCGTAGGTCCGGTACCAGCTGACGAGCGTGTCGAGCGGCAGCATCCAGTTCTCCGTCCGCGGTCGCTGTGATGGCCGGGCGTCATGGTTGCCGGGCGGCACCCCGTTCGCCGTCCGGGAGCGCGGTGAGAGCCGGGCGTCGTTGTTGCCGGGAGGCACCCAAGTCTCCGTCCGCGGTCGCTTCTCCGTCCGCGGTCGCTGCGAAGGCTGGGCACCAGGCGAGCCGGGCGGCACCCAGGTCTCTGTCCGCGATCGCGGTGAGGGGCGGGCGTCAGGCGTGGCGGGCGGCATCGAGGTCTCCGTTCGCGATGGCGGCGAGGGCGTCCAGGGAGGAGGTGCCGGGGACGAAGTAACCGTCATGACCGGTGACGCCGTCGACGGGCAGCGGGGTCGCCCCGAACGCGGGGTCCGTCGGGTGCGTGCCGTGCCCGGCGCCGAGGATGCGGAGCCCGGGCAGGCGGCGGGTCCAGTCGCCCGGCGCGGTCCCGGCCCAGACGCGGGCGGTGGTGCGCAGGTCGGCGGCCCGGTCGACGCCCATGCCGGGGCTGCCGAGCGCCACGATGTCGGTGACCCTGCCGCCGGTCCCCGCGTCGAGGCGCGCCGCCGCCAGGCCGATGACGGTGGAGCCGTAGCTGTGCCCGACGAGCACGATCCGCGGCGCGTCCACGTCCCGGAGGAACCGCAGCAGCGCGTCCGCCCCGCTCGCCGCGGCGTCCTCCCGGACCGCGTCGAGCCGGACCCCGCCCGGCGGGTGGTACCCGAGCCAGGCGATCACCGCGACCCCGCCCCGCCGCCCCACGGACGCCGCCGCCCCAGAGGTGGCGCCCGAGCGCCCAGGCGACCCCGACCCAGCGGCGATCGAAGCAGCAGACGAACCCGCGGACGAAGGCGTGGGCGACACCGACCCAGCGGCGGACGAAGCCGCGGGCGACGCGACGGACGAGGGCCCAGGCGACACCGACCCGGCAGCGATCGAAGCAGCAGACGAACCCGCGGACGAAGGCGTGGGCGACACCGACCCAGCGGCGGGCGACGCGGCAGGCGAAGCGGCGGGCGAGGAGGCGGTCGAAGCGGTAGACGAAGCAGTGGGCGGAGGTTGTTGCAGGTCGGCGGCGCGGGTGGCGAGCTGCCTGGCCTGCCAGGCGGGGGCGCGGCGCTGGACGCCGCCGAGGCCGCGGTCGAAGTTGGCGGCGGTGGTGGCCACGCCCGGGACCAGGACGACGACCGTCGCGGCGGTCGAGGGGTCGCCGACGACCTCGACGGCGAGGCCGTTCGCGTAGCGGGCGCTGTGGACGCCGACGGCCGGCAGGACCGTGGCCTGCGTGGGGCCGAGCACCGACCAGAGCACCGCGATCAGCGGCAGCGCGAACAACCTGCGAAGCATGCAGCCGAAGGTAGGTGCGGGGCCGCGGCCGGATCGTCACTCTGGGGGACCATCTGCCGGGCGGCCGGGGGTAGTACCCCGGTACTACGGGGACGACCCTACGCCCCGGCGCTGACGAGGCCGGTCTCGTAGGCGAAGACGACGGCCTGGGCGCGGTCGCGGAGGTCGAGCTTCGTGAGGACGCGGCTGACGTGGGTCTTCACGGTCTGCTCGGCGACGACGAGGTCCTCGGCGATCTCCGCGTTGGAGCGGCCGCGGGCGACGAGCCGCAGCACCTCCGTCTCGCGGGGGGTGAGGGCGGCGAGCCGGCCGGGCTGCTGGCCGGTGTGCTTCGGGCGGGCCGCGAACTGCTCGATGAGCCGCCGGGTCACGGACGGGGCGAGCAGGCCGTCGCCGGCGGCGACGACCCGGACGGCGTTGACGAGCTCCGCCGCGGGGGCGTCCTTCAGCAGGAAGCCGGACGCGCCGGCGCGCAGCGCCTCGAAGACGTAGTCGTCGAGGTCGAACGTGGTGAGGATGACCACCTTCGGGCGGTGCGTGCCGGGAGCGGTGGCGAGGATGCGGCGGGTGGCCTCGATGCCGTCGAGGACGGGCATGCGGATGTCCATGAGGACGACGTCGGGCGCGTGCTCGCGGGCCATCGTGACGGCCTGGGCGCCGTCGGGGGCGTCGCCGACGACGACGAGGTCGGTCTGGGCGGCGAGCAGGGCGGCGAACCCCTGCCGGACCATCGCCTGGTCGTCGACGATCATGACCCGGATCACGGCGTGACCTCCAGGGGAAGGGTGGCGTGGACGGTGTAGCCGCCGGCGGCGTCGGGGCCGGCCTCGAACGTGCCGCCGATCGCGGTGGCCCGTTCCCGCATGCCGAGCAGCCCGTGCCGCTCCCCGCCGGAGTCACCCGCGTCGCCGGAGCCCGCACCGGAGCCCGTACTGGAGCCCGCGCTGGAAAGAGCACCGGAACGGGCGCCGGAGGACGGGTCGCCGGCGGTGTTCCGCACGGACAGGTCCAGGGCCGACGGGCCGAGGGTGAGAGCGATGTGGACGGGCGCGCCGGCGGCGTGGCGGCGGGCGTTGCTGAGGGCCTCCTGGGCGATGCGGAACGCGGCCAGCCCGACCGCGGGCGGCACCGTCGCGCCCGGCAGCGGGTCGAACGTGACGTCGACGCCGGCCTCGCGGGCGTCGCGGACGAGCCGGGTGAGGTCGTCGAGGACGGGCTGCGGCTCCACCAGCGGCGTCTCGGTGCTGCGCAGCACGCCGAGCAGGCGGCGCATCTCGACCAGCGCCTCGCGGGACGTGCCGGCGATCGCGGCGAGCTCCTCGGCGACCGCCGGTGGGACGCCGTCGATGCGGTACACGGCGGTCTCGGCGCGCACGGCGATGAGCGACATGTGGTGGGCGACGACGTCGTGCATCTCGCGGGCGATCCGGTTGCGCTCCTCGGCGACGGCGCGGCGGGCCTGGGCGAGCTCGGTGCGCTCCTCCTCCTGGGCGAGCGCGGCCTGCACCTCCCGGCGGCGGCGGACCTGGTCGCCGATGACGAGGATCGCGGTGACGGCGAGCAGCAGCCCGGCGATGTTCTGGGACCTGACGGTCCCGACCACGAGCAGCGTCGCGGACAGCCCGACCCAGATCAGGACGCCGCGGCGGTGCCGGACCGCGACGACGGCGAGCAGCACCGGGTAGGACAGCATCTGCACCGGCGACCACGGCCACGGGGTGCCCTGGTCGATGTCGACGGCCAGGTACGTGTACACGGCGACGAGCCACGCGACCCGCCACGCGAGCAGCGGCCGGGTCGCGACGAGCCCGATCGGGGCGACGATGAGGGCGGCGTCGAGGGTGAGGAACAGGGAGCCGACGTGCGGGCCGTTGCCGCGCAGGTACTCGTAGCTGGCGAGCCCGCACAGGATCGCGACGACGACCCCGATCGTCGGCAGGGACCTGCCGAGCCGGGTGCGGGGCCGCACCGGCGGGTCGGGGCCGATCAGGAACGTGCGGAGGTCCCGCAGCCCGACCTTCCACACGCTCCGCACCCCGAAACCGTAACAGCGCGTCGCGGCCTCACCGGGGCGGTGGGGTGACGGCGGCGCCGCCGAGGAGCTGGATCAGTTCGCGGCGGGAGCGGATGCCGAGTTTTCGGTACACGTTGCCGAGGTGGTAGTCGACGGTGCGGACCGACAGCACGATCCGGTCGGCGATCTCCCGGCTGGTCCGCCCTTCCGCCGCGGCGTACGCGATCCGCCACTCGTGCGGGGTGAGCTGCTCGGTCCCGGCGGGCGCGCCGGCCGTCGCGGCCGGCCCGGAAGCGGCGGCGCGGGTGCTGGAGGGTGCCAGCTCGGCGCGGGCCAGCTCGGCGAACGCGTCCGCGCCCGCCGCGGCGAACAGCTCCAGCGCCCGGGTCAGCTGCTCCCGGGCCGGCCCGCGGCGGCGCGCCCGGCGCAGCCACTGCCCGTAGGCGAGGTGCGTGCGCCCCAGCTCCACCGGCAACAGCCCGCCCACCGCGAACCCCGGCGAGGCGCCCGGCGCGAACCCCGGCCCGGACAACGGCGAGGCGCCCGGCGCGAACCCCGGCCCGGACAACGGCGAGGCGCCCGGCACGCCGCCCGGCGGGGCGCCCGGTGGCGGGACGGTGGTGTCGAAGGCGGTCAGGGCGGACTCGTACGCGGCGCTGTCGTCGGCGAGGAGGGCCGCGACCCTGGCCGCGACCGCCGTCAGCCCCGGCAGGCGCCGCAGCCCGGCCGCGGCGGCGAGCCGGTCGGCGACGAGGTGCGCGGCGCGGGCCTGGCCGGTCTTCACCAGGGCCTCCGCGAGATCCGCGGCGACCGGCAGGAACGCGGGCTCCACGACCCCGCCGGCGCGCAGCAGGTCGTCGGCGCGGCCGAGCTCGGCGACCGCGGCGTCGTGGCGGCCGGCGGTGAGGGCGGCGACGCCGAGCGCCGCCCTGGCGTGGGCTTCCACGGCCAGGTGGCCGGGGGCGAGGGCGAGCGCGGCGGCCGCGTGCCCGGCGCAGTCGTCGTGCCGGCCGACGACGGCCTCGACCTGGGCGAGGGCGGTGAGCGCCTCGGCGGTGTTGACCGGCAGGCCCATCGTCTCGGCGAGCTCCACGCCTTCGAGCGCGTCGGCGTACGCGGCCGCGACCCGCCCGGCCCGGAGCCTGAGCCTGGCCCGCAGCGGCAGCGTGTACGCGAGCAGCGACACGTCGTCGAGCCGCCGCGCCCCTTCCACGTCGTGGTCGAACAGCCGGGCCGCCGTGCCGTGGTCCTCCAGCCACCCGATCACCTCCCCCAGCTCCGCCGCCGAGCCGTCGGCGTGGCGGAGGCAGGCGGCGACGCAGCGGCGGGCGAGCAGCGCCTCCTCCGGCCGCGCGGCGAGGACCCCGGAGTGGGCCAGCCGGATCGAGATCTTCGGCAGGTCCGGGTGCGGCACCACGTCGCCGGCGATGGCGGCGGCCCGGGTGGAGACCCGCAGCATCCCGTCGACGTCGAGGCGGCGATTCGGCCCGTTCATGGCGAGGCTCAGCGTCCGCGCCGCCCGCAGCGCCAGGTCCGGGGGGAGGTCGGCGCCGAGGCGGTCGACCTCGGCGGCGATCGCGGCGAAGGCGTCCTCGGCGTCGCCGCGGAGCATGGCCAGGTAGGCGCGGGCGGACAGGACCTCCAGGCGGCCGTGGGCGCCGGTGGCGAGGGGCAGCGCGTCGTCGAGGAGGGCGACGGCGTGCTCGACGGCGCCGATGCTCACCCAGGCGCGGGCGGCGTTCGCGAGCCGCTCCCCGCGCGGCTCCGCGTCGACCGTGAAGGCGGCGGCCCGCTCCAACGCGGTGGCCTCGGCGACCAGGCCGCCGCGGCGGCGGGCCCGGCCCGCGGTCTCGGCGAGGGCGTCGGCGACGGCGTCGTCGGGGCCGGCCAGGGACAGCGAGAGGTGCCAGGCGCGGCGGTCGGCGTCGTCGGCGGTGACGCACGCGCCGGCGAGCGCGGCGTGGACGTCGCGGCGCTGGCCGGGCAGCGCCCGGTGGTAGACGGCGGAGCGGACCAGCGGGTGGCGGAAGCGGACCGTGTCGCCGGTCTCGGCCAGCAGGCCGGCGCGGATCGCGGCGTCCAGGGCCGACGGTCGCAGGCCGAGCCCGGCGAGGGCCCGCGCGAGCAGTGCCGGGGTGCCGGTGCCGGCGGCCGCGCAGACGAGCAGCGCGACCTGCTCGCCGGCGGCGAGGGCGGCGACCCGGTCGGTGAACGCGCGCTCGATCCGGTCCGTCGCCGGCAGCGGCTCCGTCAGCGGGCTGCGGCCGGCCCGCTGGTCGTCGGACAGGGCGCCGGCGAGCTCGCGCAGCGCGAGGGGGTTGCCTTCGGTGGCGGTGAGGATCCGTTCGGCGACGGCGGCGGAGCCGATCCCGCAGCGGCGCAGCAGCGCGGCACCGGCCTCGCCGTCCAGGCCGCCGAGCTCGACGGTGGCGGTGCCCGGGGCGGTGAACCCGGTGCCGGGCCGGGTCGCGTACACGATGAGGACCCGCTCGGCGAGGAGCCGGCGGGTCGCGAACAGCAGCGCCTGCGCCGAGGAGTGGTCGAGCCAGTGGGCGTCGTCGACGAGGCACAGCAGGGGCCGTTCGTCGGCGGCGGCGGCCAGCAGCGACAGCGTCGCGGCGCCGACCGCGAACCGCTCGACCACCGCGGCCGCGGGCCGGCCGTCGTCGGCGAGCCCGAACGCCGCCCGCAGCGCGGCGGCCTGCGGGGGCGGCAGCTGGTCCAGCAGGGCGAGCAGCGGGCGGGTGAGCGCCGCGAGCGCCGCGAACGGCAGGTCCGCCTCGAACTCGACGCCGGCCGCCCGTACGACATGGAAACCGTGCGCGGAGACGGCGAGATCGTCCAGGAGGGTGGTCTTGCCGATGCCGGGCGCGCCGCGCACGACGACGCCGCGGCTGTGCCCGTCGCGGGCCTCCGACGCGAGCTGCAGCAGCCGCGCGCGCTCGGCGTCCCGGCCGAGGATCTCGTCGCCGGCGGGCGCGACGTCGAGGTCGGCGGCCTCCGCGGCGGCGGTGTCCAGCTGCTCGCGGGCGTCGTCGGCGTCGCCGGGCAGGTCGCGGCGCAGCAGCGCCTCCGCGAGCCGGCGGCGCGAGTGCAGCGCGGCGGGGCGGTGCCCGAGCGCCTGGTTGTCGCGCAGCGCGACCCGGAAGTGCGCGACGGCGGCGTCCGCGTCGCCGGTGGTGAGCGCGGCGACGCCGAGGGCGTGCTCGGCGGCGCCGAAGCAGGCGATCGCGAGGCTCGCGGTCATCGGCAGCCGGGCGTGCGGGGCGAGCAGCGCGGCCGCCTCCGCGGCGAGACCGGCGTCGCCGAGCAGGTTCGCGGCCTCGACGACGCCGTACAGGGTGACGAGCCAGCTGCTGCCGCGGGGCAGCGCCGCGAGGCCGTCGCCGCGGAGCCGGGCGAGGACGGCGGCGGCGCGGGCCCGGTCACCGGCGGCGGCCGCGGCGACGGCGAGCCCGGCGAGGGGCGACCGGTCGATGGCGCTGAGTGTCGCGGCGTGCGCGAGGTCGCCGAACATCGGCAGCAGCTCCGCGATCCTGCCCTGGAACCAGCGGATCGCCATGAGCTGCCCGCCGTGCCAGCCCTCGGTGTCCTCGTCGCCGGCGTCCCGCCCCCGGTCGGCGCAGGCCGCGGCGAGCCACTCGGCGTGGTCGAGCCGGCCGGCGCGGATGGTGAGCATGACCCGGACGGCGGCGGTGACGTACCCGACCGCGAGGTGGTCACGCTCGCCGAGCGCGTCGGTGAGCGCGGTCAGCCGCCGCTCGGCCAGCAGGTCACCGGCGAGGAACAGGTCGACCGTGTGCCACAGCATGCCCATGAGCAGGTCGCCGCGGCGCCCCGTGCCGGCGGCGACGCCGAGCAGCTCCCGCGCAAGGCGCTGCCGGGTCGCGGCCTGCCCCGGCGCGAGCAGGCAGTGGTGGGCGAGGCTGAGCGCCTCGGCGAGCGCGACCGGGTCGCCGAGCGCCCGCGCCGCGTCCACGACGGCGAGGACCGCGCCCGGGTCGCCGTCGCGGTAGCCGGCCTCCGCGGCGACCCGCGCCTCCAGCCGCAGCTGCAGCGGCTCCGGCGCGCCGGCCCGGGCCAGCGCCAGGGCCTGGGTGAGGCGGTGGTCGAGGACGGCGGCAGCGGCGGCGTCGCGGTGCTCGTGGACCCACAGGCCGGCGAGGCCGAGGGCGGCCTCCGGGTCGCCGGGGGACTCCTGCCACGCCTGCTCGAAGAGGGCCCGGGCGGTGCGCAGGTCACCGTCGACGTGCAGGGCCGCGACGGCCCGCGCCAGCACCGAGTCCACGGCGGATGCTATCGCGGGCGGGCGGCTTTCCGACACATGGTTACCGGCGGGTGCCGGTAGTTCTACGGATCCACCGGACCGGTCCGGGTCGCGATGCTGGGGGCATGCCCGACGTGACTCCGCTCCCCGATGCCAGACGCCTGCGGGTCAGGCCCCTCGCCCGCGGGGAGGTCGACGTGCTGCAGGACGTCTTCGACGGCCTGTCGGTGCGGTCCAGGTATCTGCGGTACCACACGGCGATGACCAGCCTGACCCCGGCGAACCGGGCCGCACTGTCCGCTGTGGACGGCCGGCGCAGGATCACGCTCGTCGCCGAGCGGATCGGGCCCGCCGGGTGGGTCGCCGAGGGGCTCGGTCATCTCGTCGCGACCGGGCCGGACCGGGCCGGGGTCGCCGTCGAGGTCGTCGACGCGGCGCAGGGCCGCGGCGTCGGCCGGACGCTGCTGCGGCACCTGGTGACCGTCGCGGAGGCCCTCGACTACCGTGTCGTCGAGGCGGACGTGCTCACGGCCAACACCCCGATGCTGCGGCTGCTCGGCCGTTTGTTCCCCGACGCCCGCACCACCCCGGCGACCCCGGCCGCCACAACGGTGGCGGTCGAGGTCCGGCTCGGCTGAGCGGCCGGGACGCACGCTCGACCGGGGTCGGCCGCTCGGGCTACTCCGCCGGTGGTCGCTCGCTCGGCCGATCGGCGGGGCGGCCCGCGGAGGCTAGCGTTGCCCGCGACATGGACCTCTCGAAGCGGCGTCCAGGCGCCTGGCGACGGGGCACCTGCCGGGCAGTCATGCTCCTCGTCCTGGTCACCATCGCCGGCGACGCCGCCCTCGAGCTCTGGATCGCGTCGGTGCACCTGCCGGGGGCGCCGCTGCGGCCGCAGGCGTCGGTGCTGTACTACCGCGACGGCCGGACGGTGCTCGCGCGGGTCGGCGTCACCGACCACACCGACGTGCCGCTGTCCGCGATCCCCGAGCCGGTCCGCCGGGCCGTGATCGCCGCCGAGGACCGCGGCTTCCACGAGCACTGGGGCGTCTCGGTCCGCGGGGTGTTCCGGGCCGCCGTAGCCGACGCGGGCGGGGCCCGGCAGGGCGCGTCGACGATCACCCAGCAGTACGTGCGCAACGCGTACCTGACGCAGCAGGTCACGGCGGGGCGGAAGGCGCGGGAGTTCGCGCTCGCCGTCAAGCTGGAGCGGGCGGTGCCGAAGGACGAGATCCTCGCCCGCTACCTGAACACCATCTACTACGGCCGCGGCGCGTACGGGATCGCGGCCGCCGCGCACGCGTACTTCGGCGTCCCGCCCGACCGGCTCGACGCCGCCCAGGGTGCCGTGCTCGCCGCCGTCGTCAAGGACCCGTCGTACTTCGACCCGGCGGTCAACCCGGCCGAGGCCCTCGACCGGTGGCGGTGGATCGTGGCCGCGATGGGCGCCGCCGGCACCCTGGCCTACCCGGCGGTGCTGCCCGCGACGCGCGGCACCGCCGAGCTCGGGCTCGTCGTCGACCAGGTCGAGCGGGAGCTGGCCGCGCGCGGCATCACGGCGCAGCAGCTGCACACCGGCGGGCTGGCGGTGGTCACCACGCTCGACCCGGGCGCGCAGGGCGCCGCCCTCGACCTCGTCCGGGGGGTGGTCTCGCTCTGGCCGGCGCGGGCTGTGCGATTGTCGCGATCGGCCTGGTCAGCCTCGCGCCCGGAGGCGGCGCCGGGCTTTC